>JANQHG010000020.1 GCA_028277115.1 Azospirillaceae bacterium
GGGGCGGCCAGAGCGGGACCAGCGGTTCGCGGGGTCGGTGACACCGTCCCCAACCGTGATGGTTGAAGGTCGCGCGTAGCATGGTGCCCGCCTCCGGCCCGGCAAAACGATCCCCAACCGCCACCGGTACCCGCCACCGACACCGGCGGCGGCCGCAGCCGCCGTCGATCGGTCCTGGCCGGACCGATCGCGCGGTCCTAATCTTGCGGTCATGACCGACCGCACCCCGCGCCGCGCACGCCGGCGACCTGCCGGCACGCGGGCCCGCCGATGACCCCGGCCGCCCGCCTGGACGGCGCGATCGCGCTGCTCGCCGAGGTGATCGCGACCGCGCGGCCGGCCGACGCCGTGGTGTCGGCCTGGCTGCGCAACCGCCGCTACATCGGCGCTCAGGACCGGCGCGCGCTGGCCGCCCGGGTCTATGGCGTGCTCCGTCGCCGGGCCCGGCTCGGCTGGTGGATCGCGCACACCGGCGGCGGGCCGATCGCCGCCGCCCCCGACGGCCTGCCGGGACCCGACGCAGCCCGGCCGCTGGTGCTCGCCGATCTGGTGCTGGTCGGTGACCGGACACCGGCCGCGGTGGCGGCCCTGTGCACCGGCGGCCGCTATGCCCCGGCGCCGCTGTCCGAGCCGGAGCGCCGGATGCTCGAGCGGCTGGCCGGCCGGCCGCTGGTGCCGCCCGAGATGCCCGCGGCGGTCCGGCTCGAATGCCCGCCGTGGGCCGAGGCGCCGCTGCGGGCCAGCCTCGGCGACCGCTTTGCCGCCGAACTCGAGGCGCTGACCGCCGAAGCGCCGGTCGATCTGCGGGTCAACCGGTTGAAGGCGGACCGCGCGCAGGTGCTGGCCGCGCTCGACCACGCCGGGATCGACGCCGCGGCGACCCCGTGGTCGCCGCTCGGCGTGCGCCTCGCCGACCGCGCCGCGGTGACCCCGCTTGCCGTGTTCCGCGACGGCTGGGTCGAGCTCCAGGACGAGGGGTCGCAGCTGTTGGCGCTCGTGGTCGATGCCCGACCGGGCCATCAGCTGATCGATTTCTGCGCCGGCGCCGGCGGCAAGACGCTGGCGATCGCCGCGACCATGGCCAACCGCGGCCGGGTGATCGCCTGCGACGTGCTCGCCGGCCGGCTCACCCGCGCCGCCGAGCGGCTGCGCCGCGCCGGCGTGCACAATGTCGAGACCCGCACGCTCTCGAGCGCGCGCGATCCCTGGGTCAAGCGCCACAAACGCGGGTTCGACCGGGTCCTGGTCGACGCGCCGTGCACCGGCATCGGTGCCTGGCGGCGCAACCCGGACGCGCGCTGGCGTCCGCTTGGGCCCGGGCTCGCCGCCCTGGTTGCCCTGCAGGCCGAAATCCTCGACAGTGCGGCCCGGCTGGTCCGCCCGGGCGGCCGGCTGATCTATGCCACCTGCTCGCTGCTCGCCGAGGAGAACGCAGACCAGGTGGCGCGCTTTCTTGCGTGCCATCCGGCGTTCCGCCGCCGCGACGCCGTCGCGGACCTGGCCGCGCACGCGGGCATCGCGCTGCCGGCGACCGGGCCCGATCTCCATCTTTCGCCGGCGCGCCACGGCACCGACGGGTTTTTTGCCAGCGTGCTGGCACGCGACGGCGGCACCGACCGCCCGGACGGCGCGGAGGACGGTTGATGAACGAGTTGATGCGTCTGATCGACCGCGCGGTCACCCCGTTCGGCTTCCGGGTCCGGCCGGCCCAGGCGCACCATCTGCTGCCGCCGGCGCAGGTCGCCGACGCGCTCGCCGCCGCGGCCGCGGACGACGCATGGCGCGCGCTCGACCGCCCAGGCGCCGGCGCCGCCCCGGTGCGACCCGACCACCGGCTCGACGCACTCACCGTGTTCGTCCGGTCATGCCTGCGCCGCAACCGCAACGTCAAGGAACGGCCACCGCCCGTCGACGCCCCCAAGCACGAGACGATCCTGCGCTGCCTGGCCTCGCTCGCCCGCGCGATCGCCGAATTGCGCGCCGCCGAGCGGGTCGCCGCGCTCAAGGTCGTGGTGCTCGACGACCGCTCCGACCCGCCGTTGCGCGCCGCGGTCGAAGCGGTGATGGCACACCGCGGCGAGCCGATCGAGCTGGTGACGCCCGAGACCACCGGCGCCGGCGGCTCGCTGCACGAAACCTTCCGCCGCGCCGCGGCGGAAAACGCGTTGGTCTATGTCGCCGAAGACGACTATCTCCACGAGCCGTCGGCGCTGGTCGAAATGGTCGATCTCTACCTGGACCTGGCGGCCAAGACCGGCCGCCATCTGATCCTGCACCCCCAAGAGCATATCCAGCTCTACCACAGCTATTATCCGTCTTATCTGTTTGCGACCGCGACCCGGCATTGGCGCACCACCTCGCACATGACCCACCATCTGTTTCTGCACGGCACGGTGGTGCGCGATTTATGGCCGAACTTCGATAACACCCGGTTCGTCGGCAACCGCAAGAAACGCCGCCTGGGCGCGGAGCGGCGGACCACCAACCGACTGTTCGCCACCTTGGCCGGTCTGTCGCCGCTGCCGCCGCTCGCGGTCCATTTCCAGACGGCCGACCTGTTGCCGCCGGTCTACGACTGGCGGCCGCTGTGGGACGCAAGCGACCTTCCGGCCGGGGTGCGCGCGCGGCTCGATGCGTCGGATCACCCCTGAGCAAGAGTGTCGAGCAGACGGCCGGCAGCCTTGATCGACGTGCAACGCCGGCCGAAGGCTCGAGGCCGAGCGTTCGACCTCAGGTCGCCGTCGCGCCGCTCCAGGCCCTCGGCGTGGACCTTGGCGTTGACCCGCTCCGGCGACCAGAGGTCGAGCTCCTGCACCCACGGTTCATCCGGCGTGCCTGGACGGCTCGATCCTTCGGATCAAGCCTAAGGTTTTTCGCGACCCTGCCCCGCCCGGCGGCCCGGTTGTCGGCCGCGGACGCGTGCGCTAGCATTGACGAGCCGCGAAATCCCGCACCCCGCCGCTGAAAGGGCCGCATCCGATGTCGATCCTCGCCGGCCGCCTTGCCCGGATCAAGCCGTCGCCGACCTTGGCCGTGACCCAAAAGGCGCGCGAGCTGAAGGCCGCCGGGCGCGACGTCATCGGCCTCGGCGCCGGCGAACCCGACTTCGACACCCCCGACCCGATCAAGGCGGCCGCGGTCGCCGCGATCGAAGCCGGCGACACCAAATACACCACCGTGGACGGCACCCCGGCGCTCAAACAGGCGATCGTCGACAAGTTCGCCCGCGAGAACCGCCTTTCCTATACTCCCGATCAGATCACGGTCGGGGTCGGCGGCAAGCAGGTGTTGTACAACGCCCTGATGGCGACGCTCGACCCGGGCGACGAGGTGATCATCCCGGCGCCCTACTGGGTGTCCTATCCCGACATGGTCCTGCTCGCCGAGGGCGCGCCGGTGTCGGTTACCTGCCCGGAGACGACCGGGTTCAAGCTCCGGCCGGACGATCTTGAGCGCGCGATCACCCCGCGCACCAAGTGGCTGATCTTGAACTCGCCGAACAACCCGACCGGCGCCGCCTATACCGAGACCGAGTTGAAGGCGTTGACCGACGTCCTGGTCCGCCACCCGCAGGTAATGATCATGACCGACGATATGTACGAACATATCGTCTACGATGACTTCCGCTTCACGACCCCGGCCGAGGTCGAGCCGGCCCTGTTCCCGCGCACGCTGACCGTCAACGGCGTGTCCAAAGCCTATGCGATGACCGGCTGGCGGATCGGCTACGGCGGCGGCCCGACCCAGTTGATCAAGGCGATGGCCAAGGTGCAAGGCCAGAGCACCAGCAACCCGTGCTCGATCAGCCAGGCCGCGGCGGTCGCAGCCCTCACCGGCGACCAGTCGTTCATCGCCGAGCGCGCGGCGGTTTTCAAGGCGCGGCGCGACTTGGTGGTCCGGATGCTGAACGCGGCGGACGGCATGACGTGTCACGCACCCGAAGGCGCGTTCTACGTCTACCCGTCGTGCGCCGGCGCGCTCGGCAAACGCACGCCCGACGGCCGCACGCTCGAGACCGACGAGGATTTCGTCACCTACCTGCTCGAGGCCGAGGGCGTGGCGGCGGTCCAAGGGGCGGCGTTCGGTCTGTCGCCGTATCTGCGCATCTCCTACGCGACGTCGACCGACCTTTTGGAAGAGGCCTGCTGGCGCATCCAGCGCGCCACAGCAGCGCTCTCCTGACGCCATGCGCCACGACCTGCCGCCGTTCCGGCTCGAGGCCTATCTGGCGCGCCGGGAGTTTACGGCGCGCCACAATCTGTCGGCGTCCGACGTCCAAAGCCTGACGCTGGCCGAACTGCTCGAGCTCGCGTCGCCCGAGGACCGCCGGGCGTTCGAGCGGGTCTCGCTCGGCTACACCGAGAGCCGTGGCGACCCGTGGCTGCGCGCGCTGATCGCGGGGTTGTACGAGGATCGCGCGGCCGACGACATCCTGTGCTTTTCCGGCGCCGAGGAGGGCATTGTCTGCGCGCTGACCGCGCTGCTCGGCCCCGACGACCACGCGATCGTGACCACGCCGTGCTACCAGTCGCTCGAGACCGTACCGGCGCGGTTGTGCGAGACCACCGCGTTGCCGCTCGACCCCGCGGCAGGGTGGGCGCTCGACCTCGATCGACTTGCGGCGCTGATCCGGCCGACCACCCGGGCGGTGGTGACCAACTGGCCGCACAACCCGACCGGCGCGCTGATTGACCACGCGACCTTCGAGGGGCTGGTCGCGCTGGCACGCCGCCACGGCCTGTGGCTGTTCGTGGACGAGGTCTATCGTGGGCTTGAACGCGACCCCGCGCGTCGTCTGCCCCAGATCGCCGAGGTTTACGAGCGCGGGGTCTCGCTCGGCGTGCTGTCGAAGAGCTACGGCCTGCCGGGGCTCAGGGTCGGCTGGGTCGTGACGCGGGCGCGCGACCGGCTGGCAGCGATGGAGCAGGTCAAATATTATCTGTCGATCTGCGGCGCCGCGCCGAGCGAGGCGCTGGCGCGGATCGCGCTCAAGGCCCGCGACCGGTTGCTCGCGCGCAACCGGGCGCTGGTCGAAGACAATCTGAAGCGGCTGGACGCGGTCATGCGCGCGCACCCCGACCTGTTCGAGTGGCAGGTGCCGGCCGCCGGCTGCATCGCCTTCCCGCGCTATCTCGGCGCCGAGGGGGTCGAGGCGTTCGCCAACCGTCTGCACGAGGACGCCGGGGTCTTGGTCCTGCCGGCGAGCGCGTTCCAATCCGAGCTCGCGCCGACCCCGGACGATCGGGTCCGGCTCGGCTTCGGCCGCGCCGGGATCGACGAGAGCTTGGCGGCATTCCGCCAAGCGCTCGCCGGGCCGGCGTCGGACGATGGGTGATCATCACGCCCGGAGACTTCGCACCAACGATCTTTCGAAGATCGAAACCGACGCCCGTTGCGAGGTTGTTTTTTGGGGACTTTGCCCCCAGGGCTGTTCAACGCTCACAACAGGCCGGCAGACGACTTGAAAGCGGCTCGCCCCGCTGATCGACTCGCCTCGACGGTCGACCGGTTATCACTCGACTGGTTGCGCGCCCGCAGAGCCAGCATCCGTTTCACCGGCTGAGCACAAAGATCCCATCGGTGGCAGATACCGTCAAGGCTGGGCGGTGCCAAAACAGCCTCAGGTCGAGACGGGGGAAGGCCTTCTCGGGCGAACAACGGGACGGACGATTGGGGATGGCGCAACCGCAGCATGTGGGCGCTATCCACGAGTCGCAGCGAGGTGGCTCAAAACCTCGCAGCGGATGTCACGTTCGATTTATTTCCCACCGGCCGTCGACCGAGCCACACTTTAATCGTCTTGCCGATGACTTCACCGTAAAGCCATTGCCGGCGTATTTACCCCTTAACCAATTCGCTCAGCCAACTATGGCATATTTAAACCAAACCACACCCTCAACCCTCAAGATGCTCTCTGGCAGGTTGTTCGCCTTGCTGTCTTCAGGCGCTGATCCAGTCGCCGGAGGCTGTTCGATCGCGGTGTCTCGCGTCCGGCATGGCGATCGCCCGCGACCAGTCTGTCGATCAGGCAGAGCCCGCCGCCGAACACCAGACCGAACACGCCGCCGACCAGAATGCCCTTGGGCCCGGCGACCGCGCCGAGCACGGCGGCGCGTTTGCCGTGGGCCATCCACATCAACGCGGCGTCATCGCCGAACGAGGCCGCGGTCAAGGCAACCCAGCCAACGGCCCCGGGGCGCCGTTTGGCTGGTCGGACCGGGGGACGGGACATGGCCGTCGGTCTCCCTTCGAGGTGACGAGAGCGTGATGACTGGTATTTGGTGGTGGGGCGCGCGCGCCCCACCACCTTTTTTTTACAAAAGAAGAACGACCGCGGCTCGCCGGCACGCCGTCCTCGGTCGCACGCCCCGGCCGCGCCCGCGCGAACGCGGGTCCGCGCCCTTGGACCGGGCGGCCGGACCGGGCATAGTCCGGGCACGGGTCGTCGGCGCGCTCCCCGCGCCGCCGCTCTTGTCGAAAAGGCTTCGTGTCTCACGATGGACCAACGTTTTCGCCGCTATGCGCTGATCTGGGTCTTGATCCTGGCGAGCATCTGGATCGGCGACCGCTTCATCCGCGGCGTGCTGTTGACCGGCAGCGCGCCGCGCGCGATCACCCCGCGCGGCGAACTCGCCGACTTCGAGCAGACCACGATCGACCTGTTCGAAGGGGCGTCGCCCTCGGTCGTCTACATCTTCACCGAAGGCCGCGGCTTCTTCGGCGAACCGCGGCCGGGCGGCACCGGCTCGGGCTTCGTATGGGACGCCGCCGGTCATGTCGTCACCAACGACCATGTGATCGAAAACGCCGGGCGGGTCGCGGTGCGGCTCGACAGCGGCGAGGCGATCTCGGCGCGCGTGATCGGCCGTGCGCCGGCTTATGACCTGGCCGTGCTCCGGCTTGCCGAAAACCGCGCCCGGCTGGCCCCGATCCCGCTCGGCTCGTCGCAGGATCTCAGGGTCGGCCAGGCGGTGTTTGCGATCGGCAACCCGTTCGGGCTGGCGCGCACGCTGACCACCGGGGTGATCAGCGCGCTCGACCGCCATTTGCCGACCGACAGCGGGCGCGAGATCGCCGGCGTGATCCAGACCGACGCCGCGATCAACCCGGGCAATTCGGGCGGGCCGCTGCTTGATTCGGCGGGCCGGCTGATCGGGGTCAACACCGCGATCCTGTCCGGCAGCGGGTCGTCGGCCGGGATCGGCTTTGCCGTGCCGGTCGATATCGTCAACCGCGCGGTGCCGGCGATGATCACGACCGGTACCGTGCCGACCGCCGGGATCGGGGTCACGGTCGCGCCCGACGAGCTCGCCGCCCGCCACGGCATCGACGGCGTCCTGATCGTCGGGGTCCAGCCGGGCTCGCCGGCGGCCGCGGCGGGCCTGCGCGGGACCGACCGGACCAGCCAGCGGCTCGGCGACATCATCACCGCGGTCGACGGCGTCCGGGTCGCGACGCTCGCCGAACTCGCAGCCGAGCTCGAACGGGTCGGCATCGGCAACCTCGCGACGCTGACGATCCGTCGCCAGGGACGCACAGCACAGGTCCGGGTCGAGGTCGCCGACATCTCGCGGGGCTGACCGCGGGCGGTGGTCCGCGCGCCTTTATCTTCGAGGGGTGCGCGTCCCGCCGACCGACGGGTGCGTGGAACACGCACCCTCCGACCTCGCCAGCGGCGCGCTTCGATGCCATACTGGCGGCCCGACCGCCGATCCGATGCGCAACCTGAAGGACGAGACGCGACATGGCGTCCTACCAGTATGTCTATGTCATGAAGGGTCTGACCAAGGTCTACCCGGGTGGCAAAAAGGTGCTCGACAACGTTTGGTTGTCGTTTTACCCGGGGGCCAAGATCGGCGTGCTCGGGCCGAACGGGTCCGGCAAATCGACGCTGATGCGGATCATGGCCGGGCTTGACACCGACTACGCCGGCGAGGCCTGGTCGGCCGAGGGCGCGACCGTCGGCTATCTGCCCCAGGAGCCGACCCTCGACCCCGAAAAGACGGTGCAGGAGAATGTGCTGGAGGCGCTGGCCGGCACCACGGCACTGCTCGACCGGTTCGAGCAGGTGTCGATGCGGCTCGGCGAGGTCGAAGACCCCGACGAGATGACCGCGCTGATCGACGAACAAGCGCAGCTGCAAGAACAGATCGAGGCCGCCGACGCCTGGGATCTCGACCGCACGGTCGAGATTGCGATGGACGCGTTGCGCTGCCCGCCCGGCGACACCGACGTGACCAAGCTGTCGGGCGGCGAGCGGCGCCGGGTCGCGCTGTGTCAGCTGCTGTTGCGCAAGCCCGATCTGTTGCTGCTCGACGAGCCGACCAACCATCTGGACGCCGAATCGGTCGCCTGGCTCGAACGCCATCTCGCCGACTACACCGGCACCGTGGTCCTGGTCACCCACGATCGCTACTTCCTCGACAATGTCACCGGCTGGATTCTCGAGCTCGACCGCGGTCGCGGCATCCCGTATGAGGGCAATTATTCGTCGTGGCTCGAACAGAAGAGGAAGCGGCTTGAACAGGAAGGCCGCGAAGAGGCGGCGCGCCAGCGCACGCTCGCGGTCGAGCTCGAGTGGATCCGCCAGACCCCGCAGGCACGCCGGACCAAGAGCAAGGCGCGGATCAGCGCCTATGAAGCGCTGGTCGCCCAGACCCGCGACGCCGCGCCCGACCAGGCGCAGATCGTGATCCCGGCGCCGCCGCGGCTCGGCCACGTGGTGATCGACGCCGAGCAGGTCCGAAAGGCGTTCGGCGACCGCTTGTTGATCGAACACCTCGATATGCGCCTGCCGCCTGGCGGCATCGTCGGGGTGATCGGCCCGAACGGCGCCGGCAAGACCACGCTGTTCCGGATGATCACCGGCCAGGATCAGCCCGATGCCGGAAATATCCGGATCGGCGACACCGTCGTGCTCGGCTACGTCGACCAGTCGCGTGACAGCCTGGCACCGGACAAGACGGTTTGGGAAGAAATCTCCGATGGCCTTGACGTGATCGAGCTCGGCAAACGCGCCATGCCGTCGCGCGCTTATGTCGCCGCGTTCAACTTCAAGGGCCCGGATCAACAAAAACGGGTCGGCCAGCTGTCGGGCGGTGAGCGCAACCGGGTCCATCTGGCCAAGATGCTGAAGTCGGGCGCCAATGTATTGTTGCTCGACGAACCGACCAACGATCTCGACGTCGATACCCTGCGCGCGCTCGAACAGGCGCTCGACGGCTTTGCCGGCTGCGCCATGGTGATCAGCCACGATCGCTGGTTCCTCGACCGGATCGCGACCCACATCCTCGCCTTCGAAGGCGACAGCCAGGTGGTCTGGTTCGAGGGCAACCACCAGGATTACGAGGCCGACCGCCGCCGCCGCCTCGGCGCCGAGGCCGACCAGCCGCATCGGATCAAGTACCGCCCGCTAACCCGGCCGTGAGCCAACCGCCCCCTCGCCCCACCCAGACCGTCCCGACCGAGGACCGGCGCCCGCACGCGGCGCCGGCCAGGGAGACCCGAACCCATGACCAACCCGCAGCCCAGCACGAGGCTCGCCGTCCTGGTCGGGGCCGCCATGGCGGTGGCCGCGGCGATGGCGACGGTTATGGCACCGGCGCACGCTGCCTGCACGGACCCTGCGGGCGACGGGGTCAACTGGCGGCGCTGTTACCATGACGGCGCCAATCTGCGTGGCGCCGTCCTGACCGGCGCGATGCTGCGCGACGCGACCTTCCAGCGCGCCGACCTGTCCGGGGCCGATCTGACCGGCGCCGATGCCTATCGGGCCAAGTTCGTCTCGGCCACCCTGGTCGGGGTTTTGCTCGACGGCGCGCGGGCAATCGAAGCCGACTTCACCCGCGCCGATCTCACCGATGCCAGCCTGCGCGGTGCCGATTTGCGCCACGCCAAGCTGGTCGGCGCGCGCTTGGTCGGCGCCGATCTGACCGGCGCCCGCCTGCGCCGCACCGATCTGCGCCACGCCGAGCTTGACGGCGTCACCTGGGTCAATGGCAGCCGGATCTGCGCCGCCGGCTCGATCGGCCAATGCAAGTGACCCGTTAAAGCGGGCCCGGGTCACACCGTTGCGCCAGACAGTGATCCGGACCCCTGGCAATCCGATGGGTTACCCCTTTGCGAGAGATCCGGGGTAACCCAATCGCAGCGGACACGCTGATCTCGCCACCGAGCACTTCACGATTTAATCGGAAACAAAAGCGCCGACATTTGACACCGTCGCGATGTCGAGCGGGTGACGCCGCACGCACTGTTAACCGAACCAGACAAACCCAACAACAGTCGCACGTTTCAGGCAGGCCATCCTGACCTGGTTGATCTGCGCTAACTTCTGTTCGATTGTCTGATCTGACCTGTTAAGCGTCTTGATGGCCAAGCCCAACTGCACATCCGGGGCGACGGACTCATCCCCCACCGGTTTCTTGTTGGAAACCTCACCGACCAGAACAAGCGCGGTGTTGAGCTCATTGAGAACGTCGCGCACAAAGACAAACAGCGCGTCGCGCAGACGATCTTCGTTGTTATCTTCGCCCCCGTCCATCGCCCGCAAGACGTGAGAGCCCCCGATCCCTGCCGGCGCCGGTTATCGAGGGCGGGTCAAACCATCGAACAGGATCCGCGCCTTTTCCAGACTCCGCGCATCCACCACCTCGTGGGTACGCGGGTGACGCCGGGCGTAGCCCACCTGATGGGCGTTGTTGCGCCGGCTGATTACGCCTTCGTCCACGAATTGCGACGATGTCCCCTCAATCCGCGCGACCAAGCCGAGCGTCTCCGCGCGCCCGTGGCGGGCCAAGACCGTAGACGCCCACAACGTAAAATGTGGCAATTCCTACCGTCGAGCAAGGGCCGACATGCCGCTGTCCATCGCGTGCTCACCTACTGCAATATGCGGCGAGGCGGCATCGATAAAAGAGTTGATCACGTCATACCTATTCTTGGCAATGACCCAAACGAAACGCCTGACCGTGAATTGGAACGATGCAAAGTATTCTGGAAGCTTGATGAAATCATGCGCGAATACGACCTTCCGGACAAGGAACTGGGTGACCGTGCCGGTGTCCCGACGGGCGACGTTGCTTTTCTGAGGAGCGGTGTGCCTGCTGCTGAAAACTACGTGGACGCGATCTTTGAGGTTCTGACCGGAGGGCTTGCTCTAAACCTCGTCAAAGAGGATCACGTGTTCCGGTGACCGCATCCGGCCGACACCTCACAATTGTGTCAGGAATTTTGCCGAGCTATACTAGCAGACACAACCAACGACGGGTGACCAAGCACACGAAAGCCCTGCGGTTTTCCCTGAACACTCTCTCTGGAGTGCGTCATCACGCCTGGCCGGCGGATGATCCTTCGAGTCGGTTGGGCCGGTCAGCGATCGGCCTTGCTTGTGTCCGCCCGCCAAGCCATCCTGCACCTGCCCCCCGCGCCCTGGGATGGCGACACCACTCTCCTCGCGCCGTCGACCCTCACCTTCGATCGCGCCGCAAAAATGACGGCAACGCAGACGGTGATCCGGATCCAGTCAGTCCGACACGTTGTTCGATCAAGAGACGAGTTTAAAGGTTCGGCAGACGTGCAACACTCTCGTCATCCTTTGTCTCGGGCCGCCCGCGCGGCCGATCAACAGCCGGGCGTGCCCATATCAAACCGGCCCGCCGGACCGCGATCCGGGATGCCGGTTTTGTCGTCAGCCTGAAACGCCTGACGTGGTAGGGTATCTCGGACCAGCCGCTGCCCAGGTGCGGGCGCGAGCGCTGGGATGATCATATGACACCGGCATCGAGCGAGCGGCGGCGACCGAGCCGGGACGGAGAGGCGGATGGGCTTGGGGGACAGTCTGGAGTGGGCGTCGCAACTCGCCGCGCAGGCGTTCGAACGGCTGGCCAAGGAACGGATGCCGCCCAGTCCGGAAAATTATACGCTCTGGTATGTCTATTATAGTGGCGAGAACCCGGATTTAACCCGCACAGTCGATGTGATCATCCGCGAAGAAGGCAAGATATCCCCATCGAAATTTGAAGACCTCTTTCGCCGGTTCTTCAGTTTCGACGCAGAGGCTCAGGTGGTCCGGGAGGCCGGGGAGCGCACCCAGTCGGCCTTGACCAGGGTGCTGGACATGCTGTCGGCCGCCGGCGCCGATGCCGGACGCTACAAAGATGCCTTGTCGGAATTCCGGATCGGCCTTGACGAACCGGTGACAATCGACCAGATGCGCGTGATGATCGGGGAGATCGCGGCGGAGACCCGGGTGATCGCCGACGAACACGCCAAACTTCAGGGCCATCTGTCCGAGACCTCGAAGCAGTTGGCGGCGATGCGCGCGCGGCTCCAGACCGCACGGCGCGAGGCGATGACCGACGGGCTGACCGGCATCAACAATCGCAAGGCGTTCGACGAGACGCTGGCGGTTGCGGCGCAGGACGCGGTGCACCAGAACGAGCCGATGTGCCTTTTGATGGTCGATATAGACCACTTCAAGAAGTTCAACGACACCCATGGCCATCTGGTCGGCGACCATGTCTTGAAGCTGGTCGCCCGGGTATTGACCGAGTGCATCAAGGGTCGCGACACTGCGGCGCGGTACGGCGGTGAGGAGTTCGGGATCATCCTGCCGCAGACCTCGCTGACCAACGCGGTGGTGGTCGCCAACCACATACGGACCACGGTCGGCTCGCGCCAGATCATCAACCGTGCCCGTAACGAGAATTTCGGCAACATCACCTTGTCGATCGGTGCGGCCCAGTACCGCCAGGGCGAACCGCCGGCGGACTTGGTCCAGCGAGCCGACGCCGCACTTTATTCGGCCAAACGGACCGGACGCAACCGGGTGTGCGCCGAGTCGGCCGAGACCGACCGGCCGGCCTCCTGACCGCGCCGCCCCGGGGCCAAACGATGCGTCGTCCCGATCGGACGGCGGCCCTGCCGCCGGACCCGGCGGCGCCAGCCCCCCTTGACCCGGCCACGGCGCCGCCCGACGCGGCGGCACGGTTGCTCGCCTGGTACGACCGACACCGCCGCGATCTGCCGTGGCGGGCCCCGCCCGGCGCGGTCGCCGATCCCTACCGGGTGTGGCTGTCGGAGATAATGCTCCAGCAGACCACGGTGGCGGCGGCGATCCCCTACTTCGAAGCGTTCACCGCGCGCTGGCCCGACGTCGCGGCGCTCGCCGCCGCACCGCTCGACGACATCCTGACCGGCTGGGCCGGGCTCGGCTACTATGCTCGGGCCCGCAACCTGCATGCGTGCGCCCGGCGGGTCGCGGGCACACTCGGGGGCCGGTTTCCCGACACCGAACAGGGGCTGGCGGCGCTGCCCGGGATCGGCCCGTACACGGCAGCGGCGATCACCGCAATCGCGTTCGACCGGCCGGCGACCGTGGTCGATGGCAATGTCGAGCGGGTGATCGCGCGCCGCTTTGCCGTGACCGAGCCGTTGCCGGCGGCCAAGCCGAGCTTACGCCGGCTGGCGGCGACCCTGACCCCACCGGTGCGCCCGGGCGACTATGCCCAGGCGATCATGGATTTGGGCGCGACCGTGTGCGCCCCGACACGGCCGCGCTGCCTTGCCTGCCCGTGGGCCGAGGCATGCGAGGGGCGCGCCGCCGGGATCGCCGAGACCCTGCCGCGCCGTGCCGCCAAGCCCGAACGGCCCACCCGCCGCGGCGTCGCGTACTGGGCGGTCGATCGCGCCGGCCGGGTGTTGGTGCGCCGCCGGCCGCCGTGCGGCCTGCTCGGCGGCATGACCGAGGTGCCGTCGTCGGAGTGGGTCGACGCGCGGCCGAGCCCACGCGCGCCGCCCGCCCCGCCGAGCGACCAGGCGCTCGCCGCCGCGGCACCCGTCACGGCGATATGGGGGATTCTCCCAGGTGTCGTGCGCCACACCTTTACCCATTTTCATTTAGAGCTCCTGGTCGCGGCAGCGACGGCGCCGGTGGCACCAGCCGTCGCCGCGGCGGCGGACGGGGTCTGGGTCCCGGTCGATCGGCTGGGCGAGCAGGCGTTGCCGTCGGTGATGCGCAAGGTGGTGCGCCACGCGCTTGCCCACGCCGCGCGATTTCCGCCGATCGTATGAGCTCTAAAGGAGTGTTGATCTCGTCCGGGTGGGACGAGATGATACGGCGACGCTGATCGTGAGGTCGCCCGATGCGGCTCTTGGTGGTAGAGGACGAAGTCCGCCTTTCGACCGATCTCCGTCGCGTGTTCGAACATGCGGGCTTTCTGGTCGAGTGCGCGCTCGACGGGGTGGAGGCGCTCAGAATGGGCGCGGGCGAGCCCTATGCGTGCGTGATCTTGGACTTGGGATTGCCGCAGATCGATGGGGTCTCGGTGCTGTCGCGGTGGCGGGAGCAGGGACTGACCTTCCCGGTCCTGATCTTGACCGCGCGCGGGCGGTGGAGTGACAAGCTCGCCGGCTTCAATGCCGGCGCCGATGATTATGTCGTCAAGCCGTTCGAGATGGACGAGGTGGTGGTCCGGGTGCGCGCCTTGATCCGGCGGAGCGCCGGGCACGCGGCGCCGACCTTGAAGTGCGGACCGGTCAGCCTCGATACCCACTCAGGCCGGGTGACGGTCAACGGCCTGCCGCTGCAGCTGACCGGGCAGGAGTTCCGCATTTTGGAGTTCATGATGCATCACCCGGGCAAGCTGATCACCCGCTCGGCGTTGTCCGATCATGTCAGCGAGCGGACGGCGGACCAGACCTCGAACGTGGTCGATGTCTTGATCAGCCGGATCCGCAGGAAGCTGAGCGTCAATCTCATTCAAACCGTCCGCGGTCAGGGCTACCGTCTCGCATTGCCGAAGGCATGAAACCTTTTTCGATCAAGAGCCGGCTGCTCGGGCTGGCGGCGGTGTGGATCGCGATCGCCTGGATCGGCGGCGCGCTGACCCTGTCGCACGCCTTTACCGAGGCGGTCGAGAGCCGGTTCGACGTCAAGGTGTCGGCCGAGCTGTCGGCCGTGACCTCGGCGATCCGCGCCGACGCCGATCCGGACGGGTTCGGCATCCGGCTCGACACCCTGACCGAGCCGAAATTCGATCAGCCGGGCTCGGGCTGGTACTGGCAGATCAAGACCAACGAAAAGGTGCTGCTGCGCTCGCCGTCGCTTCGGGACTCGGTGTTGCCGC
Source organism: Azospirillaceae bacterium (assembly GCA_028277115.1). Lineage (GTDB taxonomy): Bacteria > Pseudomonadota > Alphaproteobacteria > Azospirillales > Azospirillaceae > JANQHG01. Next base: position 15,129 of record JANQHG010000020.1, read on the forward strand.
TCGATCTGTCGGTCGCGCCGGACGAGATTTGGTTCTCCACCGATCACGGCCCCGACGGCGCCAGCGTGCGCGCGGCCCAGACCCAGGTCGCGCTGCCCGGCGGGCGGATCGCGACGGTCAAGGTCGCGCTCAACGACCAGGAAGTGCGCGAGGAGATTTCGAGCTTCGACACCCAGATCATGATCGGGCTCGGATTGCTCGGGCTCGCGCTGACCTTTGCGATCCTTTTACAGGTCCAGATCGGCATGGAGCCGCTGCGCCGGCTCGCGCGCGAGCTCGAGCGGTTCCAGGCCGGCGAGCAGGACGGCCTGACCGGCACCTACCCGACCGAGATCACCAAGGCGGTCGAGGCGATCAACGAGGTCTTGGGCCAAAATCGCAAGGTGGTCCAGCGGGCCCGCCAGAGCGCCAGCAACCTGGCGCACGCGCTGAAAACCGAGCTCGCGCTCTTGAACAGCCGCACGGTCGGCGACGACGGCACCGAGGCGCCCGACGAGGTGCGCCGGCACATCGAGCGGATCGCCCAGATCGTCGACCATCATCTGAACCGGGCCGCGACGATCGGCCCGGCGGTGATGGCGCCCGAGCGGGTCCAGGCGGCGAGCGTGGTCCAATCGATCTGCGACGCGCTCCGTCGGATCTACGACGTGCGCAACATCACGCTCGACTGCCATATCGCGGGCGCGCCGATCTTCCGCGGCGAGCGCCAGGATTTGGAAGAGATGGTCGGCAACCTGATCGAGAACGCCTGTCGCCACACCGCGACCCGAGTTCTGGTCGGGCTGTCGGTCGGCGACGGCAACATGACGATCCGGGTAGACGACGACGGCCCGGGGATGACCGAGCGGATGGCGGCGCTGGCGGTGCGCCGGGGCAAACGGCTCGACGAGCGCTCCCAGGGCAGCGGGCTCGGGCTGTCGATCGTCGCCGATCTCGCCGAGATGTACGGCGGCAGCCTGTCCTTGTCGATGTCGGCGCTCGGCGGGTTGCTTGCGGTCTTGACCCTGCCGGCGCGCCGCACCGCCGCGCCGCCACGCCCGCCGGCCCCGACGCCGCTTGCCCAACTCGCCGCGCCGCGCGAAACCGTGACGGCGGCCTGACGCGCCTTGCGCGGTGGCTCGGCGGTCGCCGTGTGGGCTGAACACAGCTGTGTTCAGTCAGGCTCGAGCATCGTGGTTCCGTGTTTGACCGGAAATGGGCGGTCGGAGGCGTCACGATGGCGGGATGGGCGGAACGGGCGGTTAGAGAGGAATCGACACTCACGCCGCCGGAGCTTCGGCCGGGCACTCGCAATGTTGGGGGTCACGCCTCAACCTACGATTGCGCTGGTGCCGTGGGTTGGAGTGTGAACCCCAACCATCGTTGCGCAAACGTCCCCCGACTTGCCACGGGGTGGCAGCACCGTTTTCACCAGGGCGGGGTGGCGGAAGGCCGGTGTGGTACACGTCGGAAACCGACGCCGGCCGCGAGAGTTTGGGGGCTTGCGCCCCCAGGTCAGGGGGTTTCACCCCCCGACACCCCCCGACCAGGGGGTGCCCCCTGGACCCCATTAAGGGGGGGGCAAGGGGGTCGGGGGGGGAGCGCCCCCCGAACGGCCGACAGGCCGCATCCGGCCCCGCAAAGCGGGCCGGTGGTCATCATCGGTGGTCCGACCGCGAGCGGAAAGTCCGGCCTTGCGCTCGACCTTGCCCGCACACTCGGCGGGCGCGTGATCAACGCCGACAGCCGCCAGCTCTACGCCGACCTCACGATCCTGACCGCGCGCCCCGGTCCGGCCGCCTGTGCCCTGGTACCGCACCAGCTCTATGGTGTCTTACCGGCGGACGAGACGGCATCGGCGGCGCGCTGGCGCGACTGGGCGCTGGCCGAGATCACCGCCTGCCACCGGACGGCAGCGCTGCCGATCGTGGTCGGCGGCACCGGCTTGTACCTGCGCGCGCTGATCGAGGGGCTGGCGCCGGTCCCGGCCGTGCCGCCCGAGGTCCGACAGGCCGCCGAGGACACGTGGCAGCGGCTGGGCGGCGCGGGCCTGCGCGCCGCGCTCGCCCGCCACGACCCGGAGACCGCGGCGCGGCTCGCCCCCGGCGACCGCCACCGGCTGATCCGCGCCTGGGAGGTGTGGACCGCGACCGGGCGACCCCTGTCGGCGTTCCGCCGTTCCGCCCCGGACGGCCCACCCGCCGGGCTCCGGTTCCACCTGGTCACCGTGCTGCCGCCGCGCGCCGAGCTTTATGCCGCGTGCGACGGCCGGTTTGCCGCGATGGTGGCGGCCGGCGCGCTCGACGAGGTGGCGGCGCTGCGGACGCGCGACCTCGACTCGGCGCGGCCGGTGATGACCGCGCTCGGCGTGCCCGAGCTGATGCGCCATCTCAACGGCGACCTGACGCTCGCCGAGGCGGTCGCGCTCGCCCAGCAATCAACCCGGCGCTACGCCAAGCGTCAGAGCACCTGGTTCCGCCACCAGGTGATCGCCCGGCATCCGGGGCAGGTGTGGCGCGCGCGTTACGAAACCGCGCACGGCCAGGCTCTGGTGACCGCGGTGCAGGGCGAGCTCGCCGACGCGAACACGACGCCCCAGAGCGGTCATTGACCGCTGTCACCGTTCCGGCTTAGGGTGTCATGATTAACTATCGACGAGGGGGACGATGTCTGGAGAACAGCTGACCGGGTCGGAAATCGTGTTGCGGGCTCTGCGCGATCAAGGCGTGGATATCGTATTCGGGTACCCCGGCGGTGCGGTTTTGCCGATTTATGATTCGCTGTTCCAACAAAACGACGTCCGCCACGTCCTGGTCCGCCACGAACAAGGCGCGGTTCACGCCGCCGAAGGCTATGCCCGGTCGACCGGCAAGGTCGGCTGCGTTCTGGTGACCTCGGGCCCCGGCGCGACCAATGCGGTGACCGGGCTGCTGGATGCGATGATGGACAGCATCCCGCTGGTCTGCCTGACCGGCCAGGTGCCGACCCATCTGATCGGCAACGACGCATTCCAGGAGGCCGACACCACCGGCATCACCCGCCCCTGCACCAAGCACAACTATCTGGTCAAGGACGTCAACGATCTCGCGCGCACGCTGCACGAGGCGTTCTATGTCGCGCGGAGCGGCCGCCCGGGACCGGTGGTGATCGACATCCCCAAGGACATCCAGTTCGCCAGCGGTCCCTATGTCGGCCCGCACGAGGTGCGCCACCGCACCTATCGCCCGCAGATGAAGCCGGAGCTGGCGCGGGTCGAAGAGGCGGTCGAGCTGATGGCGTCGGCCAACAAGCCGATCTTCTACACCGGCGGCGGCGTGGTCAATTCGGGGCCGTTCGCGGCCCGGCTGTTGACCCAGCTGGTGCGGATGACCGGCTATCCGTGCACCAGCACGCTGATGGGGCTCGGCGGCTTTCCGGCGTCCGACCCGCTGTTCCTCGGCATGCTCGGGATGCACGGCACCTATGAAGCCAACCTCGCGATGTATCATTGCGACGTGATGATCAACATCGGGGCGCGCTTCGACGATCGGGTCACCGGAAAACTGTCGGAGTTCTCGCCGGGATCGCGCAAGATCCACGTCGATATCGACCCGAGCTCGATCAACAAGAACGTTCATGCCGATGTCGCGGTGGTCGGCGACGCCGCCCATGTGCTGGAAGACATGATCCGGATCTGGAAGGCACGCCAGAAGCGGCCGGACCAGGCGGCGCTCGACGACTGGTGGGCGGAGATCGGGACCTGGCGCCGGCGCGATTGTTTGCGCTACCAGCGCTCGGAGCAAGTGATCAAGCCGCAGTTCGCGCTGGAACGCCTGCGCGAGCATTTGCGCGGCCGCGACGTCTACATCACCACCGAGGTCGGCCAGCACCAGATGTGGGCCGCCCAGTTCCTGCCGTTCGACGAGCCGAACCGGTGGCTGACCTCGGGCGGGCTCGGCACCATGGGCTATGGCCTGCCGGCGGCGATCGGCGCCCAGCTGGCCCATCCGGACGCGACGGTGATCGACATCGCGGGCGAGGCGTCGATCCTGATGAACATCCAGGAGCTGGCAACCGCGGTGCAGCACCGCGCGCCGGTCAAGCTGTTCATCTTGAACAACCAGTACATGGGCATGGTGCGCCAGTGGCAGGAGCTCTTGCACGGCGGCCGCTATGCCGAGAGCTACATGGATGCCTTGCCCGATTTCGTGAAGCTGGCCGAGGCGTTCGGCTGCGTCGGCTTGCGCGCGACCGCGGTCGGCGAGGTAGACGATGTGATCCGCCAGATGCTCGACACGCCGAAGCCGGTGGTGGTCGATGTCGCGGTGGATCCGCACGAGAACTGCTTCCCGATGATCCCGGGCGGGCGGGCGCACAACGAGATTCTGCTCGGGCCTGAGGAGAAGATCGAAGAAGCGACTCCCGAAGAAGGGATGGTCTTGGTCTAAGGTCCGCACGCGGCGACCCGGGACCGATCCCAGGCCGCCGCCGGTTTTTGCCGCCCTCCGCCTTTTTGATTTTGATCCCGAGCACGAAACCGATCGATGACGAACGCGCCTCAAGAGATCGAGCGGCACACCTTTGCCGTTCTGGTCGATAACGAACCGGGTGTCCTGGCCCGGGTGATCGGCCTGTTTTCCGGCCGCGGCTACAATATCGAAAGCCTGACGGTTGCCGAGGTCGATGCGGCCGAGCGGGTGTCGCGGATCACCATCGTCACCACCGGCACCCGGATGGTGATCGAGCAGATCCAAGCCCAGCTCGATCGCCTGGTGCCGGTCCACCGGGTCCGCGACCTGACCGCGGAGGGCCGGTCGATCGAGCGCGAGCTGGCGCTGGTCAAGGTGACCGGCACGGGCGAGCGGCGGATCGAGGCGATGCGGATCGCCGGCATCTTCGGCGCCCGGGTGGTCGATGCGACGCTCAGTTCGTTCGTGTTCGAGATCACCGGCGCGAGCGAAGAGATCGAGGACTTCATCGGCTTGATGAGCCAGCTCGGCCTGATCGAACTGTGCCGCACCGGGACGGTTGCGATCCATCGCGGGGCGACCGGGTTCTGAGCCGATGCGGATCACCTCGTTGGTGCCGCTGCTCAATGTCGCCGACCTTGGGCAGAGTCTGGCGTTCTACCGGGGCCTGCTTGGGTTCGAGGTGTTGAACCAGGCGGCGGACGAGGCGGGCCGGCCGGTGTGGGCGTTGATCGGCCGCGACGGTGCGCGCCTGATGCTGAACGTCAACGGCCGGATCAGCGCCGCCGACCGTACGGCCCGCGGCTCTTATGAAGACACGGTCTTGTTCTTCGAGGTCGATGACGCCGCCGGGATTCACTCCGCCCTGATCGTCCATGGGGCCGAGGTCGGGCCGTTGACCCGTCAGGACTATGGCATGGACGATTTCGTCGTCCGTGACCCGGACGGCTATGAGTTGAGTTTCGGCAGCCCGGTGCCGGCCCACGAGCAGGTCCGACCGCCCGTCTGACCGGCCGCCCGCCCCCGACCGACCCGCCGCCGTCTTTTCGAAACCCACCCAACCACCTTTTTGGGGGACCCAAGGATGCGTGTTTATTATGACCGGGATGCCGATCTTAACCTGATCAAGTCGAAGAAGATCGTGATCGTCGGCTTCGGCAGCCAGGGCCACGCCCACGCCCAGAACCTGCGGGACAGCGGGGTCGGGCAGGTCACGGTGGCGCTCCGCCCGGGCAGTGCCAGCGCCGCCAAGGCGACCGGTGCCGGGTTTGCGGTCGCGCCACCGGCCGAGGCGGTGGCCGACGCCGACGTGGTGATGCTGTTGGTGCCGGACGAGTTGCAGAGCGCGCTCTATCGCGACCATTTGGCGGGCGCGATGAAGCAGGGGGCGGCGTTGGCGTTCGCCCATGGGCTGAACATCCATTTCAACCTGATCGAGCCGCGGGCCGACCTCGACGTGTTCATGGTGGCGCCGAAGGGGCCGGGGCACACGGTGCGTTCGGAGTATCAGCGCGGCGGTGGTGTGCCGTGTCTGGTCGCGATCGAACAGAACGCGAGCGGCAACGCGATGGAGATCGCGCTGTCATATGCGAGCGCGATCGGCGGTGGCCGCGCCGGGATCATCGAGACCAGCTTCCGCGAGGAGTGCGAGACCGACCTGTTCGGCGAGCAGGTGGTGTTGTGCGGCGGTTTGACCTCTTTGATCGTTGCCGGGTATGAGACGTTGGTCGAGGCCGGGTATGCACCGGAGATGGCGTACTTCGAGTGCTTGCACGAAGTCAAACTGATTGTCGACCTAATGTACGAGGGCGGCATTGCGAACATGCGCTACTCGATTTCGAACACTGCCGAGTATGGCGATTACACACGCGGCCCCCGTGTGATCACTGACGAGACCAGGGCGGAGATGCGCCGGATTTTGGATGACATTCAGAGCGGCCGGTTTACGCGCGATTGGATGCTGGAGAACCAGGTCGGCCAGCCCAATTTCAAGGCGACGCGCCGCCGTGCGGCTCAGCACGACATCGAGGCGGTCGGCGAGAAGCTTCGCGCGATGATGCCGTGGATTGCCGAGCGTCGTTTGGTTGACAAGTCAAAGAACTAAGGAACGGGGGGCCAGGGGGCTTTCGCCCCCTGGCGGGGGGCGGGGGCAGCGCCCCCGATTACGGCCGCCAGGCCGCTCACGGCGCCCACTCGGGCGCCGTTGTCAGCGTTCGCCGCGCATCCGCGATATCCCGCTCGATCTGCGCCCGCAGGCTCGCCAGGTCATCGAACACGCGCTCGGGCCGAATGAACGCGACCAACGCGACCCGCATGAGCCGCCCATAAAGATCGCAGGTTGGTTCCGTATCGAGCAGGTGAACCTCGAGCCGCTCATCGGTCCCGGCGACGGTCGGCCGCCGCCCAAGATTGGCGACACCGAGGTGGCGTTGCCAGCCGCTCGGCGTGGCGACGGCGACCCGGACGGCGTAGACCCCAAAAGCCGGTCTCAAGAGCGGTCCGAGCGCAATGTTGGCGGTCGGCACCCCGATCTGACGCCCGATCCGGTCGCCGTGGCGGACGCGGCCTTCGATCTCCCAAGGCGCGCCGATCAACTCGGCGGCGCGCACCGGGTCGCCCGCGATCAGGGCCCGACGGACCCGGGTTGACGAGATGCGGTCGCCGTTGCCGTCGGAGAGTGGTTCGAGGCCCGTGACTCCAAAGCCGAGCCGCTCGCCGAGGGTGGCGAGGGTTTCGACATCGCCGCTGCGCCGACACCCGAAGCGGAAGTTGCGGCCGACCACGACGTGGCGGGCGCCGAGACCGTGGGCGAGGATCGCTTCGGCGAACGACTCGGGCGACCGCGCGATCATGGTTTGGTCGAACCGGACCATGGCGACCAGATCGAGGCCGAGCGCCGAGAGCCGGCGCAACCGGGCGCGCAGGGTCGATAACTGGAACGGCGGTTCGCCGGCGCCGAACAGTGTGCGCGGGTGGGGTTGGAAGGTCAGCACCACGGCCGGCGCGGCGAGCCGGCGGGCGTGGGTTCTCACTTCGCCGAGCAGGGCCTGGTGGCCGCGGTGGACCCCGTCGAAGTTGCCGATGGCGACCACGCCGCCGCGTTCGGACGCCGGGATCGCCGCGAGGGTCCGAACCAATCGCATAGGCCTGGGGGCTCTTCAGGTCGGTGTGCGGGGGACGAGCGGGGCGTAAGGATGCCGTGGTCGCGGGGCTGGGGCAAGGCGTGTGCCCGTTCCTGTTCGGGGGCCGGTGACGGACGTCGTGACCGTGACCTGCCCATGGGCGAGACGCCGCGCGCTCTCCGGGGCGAGCCGACCGGACGGCGACCGCCGCGGCACCGTTAGAGTCGTCGCGGCGATCACGCCTCCGCCAGCATCCGCCGGGCACTCTCTGCCAGATAAGCGGATCGCGACAAACCGCGGGCGTCGGCGTCGCGGTCGATCGTCGCTGTCGCTGCGGGACACCATCTCAGCTCCGGCCGAGATCAAGGCGCGGCAGCCGGATTTCCGGTATTCTCTGGTCGATCTCGGCCCGATCCCGGACCTCGATCTGTCCGCCTACCCGCCCTTGCGGGCCGGCCTCTTGGCTCTCAAGTACTCGCAAAGGGAGAGCGACCCCGAGACGGTATTGGTCCAAGTGTTCTCCGACGCAAAGGACCGACCGCCGCTTTTCCGCATGCTGGTGGTCTACGCGACGGCCGTTTACCGGGCGGTCACCCCGGCAACGTTGAGGATGGTGATCCGCAGGGTACGACCGGAGTGGGAGGAAGAGATGCTATCGATCGCAGCAAAGGAGTGGATGGCCGAGGGGGCCAAGAAAGGCCATGACGAGGGTCGTAAGAAAGGCCATGACGAGGGTCGTAAGAAAGGCCTTGATGAGGGTCTCAAGAAAGGCCGTGGCGAAATGCTCCTTCGCCAGTTACGCCGCAAGTTCGGCGAGGTGTCTGCCAACGCAGCTGAGCGGGTAAGCGCGGCCGGCATCGACCAACTGGACGAGTGGGGCGAGCGGGTTCTGGATGCCGAGTCTCTGGATGAGGTGTTCGCCGAAGCCCGCCCGCACTGACCGCCGCCCCGTCACCCCACCGAGACCGTCTCGCGCCGGTGGGGCGAAAGGGCGCAACGAAACTCAATCCCGGTTCGGCACCATGACCTGGGCCTCACCCTCGAGCACCACGGTCTCGCCGACCGAACAAATCGTCTTCAAAATCGCGCGGCGCTTGTCCGGAATGATCTCGGTCACCGTCGCACGCGCACGCACGGTGTCGCCGACCCGCACCGGCGCCTTGAACTTCAGCGATTGGCTCAAGTAAATGCAGCCCGGACCCGGCAGCTTGGTCCCGAGAACCGTCGAGATCAGCCCCGCGGTCAGCATGCCGTGGGCGATCCGGCCTTGGAACATCGTGTTGGCGGCATACTCCTGGTTGAGATGCACCGGGTTGGTGTCGCCCGAGATGCCGGCGAACATCACAATGTCCGCATCGGTCACCGTCTTGGCGTAAACCGCGGTCATGCCGACCGAAAGGTCTTCGAGATAGTGTCCGTTGAAATCTCTCAAGATCTGCCGCACGTCGTCCATTGAACCCTCCAAGGCGTCGAGCGCGGCGGTTTGGTTAGAGACAGGCCGGTCACCGCGCGTTTATATTGCATTGCACTATAGAAGTGGCCCCGGCCCGGCGCAAGGCCGATCGCGGGCGATGGTGCGACGCAACACTTTGAGGGCTCATCATGACGCGCTCTAAACCCCCGACCGACCGACCGTTCCGGTCGGCCCTGATCACCGGCGCCTCCCAAGGCATCGGCGCGGCGTTCGCCCACGCCCTGCCGCCGACCACCGACCTTCTGCTGACCGGCCGCGACGGCGCCGCACTCGCCCAGGTCCGCGACCATCTGATCGCCGAATCCGGATCGAACAACAACGGCACCAACGGGCGGTCGGTCGAACTGCTGCCGGCCGACCTCTCCACCGAAAACGGCCGCACCGCGGTGCTCGACTGGGCCCAAGCGCGCAACGTCGATCTCGTGATCAACAACGCCGGCGCCGGCGGCTTCGGGCCGGTGCTCGAAGCGTCGCTCGAAGACACCCGCGCCACCGTCGAACTCAACATCACCACCGTCGTCGTCCTGACCCGCAGCCTGCTGCCCGGGATGATCGAACGCGCCAAAACAACTGGGCAGCGCGCCGGGATGATCCTGGTGTCAAGCCAGCTCGCCTACCAGCCCCTGCCGCTGCTCGCCACCTACGGCGCGTCCAAGACCTTCGTCCTGGCCTGGGGCGAGGCGTTCGCCGAGGAACTGAAAGACCTGCCGGTCGACCTGCTGGTCCTGTGCCCAAGCATCACCCGCACCGGCTTCGGCACCCGCGCCGGGTTCCGGCTCGGCGACCTGCCGGGCGCGGTCGCGCCGGAGAAAGTTGCGCGCGAGGGGCTGGAGGCGCTCGGGCGGCGGCGGGTGCATATCTGCGGCCTTGCCCAAAGGCTCGCGTTCACGCCGCTCGTGCAGGCGCGGGGGCTCGCGACCCGGGGCCTCGGGACCGTGATGGCCATGGTTGATCGGAAGAACCAAGCGGCGCCGTAAGCGCGCGTCGCGCGATGCCAGGGGGCTTTGCCCCCCCTTACCCGCCAAGCATGGTGCGGACCTGGCGGTTGGCAACCGCAAGCATCGCCAAATCAACCGCCGGCGCCGCCCGCAACTGGGAAAGCAATCCGTCAAGACGCTCAAACACCGGACGGCGCGCATCGCGCCACGCCTCAAGAACAGCGTCCGCCCAAACCGGCGCCGCATCATCGCCGTCGGGCGCCGCAGCAACAGCGTCCGCCACCACCCGGGCGGTCAGCCGCGCTTGATGCGCGTACAGATCATCAACAATCGCGCGAACCGCCTGACGCTGCCAACCGGTCTCGCAGCGCAGCGACGCCGCACCGCCGCGCAACCAGTCAAGCCCGCACAGCTCGCCCAGAGCATAGTACACCCGCGCCACCGCAAGCACCGGTGGCGCGGCCGAGTCGCGCGCCAACCGCACCACCTCGACCCCATGCGCCAACACCGGCAGCGCCGCAACCCGCCGCGCCGTCCCCTCAGGCACGCCCGCGGCCACCAGCGTTCCGGCCCCGGCATCAAGCGCCGCGCGCGCCGTCGCCCCAAGCAGCGCCGGCAACCGCTCACCCAACAGCCGCAGCCCCGGGCGGTACGCCGCGATCGCCTCGGCCAACGCCGGCGGGGTCGGATACACCCCAAGCACCCACGGCACCGTGTGGTCAAACAGCCGGATCGTCGCCTGAATCATCTCGATCTGACGCGCAGCCGGCACCAGACCATCCAACGCCTCGATCTCGATCCAGACCTGCCGTAGGTCGAACATGTCGCGAATCAGCGCATACGCGGTCGCAATCGCGGCGGCGTCGGTGCCGGTGCGCTCGCACACCTCGCGGCAGAACAACGGACCCAGCCGGTTGACCAGGCTGTTGGTGACGAACGTCGCGATCAGCTCGCGCCGCAGCTTGTGGCGGTCGATCGCCGCCGCCCAGTCCCGACGCAACGGCTTGGGGAACGAGCGATGGAGGTCCTCGGCCATGAACGGGTCGTCGGGCAGGCGCGACGCCAGCAGTTCGTCATAGAGCGTGATCTTGGCGTACGACAGCACGACCGCGAGCTCGGGTCGGGTCAGGCCGAGGCCGGCACGGGCCCGGTCGGCCAAGTCCTCGTCGTCGGGCAGATGCTCGACCGCGCGGGCCAGCCGGCCAGACTTCTCGAGCGCGCGCAGGAACTGGCCGTATTGTTCGATCTGCTCGGCCGCGCTCGCCTCGGCGACCGACAGCGCCTGGGTCTGCTGCCGATTGTTGGTCACAACCTGGTCGGCAACCTCGTCGGTCATCTCACCAAGCAGCTGGTTGCGCTGCTTGACCGTCAAATCCTCGCGCGCCACCAAGTCGTCGAGCAGGATTTTGATGTTGACCTCATGGTCCGAACAATCGACCCCGGCGGCATTGTCGATCGCGTCGGTGTTGAGCCGGACCCCGCCCAGCGCCGCCGCGATCCGCGCCGGCTGGGTCAGCGCCAGGTTGGCACCCTCGCCGATCACCCGGCAGCGCAGGGTCTCGGCATCGACCCGTAGCGGGTCGTTGGCGCGGTCGCCGACCTCGGCGTCGCGCTCGTCGCGCGCCTTCACGAAGGTGCCGATGCCGCCGAAGAACACCAGATCGACCTCGGCGGTCAGCAGGGCCCGGATCAGCTCGGTCGGGGTCACGGTGTTCGCGGGCAAACCGAACCGCGCCGCCACCGCGTCCGACACCGTGACCCGTTTCGCGCGGCGCTCGATCACTTGGCCGCCCGGCGACAGGCACGCCGGGTCATAGGCGTCCCAGCCGCGGCCGGCGTCGAACAGGCGTCGGCGTTCGGCCAGGGCGACCGCCGGGTCGGGGTCGGGGTCCACGAACACGTGAAGATGGTTGAACGCGCCGATCAGCCGAAGCGACGGCGACAACAACATGCCGTTGCCGAACACGTCGCCGCCCATATCGCCGACCCCGACGCAGGTCACCGGGTCGGTTGTGCAGTCGCGGCCGAGCTCGCGGAAATGCCGGGCGACGGCGACCCAGGCGCCGCGCGCGGTGATCCCCATCCGCTTGTGGTCGTAGCCGGCCGAGCCGCCGGACGCGAACGCATCGCCCAGCCAGAACCCGTAGGCCCGCGCGATCTCGTTGGCGACGTCGGAAAAGCTCGCGGTGCCCTTGTCGGCCGCGACCACCAGATAAGGGTCGGGGTCGTCGCGGCACACCACCGCCGGCGGCGGGCGGATCGTGCCGTCGGCCGCGATCGTGTCGGTGACGTCGAGCATGCCCCGGATCATCGTGCGGTAGCACGCGACCGCCTCGTCCGTCAGCGCGGCCCGGCCGGCCGAGGCCGGCGGCGGCCGCTTGACCACGAAGCCGCCCTTGGACCCGACCGGCACGATCACCGCGTTCTTGACCATCTGGGCCTTCATCAGGCCCAGCACCTCGGTGCGCACGTCCTCGCGCCGGTCGGACCAGCGCACGCCGCCGCGCGCGACCCGGCCGCCGCGCAGATGCACCGCCTCGACCCGCGGGCTATAGACGAACAGCTCGACCCACGGCCGCGGCAACGGCAGCCCGTCCAGCGCCTGGCTGTCCAGTTTCAGGGCGAGCCACGGCTTGGGCGCGCCGTCCGCGCCGGGCTGGAAATGGTTGGTGCGCAGCGTCGCCTCGACCACGTTGAGCATCCGGCGCAGGATCCGATCCTCGTCCGGGCTCTGGACCGCGTCGATCGCGCGCCGGATCGCGGCGGCCTGGCGCTCGGCCGCGGCATCGTCGCGGCGCTCGGGCGCGAGGCGGGCCGAGAACAACGCGACCAGGCGACGCGCGATCTCGGGCTGCTCGGCCAACGCGTCGGCCATCTGGTCGGCGCCGAACTGGACCCCGGCCTGGCGCAGGTAGCGCGCGACCGCGCGCAGAAGCCCGATCTCGCGCCAGCCGAGCTCGGCGCGCAACACCAGGCGGTTGAACCGGTCATCTTCGATCTCGCCGGCCCACACGCGCAAGAACGCGTCGTGGAACCGGTCCCGGGTCTCCCCGGACAGCGCGACCGAGCCGCCGCGCACCGCAAGCTCGAACACATGCAGCCAGATCACCGCGCCGTCGTCCGCCCGCAGCTCGAACGGCACGTCGGTGATCACGCCAAGGTCCATATGCTCGAGCAGCGGCAGCATGTCGCTGAGCGGCCGCGGTGCGCCGGCCTGGAACAGCTTCAGCCGCAGCCGGCCCGCCGCACCCTCGAGCGGGCGGAACAAGGCGAGGCCGAGGCCGCCGCCGGCGCGCACCTGCTCGATCCGGCCGAGATCCACCACCGCGGCCTCGGGCGGCGTCTGCTCGCAATAGCTGGTCGGCATGCCGTCGGCATAACGCTCGAGCAAGGCGTGGCCGCGGTCTTCACCATGCGCCTCGACCAGGGCGTCGCGCAGCCGGTCGCGCCAGCGGCGCGCCGCTTCGGCCAGCCGTGCCTCGACGTCGCGCGGGTTGACCTCGGCCGCGCCGCGCCGCGGTGTCGCGACCAGAAAATGGAGACGCGCCAGCGGGCTTTCGGCGACCTGGATCGCGACCGCCGTCGCTTCGCCGTCGAACGCGTCGGAGAGGATCTCCTGGAACCGCCGGCGCAACGCGGTGTCGTAGCGCTCGCGCGGGGTATAGACGAGACAGCTCAGGAAGCGGCCGAACCCGTCGCGGCGCACGAACAGCGCCGTGCGCAATCGCTCCTGCAGCCCGAGCACGCCGAGCCCGAGCGCCAACAGGTCGTCGTCGCTGCCTTGGAACGCCTCGTCGCGCGGCAGGGTGCCGAGGATGTGGAGAAGCGCCCGGCCGTCGTGGCTGTCGGGGTCGACGCCGGCACGCGCGACCACCCGGGCGACCTTGCCGGCGAGCAGCGGCACCTCGCCAACCATCCGCCGATAGGCGATCGAGGTGAACAGACCGGCAAACAGCTGCTCGCCGATCACCCGGCCGTGGTCGTCGAACGCCTTAACCAGGACAGTGTCGAGAGGCACCGGCCGGTGAACGGTCGAGACCCGGTCGGCCTTGACCACCCGCACAAGATCGGGCTGGGCGACGAAGGCACGCGCCTCGGCGGGCAGGACGGCGGTGTCGCGCAGGCCCTCGAACAGCTTGACCGCGTCGTCGCGCAGCACGCCGCGCCCGCTCGCCGGCTCCAACCGGATCAGCGGCAAAGCCGGGTCGGCCGCGGGCGACGCAGGGTCGGCGGCGAACCGATAGCCGCGGGTGCCGAGGAAGATGAAATGCCGTTGGTCGAGCCAGGTCAGGAACCGGGTCGCCTCGTCGGTGGCGTCGGCACCGGCGGTCGCCGGGCCGTGGTGCGCCAGCATGTCGATCGCCCGACGCACTTGGGCACGCATCGCCGGCCAGTCGTCGACCGCGGCGCGGACGTCGGCGAGCGCCTCTGCGACCGTGCGCGCGACCGCCTGATCTCCAGCCGGGCAGCTCTGGCGGCTGATCAGGATATGCATCATCGACTCGGGCCGCGCCGGCGCCGGCGCGTCGCCGCGTCGGTCGAGCCCGACCAGCCGCCCGCCCTCGTCGCGCACCACCCCGAGCACCGGGTGGATCAACATCTGGACCGCGTGGCCTGTGCGGCCCAGCGCCGCGGTGACGCTGTCGACCAGGAACGGCCGATCGTCGGTGACGATCTCGACCACCGATTGACGCGCCTGCCAGCCGTGGCGGTCAACCTCGGGCTTGAACACCCGCACCCGATCTTCGGTCGGCCCGCGCCGCTCGGCAAGCTGGAGCAACGACAAAGCGGCGCCGTACAGCTGCTCCGGCGGCGCGACCAGCAGATCGTCCGGTGCCACCCGGTCGACCAACAGCCGGATGAAGCGCGCGACCAAGCCGACGCGGTCGTGGCCGACCCGCGCCCGCGCCAGCGCGACCACGGTGTCGATCCGTTCCGCCTTCAGCTGGTCGGCCGCCTTGGGCATGACGCCGCCGCTCCGCGGTGCCGGTGGCTCAGCGCAGATCGACCAACAGCCGGCGGTCCGGGGCGCCGGGCGGCAGCGGGTGGGCCAAGCCCTTGTGGCAGGCGATGCAGGTCACCTCGCGGTCGATCGCCAGCACATGCTGGCGCGCCGCCAGACCTTCCTGCAAGCGCAGATCCATCGACTCGTAGGCATGGCAGTTCAGGCACTCGCGCGACCCGGTCTCGGTCATCTCTGCCCACACCCGCTCGGCCAGCTGCAGCCGTTTCGCCTCGTACTTTTCGCGGGTGTCGAGCGTCCCGATCGCGTGGTACCACAGCTCCCGGGTCATCTGGAGCTTGCGCCCGATCTTGGCGCCCCAGTCGGCCGGGACATGACAATCGGCGCAGGTCGCGCGCACGCCCGACTGGTTGGCGTGGTGTTGCGACTCGGCGACCGCCGGGGCCACGAACGTCCGCATCTCGTGACACGACAGGCAGAAGGTTTCGGTGTTGGTCAGTTCGACCACCCAGTGGAAACCGCCCCAAAACACGATACCGGCAAAGAAACCGTAAAGGAGAATTGAGCCCAGGGAAAAATGGGCCGACGGAGAGGTGAACACCCGCCAGAGGCGACCAAGCAAAGACGCCCTTCTTCTGGCCGGTTTTTCCATCATGAGCCAGCTCCAATCCTGATGCCCGGGCGGTCCGACCGGACCCCGCCGCGGTGCGCGCCCACCACGATCGTCGTCGTCCCGCCCCGGACCGAGACCGGGAGTGTACTTCGCTCACCCGGGAAAACAATGATCGTGAACGATCGGAACTTGTCTCAAGTCGACCCGCCTTTCGGTCAATGCCCAAGGGGTCGGCGGCGCCGCACCGACCACGGCCCGCACCGGCGGCCCCGTCGGGCGTTGCCCGATGCCGTTCGATCGAACCACCCCCGTCGCAGGCGGACGATCCAATCCCTATGTGATCGACCTCGCCCGCGGCAGCGATCGGCCGATCGCCCCCCGCCGGATAAGAAAACAAAGAACACGATCACCGAACAGGACCGACGGGGGACACCGGTTCTCCGATCTGGTCCACGCCGAAACCGACCGCCCGATCGACCAGCCGGGGGACCTCGACCTTTCGACCGAGGTGGTGCGCGGCGGCGACCCGATCCTCCTGCCCCGGCCGAACGGCTCGGCCGATGACCATCTCGCCACCGGTTCCCATCGCACGCCGCCATTTAGTATATCCGACGGGTGAGCCCCCGGCCCCCCCGCGCGAAGGAAAGGCGTGTCCCGATGGCACAGCCGTTGATGCCCAAGGCGACCGCCGTCTGGCTGATCGACAACACCTCGCTGTCGTTCGAACAGATCGGTGATTTCTGCGGCCTGCACCCACTCGAGGTCAAGGCGATCGCCGACGGCGAGGTCGCTGGCGGCATCGTCGGCCTCGACCCGGTCGCCAACGGCCAGTTGACCGCCCAGGAGATCGCGCGTTGCCAGGCCGATCCGGACGTCCGACTGATCTTGGCCGAGCGCGAGTTGCCGCGGCCGGTGGTCCGCGCCAAGGGTCCGCGCTACACCCCGATCACCAAACGCGGCGACAAGCCGGACGCGATCGCCTGGCTGCTCAAAACCTATCCCCAGCTTCCGGACTCGGCGATCACCCGCCTGGTCGGCACCACCAAACCGACGATCGCCGCCGTGCGCGACCGCACCCATTGGAACAGCCCGAACATCAAGCCGCGCAGCCCGGTCGTGCTCGGCCTTTGCACCCAATACGAGCTCGACGATGCGCTCGCCCGCACCCGACCGGCCGGCGCCGGCATCGCGCCCGAACCCGACGAGCCGGGCGACCACAGGCCTGGCGACGACGAGGACGCCGGCGCGGCTGATCCGCATGTGTTCGAGCGGTGATCGGCGCCGGCGCACGGTCGGCGCCGAACGGTGACGCCGCACGCCCGGCGATCTGGCGGGCGGCACGGCACTGCTTGATCTCGAACGCGGCCGGGTCGCGGTCGACGGGCGGTCGTCGGCGGACCGATGCGCCGATCGTTCGTCGCTGACCGCGCGACGTGCCCCCCCCTTTTGTCCCCTTGTCCAGGGCCGGGCCGGTGCCGGGCGGCCGAGGTCAGTGACGCGGTTTCAGGCGCCCAAGCGCGTGGGCCAGCGGGCCGTCGTCGGCGTCCGCGTCGGAAAATCCGCCGCTCAGGGTCTCGAACAGACCGGCGGCGTGTTGGAAATAGCTGACGACAAAAAGACGGACTGCGGTTGCCAGACTGGATCCACCTCTGTTCTGGTCTAATTCCTTCAAAATATCATCGACAGGTCGCGCTTCCCGGCTACAAATGTCGAAGAGCGCGTCCCAAACCTCATTTTCCAGAGTCACCATGACCCTGCGACCGTTGATGGTCAATCGTCGCGTTTCTTGTGGAAGAACCAAGATTTTATAGCGTCTTTTCATCGCGATCGTCAGGCTTTCGTCGGTCGCAATCCCTATGCACCCGAAGGAGTCGGGTGATCAGTCTCACCTCGATCGGGATGTCACGACGTAACCGCACCGTCATCGCTCGGCCAACCATCGCCACACTGTCCGTCTGTCGGACCTGAACACAATCGTATGCATTCTGCGGGGCAGGGTAAAGAGCTTCTGAGCAGATGCGACCCCGTCTCGGTCGACTTGGGTCAGGGGTCACGGCCGGGGGCGTCGCGACGGTGGCACCGCGATCCGGTCACCGCGGCGCCTTCGCGGTCGACGCTTCAGCGGCAAAGCACTATAAGAGGGGGTCTCCCCTGTGCAGTGCGGGACCGGGATCGGGCGATCGGGTTCGCCAGATCGGCAAAGGTCGTGCGCGCGAAACGTCGGGGCGTTCGCCGCCGGCTCGGGCCGCGGCCGTGGTTCAGCCGAGAAGGGACGTCATGAGTCTCGTCATCGAGGACGTGCTCGTTCGCACCGACCCGAGCGGTGACCGTCTGCCCGTGGTGTTCGATTCGCCGCACAGCGGTCGCTGCTATCCGACCGATTTCGTCCATGCCTGCCCGGCGAGCTTGCTGCGCCAGGCCGAGGACGCCCATGTCGAGGATTTGTTCGCCCAGGCGCCGGCGTACGGCGCGACCTTGCTCTATGCGCTGTTCCCGCGCAGCGTGATCGACGTCAACCGGGCGATCGATGACATCGACCCGGAGATCCTCGACGGCCCCTGGCCTGGGCCGTTGCACCCGACCGAAAAAAGCAGTTTCGGCATGGGCTTGGTGCGCACGCTGGTGCGGCCCGGGGTCCCGATCTACGATGGTCAATTGTCGGTCGCCGACCTCGGCCACCGGATCGAGACCTATTATCGCCCCTATCACAACCAGTTGCGCTCGGTGCTCGACGACCTCGCGGCCAGCTTCGGCTGGGTTTGGCATCTCAATTGTCATTCGATGCCGGCGACCCGCGGCGGGCCGGCCGGGCGGGGCGCCGAGCTCGCCGACATCGTGCTCGGTGACCGCTCGGGCACCACCTGCGAGCCGGGCTTCGTCACCCATGTCCGCCGGGTGCTCGAGGGCCTCGGGTATTCGGTCGCGATCAACTCGCCCTACCGCGGGGTCGAGCTGATCCGGCGCTATTCGAACCCGGCGCGCGGCCGCTACAGCCTGCAGATCGAAATCAACCGGCGGCTTTACCTCGACGAGACCACGCTCGAACGGCACAGCGGCTTTGAACAACTGCGCCACAATCTGACCCACCTGATCGAGCGCATCTGCGATTATGCCGCCGCCCGGCTGACCAGCCAGGCCGCGGAGTGAGCGTGCCCGCCGACCGCTGCGCCGCCCGGCCGCCGTCGGTCGCGCCCCGACAAGACCACCACCGATGGCCAAATGGATCAGCGTCCGTGGGGCGCGCGAGCACAATCTAAAGAACATCGACTGCGACCTGCCGCGCGATGCGCTGGTCGTGCTCACCGGGTTGAGCGGCTCGGGCAAGTCGTCGCTCGCATTCGACACGATATATGCCGAAGGCCAGCGGCGCTACGTCGAGAGCCTGTCGGCGTACGCCCGACAGTTCCTCGAGTTGATGCAAAAGCCCGACGTCGATGCCATCGAGGGCTTGTCGCCGGCGATTTCGATCGAGCAGAAAACCACCTCGAAAAATCCGCGATCGACGGTCGCCACCGTCACCGAGATTTACGATTACCTGCGGCTTTTGTTCGCCCGCATCGGGGTGCCGCACTCCCCCGCGACCGGCCGGCCGATCGAAAGCCAGACCGTCAGCCAGATGGTCGACCGGGTGCTCGCGATGCCAGCCGGCACCCGGCTCTACTTGCTCGCCCCGATCGTGCGCGGTCGCAAGGGCGAGTACAAAAAGGAGTTCGACGACCTGCGCCGGCGCGGCTTCCAGCGGGTCAAGGTCGACGGCGCGGTCCACGACCTCGACGAGATCCCGGCGCTCGACCGCAAACTCAAACACGACATCGCGGTGGTGGTCGACCGGGTGGTGGTGCGCGACGACCTGGCGACCCGGCTCGCCGATTCGTTCGAAACCGCGCTCAGCCTGGCCGACGGGCTGGCGGTCGCGGAGAACGCGGATACCGGCGAGACCACGCTGTTCTCCGCCAAGTTCGCCTGCCCCGAAAGCGGGTTCACCATCCCCGAGATCGAACCGCGCCTGTTTTCCTTCAACAACCCCCACGGCGCCTGCCCGGCGTGCGACGGCCTGGGCAGCAAGCACTATTTCAACCCCGAGCTGATCGTTCCGGACGAGCGAAAGAGCCTGCGCGAAGGCGCGATCGCACCATGGGCCAACTCGTCGTCGCAGTATTATCTCCAGACACTCGACGGACTTGCCGCCCATTTCGGTTTCAACCTGGACACCCCGTGGCGCAAACTGCCAGCGGCCGGGCGCCAGGCGATTCTCTACGGCTCGGGCCCGGTCAAGGTCCGACTAAGCTACGATGATGGGCTGCGCAGATTCGAAACCGAAAAGCCGTTCGAAGGGATCATGAACAACCTGGAACGGCGATGGCGCGAGACTGAAAGCGCGTGGATGCGTGAAGAGCTCGGCAAGTACATGTCGAGTCAGCCTTGCGAGGCCTGCGGCGGCCAGCGGTTGAAACCGGAAGCGCTCGCGGTCAAAATCGACGGCCGGACGATTTCAGAGATCACCGACCTGTCGATACTGGACGCCAGCAGCTGGTTTTCCCGTCTCGACGCGACGCTGACACCGCAACAGGTGGAGATCGCACGACGCATCCTTAAGGAGATAAACGAGCGTCTCGGCTTTCTGGTCAATGTCGGGCTCGGCTACCTGGGCCTGAGCCGCGGGTCGGGAACCTTATCGGGCGGCGAGAGCCAGCGCATCCGCCTGGCGTCGCAGATCGGCTCGGGCCTGACCGGCGTGCTGTATGTGCTCGACGAGCCGTCGATCGGGCTTCACCAGCGCGACAATGACCGTTTGCTGGGCACGCTCCGGCGTCTGCGCGACCTTGGCAACACGGTGCTGGTGGTCGAGCATGACGAAGAGGCGATCCGCGCCGCCGACTGGCTGATCGATATGGGCCCGGGCGCCGGCATCCATGGCGGCGAGGTGGTCGCCGCCGGGCCGCCGGCCAAGGTCGCCGACCACCCGGACAGCCTGACCGCCCAGTACCTGAGCGGCCGCCGGGTGGTCCCGGTGCCGACCGAGCGCCGCGGCGGCCGCGCCGGCCAGTGTCTGACCCTGACCGGGGCGCGCGCCCACAATCTGCGGTCGGTGACCGCGCGCTTCCCGCTCGGCACGCTGACCTGCGTCACCGGCGTCTCGGGCAGCGGCAAGTCCACTTTGGTGATCGACACCCTGTATGCGGCGCTCGCCCGGCGGCTCACCGGCGCCCGGGTGGTTGGCGGCGAGTACGACACGCTCGAAGGCACCGAGTTCCTCGACAAGATCATCGACATCGACCAGTCGCCGATCGGCCGCACCCCGCGCAGCAACCCCGCGACCTACACCGGTGCGTTCACCCCGATCCGCGACTGGTTCGCCGGCCTGCCCGAAGCCAAGACCCGCGGCTACGGCCCCGGGCGGTTCTCGTTCAACGTCAAGGGTGGGCGCTGCGAGGCGTGCCAGGGCGACGGCGTGCTCAAGATCGAGATGCACTTCCTGCCCGACGTCTTCGTCACCTGCGACACCTGCCAGGGCCGGCGCTACAACCGCGAGACCCTCGAGGTCACCTACAAGGGCAAGTCGATCGCCGAGGTGCTCGACATGACGGTCGAGGAGGGCGCCCAGTTTTTCAAGGCGGTGACCGCGATCCGCGACCGGCTCGAGACCTTGGAGCGGGTCGGGCTCGGCTACATCAAGATCGGCCAGCGCGCGACCACGCTGTCGGGCGGCGAGGCGCAGCGGGTCAAGCTGTCGAAGGAGCTGTCACGGCGCGCCACCGGACGCACCCTCTACATTCTCGACGAGCCGACCACCGGGCTGCATTTCGAGGATGTCCGCAAGCTGCTCGAGGTGCTCCACGCCTTGGTCGATCAGGGCAACACCGTGATCGTGATCGAGCACAATCTGGAAGTGATCAAGACCGCCGACTGGGTGATCGATCTCGGGCCCGAGGGCGGCACCGGCGGCGGCGAGATCGTCGCCGCCGGCACGCCTGAACAGATCGCGGCGGTCGCCGCCAGCCACACCGGCCGCTATCTCGCGCGCACCCTGACCCCAGCGCCGGACGCGCCCGGACCGGGGCCGGGACCGGGACCGGAAGATCACGCGGCGGCGGCCTCGCCGTCGCGGCGGGTGCCGAGGAGCGGCCGGACCAGCCGGACCACCAGCGGCACCAGGCGCGGGCGCGCCAGCCGCGGGTCGTAACGCGCCATCCGCCGGTCGTTCTCGGCCAGGCTGAACGCGATCACCTCGCCGAACCCGATGTGGCCGCCCAGATGGCGGTGGGTGGTCATGGTGACGCCGGGGCCGTCGCTCGGCGCCGTCCGCCGTCCGGCGCCGATCGACCGGCCGAGCCGGGCGCGGTCGCGCGCGATCGCCGCCAACACCATCAGACAGCGGGCGTGAAACCAGGGCTTGCGCCACCATGGGGTGTTGCGTTGGCGCCAGACCAGCCAGTTCTTGAAGAACAGGATATGCCGGCACTCTTCTTGGATCACCGGTTCGAACAGCGCGCACAACGCCTCGGGCACGAAGCCGGCGCGGCGCGCCAACGCAAACAGACCGAACGCAAAGAAACTGTCGATGCATTCGCTGAAGCCGGTACGCACGAACGCCCACTCCGGCTCGCGCGGCGCCGGATAGTCGGGTTCCGGCTCGACCGCGATGCCATAGGCCGCGATCATGTGACCAAGCAATTCCTTGTGCCGCCGTTCTTCAAAGGCATCGAGGCGCATCGCCTCACGCAGCACGGGATCACGCAGCGTTTCGGCAAAACTCCCGACTCGGATCGCGGCAAACCCCTCGGTCCGGATCGCGAGGTCCCAGATCGGCAACCCGACCAAACGCTCGCGCGCCGCCGCGTCCAGCGTCGGCCAGTCGATCGCCGCCGGGCGATAGGGGTCATGGGTGTCGAGCAGCATGCGGCAGAAGGCCTCCTTGTGCGCCTCGCTGCCGAAGCGCAAAGGCGGGGCCTCGGCGGCCGCGACGGGTTCGGCCATGAGCCGGTCCTCCCTTGGCACAGGTGACGCGAACGACGGGCGGCACTATAGCTGCAGGCGTCCGGGGCAGCCCACCCAAGATATCGCCGCTGATCACCAACCGCGCCGGACGAGCTCGGCTTTGCTTGCGTTCCGCGCCCGGTTGATCGAGTTTCTGGTCTCGACGCCGGTGCAGAGCAAGACCGAGTGACCTTGCCGAGCCGGCTGTGGAATGTCCTGCGCGTTCAGACCAATCCGACCAAGATGGCGATTTTAACCATGCCGATGGGAGAAACGATCGCCACCGGGGTGTCGGCCGTGGGGACACCGCGTCCGACCCGGCACGGGTGCGGGCGACCGATCATGGAGGGGCGGCATGGGCACTGACCCGACCGCCCCGGGACCGCCGGCGGGGGCGGGCGCGGGCGCGGGCGACGCAGCGCCCGACCTGCTGCGGCTGGACCGGCTGACCAAACGCTATGGGTCGTTCGTCGCGGTCGATCGGATCGACCTGTCGGTCGCGGCGGGCGAGGTCCTGACGCTGCTCGGCCCGTCCGGGGCGGGCAAGACCACGGTCTTGATGATGATCGCCGGGTTCGAGACGCCGACCGGCGGTGAGATCCTCTTCGACGGTCGGTCGCTCCGCGCCGTGCCGGCCCATCGGCGCGGATTCGGCATGATCTTGCAAAACCATGCCCTGTTTCCGCACCGGGACGTCTTCGAAAATATTGCATTTTCATTACGGATGCGCAAGGTCGGACGGAACGAACGCGAAGCGCAGGTTCACCGGGCCCTCGACCTGGTCGGTCTGTCGGGTTTTGGCGATCGACACCCAGACCAGTTGTCCAAGGTGCAGCAGCACCGGGTGGCGGTGGCACGGGCGATCGTGTTCGGTCCGCGCCTGTTGTTGATGGACGAACCGCTGCGTGCGTTGGACCAGCAGGCGCGCCAGGAGATGCAGACCGAGTTGCGCGCGCTGCAGCGCGCCCTCGGGATCACGCTGATCCAGGCCACCGAAGATCGGGAAGCCGCGCTGATCCTGTCCGACCGGGTCGCGGTGATCAACCGGGGGCGGATCGAACAGGTCGGCACGCCGAGCGCGCTCTATGACCGACCGGCCACGCGGTTTGTCGCGACCTTTCTTGGCGACGCCAATCTGATCCCGGTCGCGCCGGTGCCGGGCGCCGACCGGCCGACCGGCCGGCTCGCCGACGGCACCCGGGTCGCGATCCCGCCGACCGACGGCGCGCCCGGCGCGACCGCGTGGCTGGTCGTGCGGCCGGAAAAGCTGGTGTTCGCAGACGACCACGGTGCCGACCCGCCCGATGTTGTTCTCGACGGCATGATCGAGGATACTTCCTTCCTGGGCGACGCGATCCGCTTTCGGATCCGTCTGTCGGCGGCAGGGATGGTAACCGTTAAATGCCTCAACCGGGATCGCGGCCGCGCGTTCGCGGCAGGGGCGACCTGCCGCATCGGGTTCAACCTGCGCGATGTGTGCCTGATCGCCGACGGCTGAAACCGCACCGCGCCGGCCGGCGCGCCGCGCGGTGTCGGTCGGCGGGCGGTGCCGGCGCGGGGGCGCGGGCGTCGTGATCAAGGACAAGCTCGACGCCGCCGGCGCGGCCGCGCTGCGCCAACTCGACAGCCATCTGAACCCGCTGTGGGCGCTCGGTCGCAACGCGATTCTGGCCTGGACACCTTTGCCGACCGGGCTTCGGATCATCGTCCTGCCGGTGACCGAGCTGTTGCGCCAGGTCGCGCGCCACGGCGGCGGTCTGTTGCGCGGGCCGCGCCACATCGACGGCGAGCGCTTTCAGCGGATCGCGCAACAGGTCGGCTGCGAGCCGCTCGAGATCATCGCGCCGCTGCGGATTGGCCCGCACAAGACCCAGGTGCCATGGGAGACCGTCGAACGTCTGATCCGGCGCTACTCAATCAGCGAGACGTCGCATCGGGCGGTCGTGCTGTTCGACATCGTCGGCTTTTCCAAGGCCGAGCCGATCCGACAGATCGGCCAGTTGAACGCACTCGAATACGCGATCACCATCGCGCACCAGCGCACCCGGACGCTCGGCATCGATGTCGACGTCGCGCGCTCGACCACCGGCGACGGCTTCTACATCTGGAACCGCCGGTTAGGCTTGATGGCCGATGCCTACCTGTTCTTGCTGACCCTGTTGATCCTGGGCGAGGTCCACGTCGCCCGCAGCGTCGACCGTGACGGCCTGATCCCGGTGTTGCGCACCGCGTTTTCGATCGGTCGCCACTACGCCTATCACCAGATCGAGGGGCTGTCGCCGCGCGGCTACGACTACATCGTCGGCGAGGTGACGATCTCGCTGGCACGGCTGATGACCCGGACGGCACCGCACCAGATCCTGCTGGGTGATTTCGAGCGGCCGCTCCATGACCACGGGCGCGACCAGGTGTCGAGCGCCGGTTTCATCGAGAGGGCCGGGCGGATCGTCAACCAAGTGCGCGGGCTTCGGATCGACGATTGCGCCGTCACCGCGATCCGGCTCGACATCGGCGCGTCGGCGGGCGGCGGTCCGGCGCCGATCCGGTTCACCGACAAGCACGGCCTGCCCCATCTTGCCCACAATGTGCAGGCGGTGATCGACCGCAAAGGCCTGCCGATCCTGCTCGGCATCCCGCCGTCGGACTGGCAGGCCTGACCCCTGCCCGACCTCGCAGCCGGACCCGGGCCACCGCACCACCGGATAACTGGGGTCTGTCCCCGGTTTCCCTCAAGTGGGGGGCGGGGAGGGGCCTTGCGCACCCGGACCGGTCGTCAGGCCGCATTGGGTGCCGCAGGCGCGTTTCATCCAGGGCGGATCGGCCGAAGGACGGGTGGGGACCTGGACACAAATCGACGCGCGCCTTCGAGGTTTTGGGGGCTGGCGCCCCCAAGGTCAGGGGGCTTTGCCCCCCGACACCCCCCACCAGGGGTTGCCCCCTGGACCCCACCTATGAGTGGGGGACAGGAGGCAGCGCCCCCCCAACGGCCGGAAGGCCGCAGGCGGCACGATGGCCGCACGTCAGCCGCGCAGGTCGTCGAAATAACCCTCGTTGGCAAGCCAGACACCGGCAGCGGTGGCAACCAACGGGATCAACGGCAGGCCGATCACCTCGATCGACAAAAGACCGATCCCGGAAACCAGGCTGCCGGCAAGGAACCCGGCGACGCCACCGATCGCCAGCGTGAGCGTGTCGCGCTTTTGCGTGGTGTCGATGTCGCCCGACTGGAACTGACGGGTGACATCCTCGAACCCGCGCTGCAAACCGTCGACCCCGCGACCGACCATGTCGCCGGCCTGGTCGACGCCGCGGCTCAGCGCGTCGCCGGCGCGATCGAGATGGTCCGTGACATCCTGCGCCCGCGCCGCCGGGGTCGCGGCGACCAGAGCAAGCCCGACGAGGGCGGCAAAGATCACTTTCATTGTTCCCTCCAGTGCGTGCTGAAAATAGGTTATTGGGAAACTCGGGCTTAGCAGAACCGCGCACCGCACGCCACCCCGTAGCCGGGCGCGGTTGCAACGTGCGGGCGCGACGGAAGGGGCGGTGTTCCCTTTTTCCCGCACGTGTGCTGGGCCGCGACCGACCGCCGGATGAGCGCCGGATGAGCGCCGGATGAGCGCCGGATGAGCGATTGAGGGTCGAGTGAGGGAACTCCTGCGCACCACCGATCCGGTGTTGCTGTCATGGCTGACCGCCTTGCTCGCGGACGCGCGAATCGACAGTCTGATCCTGGATACCCACACCTCGATCATCGAGGGCAGCATCGGCGCGATCCCGCGCCGCCTGATGGTCGCCGCCGACCGGTACGACGCGGCGCGCCGGGTCCTTGAGACCGCCGGCCTCGCCCACCAGCTCGGGCGCGATCAACCCGCCTGGCAACCATAGGTTGGGGCGACCGGCCGGCTGGCCGCGACACCGCTGAGGACGGCGATGCCCGACAGGCTTGCCCGGCCCGCACCGGCACCCTTGGACCAGGACGTCACCGTCGACCATCTGCTCGGCGGCCGGGTCGCGTTGCGCCAGCCGCGGGTCGGTTATCGGGTCGCGATCGATCCCGTGCTGTTGGCGGCCGCGACCCCGGTGTGCGGTGGCGAGCGGGTGCTCGATCTCGGCACCGGCACCGGCGCGGCCGCCCTGTGTCTTGCGACCCGGGTCGCCGGGGTCCGGGTCACCGGGCTCGAGCGCGACCCGGCGGTCGCAGCGCTGGCCGCCGCCAACGCCGCCACCAACCGGCTCGCCGACCGGGTCTCGGTGGTCACGGGTGACCTGTTGGCGCCGCCGCCGGCGCTCCCCGCCGGCGGGTTCGACCGGGTGATCGCCAACCCGCCGTTCCTCGACCCGGCACGGGCGACCGTGTCGCCCGACCCCGCCCGCGCCGCCGCGACCGCCGAGAGCGAAGCCGGGCTCGACGACTGGGTCGCCTGCGCGGCGCGGATGGTCCGGCCGCGCGGCTGGGTGACCTTGATCCACCGGGTCGATCGGTTGGACACACTCGTCCATCTGCTGTGTGGAAATTTCGGAGCGATCACCGTATTTCCCCTGTGGCCGCGCCACGGCCGGGCCGCCCGGCGGGTGATCGTGGCGGCGCGGCGCGGCGGGCGCGGACCCGCCCGGCTCGCCGCCGGCCTGGTCCTGCACCGGGGCGACGGCGGCTACACCGACGCGGCGGCCGCAGTGCTCGAGGGCGGCGGCGCGCTCGACCTGTTCGGCGATCGCGGTTGACCCGCGAGCGAGGGCTTTGGGAGATCGGCACCATGCGGGTGGTCGGACCGCTTTTGCGCACCCTCAGCTTCGGGCGCTGGCGCGATGCGCCGCTGGTCTCGGTGATCCGGCTTGCAGGGGTGATCGGCCCGGGCGGGGCGTTGCGCGGCGGCCTCAACCTTGCCGGGCTCGAGGCGCCGCTGCGCCGGCTGTTCCACCCCCGGCACCAGAACGCGGTCGCGCTGATCGTCAACTCGCCCGGCGGCACCCCGGTCCAGGCCTCCCTGATCGCCGCACGCATCCGGGCGCTGGCCGACGAGCATGAGACACCGGTGCTCGCCTTCGTCGAGGACGTCGCCGCCTCGGGCGGCTACTGGCTGGCATGCGCCGCCGACGAAATCTATGCCGACGCCTGTTCGCTGGTCGGCTCGATCGGGGTGATCACCGCGGGCTTCGGCTTCCAGGACCTGATCGGCCGGTTCGGCGTCGAGCGCCGGGTCCACACCGCCGGCCACCGCAAGATGCTGCTCGACCCGTTCCGGCCGGAGAGCGAGGACGACGTCGCCAGGCTGACCGCGATCCAGCACGACGTCCACGCCGCGTTCAAGGACCAGGTCCGCAGCCGGCGCGGCGACCGCTTGACCGGCGACGAGGCGACCCTGTTTTCCGGCGAGGTCTGGACCGCGCCGCGGGCGCTGGCGCTCGGCTTGATCGACGGGCTCGGTCACCCGGACGCGGTGCTGCGCGCGCGCTACGGCCCGAAGGTCCGCCTGCGCCGGGTCGGGCTCGGGCGCGGCTGGCTGGTCCGGCGCGCCGACGGCCTGCTCGCCGCCGCCGAACACCGCCTGATCTGGGCCCGCTACGGCCTTTAGGCGCAGCGACCGGCCGCGTCACCCGTGGCCAAGGGGCACCGGTTCGCGTAAGATCGCTGCCATGGACACGGGCCTCGACATCCGTACCGCCCAGGCGCTGTGCGCACGGCTGCTCCACGACCTGGCGGGGCCGATCGGCGGCGTGCACACCGGCGCGGAACTGCTTGAAGACCTCGACAGCGGGCTCGAGGCCGACGCCACGCGCCTGATCGCCGACAGCGCGCGCCAGGCGATGGCGCGGCTCAGGCTGCTGCGGATCGCCTACGGCTTGGCCGGGGAGACCGTCCCGGGCGACGCGACCGAGGCGCGCGCGTTGGTCGAGGCCTGGCTCGCCGGCAGCCGGGTCGGAATCGACTGGCCCG
>JANQHG010000140.1 GCA_028277115.1 Azospirillaceae bacterium
GACGGTCCATGGGCCGGCCGGCTGCGGCAAGAGCCATCTGGCCGCGGTGTGGCGCGCGCGCACCGGGGCGGCCGGGCTCGACGACCCCGCGGCGCTCACCCCGGCGGCGGTGCCGACGCTGCTGCCGCCGGGCGCGGCGCTGGTGATCGACCGCGCCGACGCCGTGGCCGGGGCGCCTGCGCGCGAACAGGCGCTGTTCCACCTGATCAACCTGGCGCGCGAGACCGACGGCTGGCTGTTGCTGGCCGCAGGCGATGCGCCGGCGCGGTGGCCGATCGCCCTGGCAGATCTGCGCTCGCGCCTGGTCGCGGCGCCGGCGGTCGCGGTCGAGCCGCCCGACGAGGCTCTGCTGGCTGCCGTGATGACCAAGCAGTTCGCCGACCGCCAGCTGACCCCGAGTGCCCGGGTGATCCCATATCTTCTGTCGCGGATGGACCGATCGTTCGCGGCGGCCCGCCGCCTGGTCGAGGCGCTCGACCACGCCGCGCTCACCGAACACCGGCCGATCACCGTGCCGCTGGCGCGCGAGGTGCTTGCCGGCCTCGGCCCCGCGCCGCCGACGACATGAGCGGCCATGCGCTCAGGCGACCTGGTTGACGCCGCCGATCCGCCACGCGACCGCCGGGCCGTCGCCCCGGCGGTCCAGTCCGGTGACATGGGCAAGCCGGGTCACGGACAGATTGTCGATCCGAAAGCCGAGCGCGACGTCGGCCGCAAGCCCGAGCGCGTGGGCGAGCGCCGCGCGAATGGTGCCGCCATGGGCGATCGCGACGATCGTGCGGCCGGCATACGCAGCGGACAAGCGGTCGACCGCGGCGCCGACCCGGGCGACCAGTTCGAGCACGCTTTCGCCCCCCGGCGGCCGCTCGTCGGCCGGACAAAACCAAAACGGGTGGCGCGGTCCGGTGCGCGCGGCGAAGAACTCGGCCGCGGTTCGCCCCTCCCAGTCGCCGAGGCTTTGTTCGGCCAGGTCGGGTTCAACCACATGTGCCGGAACCGGCGAGGTCCCGCGGGCGGCGTGGACCGCGTCGAAGGTCTGGCGGGTCCGCTGGAGCGGCGTCACCACCCATAACGCCTGGCTCGGAAGATGCGTGGTGAGGCGTCGGAACGCCTCGAGATTGGTACAATCGGCCGGCAGGTCGCGTTGGCCGTAGATGCGGCCGCCGGCGCTGTGCACCGGGGCGTGACGCACCCACCACCATTCGGTGATCGTGGCGTGGCGGGGCAGCGCATGATCGGTCTGGGATCGAGGCACGGGTTTCGCAGGCAAGCGAGAGAGGGGGGAGAGGGGACGGGCGAGCGTGGGGTGCCGTGCGGTTACCACACCACCGCGGCAACCACCAGCACGGCGGTTTCAGCGACCTGCTGAACCGCGCCGAGCAGCGACGGCGTGCGCTCGGCGATCGTGGCGCCGACCAGCCGCGCGGCTGCCGCGGCAGCGATCAGCGCCGGTACCGCGACGGCGCCGAGCATCGCCCAGGCGATCAGCGCGGCGCCGACCAGCGCGATCGCGGTGCGCGCAAACGACGGCACCCCGTCCACACCGCCGTCGCTCGTCGGATCCGCGCGCGGTTGTTCCGCCGAACCCTCCTCGGCGAACGGCGCCGGCGTGACCCAGTGGGCCGCCCCGACCATGGCGGCGCGCGACACCGTCGCCGCCGCGATCAGAACCGCCACCGCGGTGAACCCGTCGGGCAACGCCGCCAACGACGCCGTGCGCAGGGCGAACGAGATCATCAGGCCGAGCACGCCTTCGGTCCCGAGGCCGCGCCTGGACGCGAGGTCGTCCGCCCCGACCGACTCGCGGCCGCCCGCGAGCCCATTAAGGCAGACCGCCAGCCCATCTTCGGGGCCGGCACCGGTGACCACGACGATCGCCGTCAGCGCGAGCAAGGCAGCGAGCAGCGCCGGCACCCCGACCATCAGGCCGAGCGCATAGACGCAGCCGGCCCCGAGCCCGATCGCGACCCCGATCGCGGGGTACCAAGCCATCGCGCGCTCGGCAAGTCCGGTCGGGTCGGCCGGCGGCGCCGGCGGGGTCGCGAGCGCCCCGAGCCGGGTCAGCGCGGACAGGGCGGTATGGGCTTCGGCCTGCCACCCTTCGGCGGCACGGCGCAGTTCGTCGGCCGGGGTCGCCATCTCGATCGGCCGCCTTAGCCCACGGCGCCCGCGCCGGCGGCACGGCGCCGTCCGGACGGGGTCGGACGGGCACCCGACCGGTCGGCGATCGTCGCCCCGACCACAAGCCCATGGCTGGTCATGCCGTCCCCACGCTCCCCCGTCCCGGTCCGTCAGCCAAAAATGCGCGGCCGGCCGGCCGCGACGATGGGCGCGACAGTACCGACAGCCTTGCCCGACGGTCAAGCCGCGGCACCGGCCGGGTTCTCGCCGATCACGCGCAAAAAAAACGGAGGCCCCAGTTCACGAGGCCTCCGGCAATAGCGATTGCAGGGAGGGTTAGAGACGGTCTTTGTATAGCGCCGCGGTGCACCCGCGGGCGTTGATCCAGGTCAAACCCAGCCGCGAACGGTCGATTGTCACGCTCGAGACGCCTTTGCGCCTCGATGCGACCGCACCGGCACGGCCGGCACGCCGTCGATGCGCCGGCCGCACCGGTCATGAAGCGGCCGACACGCCATCGGCGCCGTCGGCACCGTCCCGGTGCCCAGAGGTGACCCCGGCCTCGGCCAACAACGCGAGCGTGCGTTCGGCCTCGGCGGTGTCGAGCTTGTTCAAGGCGTAGCCGACGTGCACGATCACGTAATCGCCGACCGCGACGTCATCGACCAAGGCCAGCGAGATCTCGAGTTCGACCCCGTCCATCTCGATGGTGCCCCGATCATGGTCGCCAAGCGCGATCACGCGGGCCGGTACGGCAAGACACATCGGCGGGGCGCTCCTGTCGGTTGGAAAGGCAAGGGATCGTCGTCTCACGGCACCGCGGTCGCGCGCGCGACCGAGAGCGCGGTCACCCAGGCCTGGCCGAGCGCGAGCCCGCCGTCGTTGGGTGGGACCAAGCGCGCCAGCAAAACCTCGAACCCGGCGGCGCGCAACCCCTGGGCCAGACCCTCGGCGAGCCAGCGGTTGGCGAGACAGCCGCCGGCGTGCGCGACCCGCTCGAGGCCGGCCGCCGCCAGCCGCGGTGCCGCCCAGGCGACCAGCGCCGCAACCAAAGTGCCATGGAACAGGTCGGCCCCGGTCGCCGCATTGACCTGCCGCAACGCAAGCACCACCGGCGTCAGGTCGAGCGCGCCGTCGGCGTCTTCCGTCCAGCCGTCGGCGAGCACGGTCGGCCGGGTGACCAGCGACTCGAGCACGATCGGTGCCTCGCCCTCATACCCCGCGACCGGCCGGACCCCGAGCATGCCGCAGGCCGCATCGAACCATCGGCCGAGCGCGGTGGTCGGCGGCGTGCGCACCCCGCCCGTCAGCATCTCGGCGACCACCGCGGCGCCGGGCCGGTCGGCAAAGCGCGCCGCGATCTCGTGCCCGAGCCCGGCGCGGTGGAGCACCGCCGCCGCCATCCGCCACGGCTGGCGTGCCGCGACGTCGCCGCCCGGCAGCGCCAGCGGCGCCAGATGGCCGAGCCGCTCGAACCGCGGCCCGTCGACCGCCAACAACTCGCCGCCCCAGGCAGCGCCGTCGCTGCCGAGGCCGACCCCGTCGAGCGCCAGCCCGCCGAGCGGCCCCTCGATGCGATGCTCTGCCGCGACCGCCGCGATATGGGCGTGGTGGTGCTGGACCGCGACCGTCGGCAGCCCGAGCCCGAGCGCAAGCCGGGTCGATGCAAAGTCCGGGTGCAGGTCGTGGCCGACCGCGACCGGCGTGACCTCCAAGATCGTTTTCAGATGATCGACCGTCTCGCGGAAGAAGCCGACGGTCGCAAGGTCGTCGAGCCCGCCGATGTGCTGCGACACCACCGCCTGGTCGCCGCGGGTCAGGCACACCGTGGTCTTCAGCTGGCCGCCGACCGCGAGCACCGGCGCCACTGGGCGCGCAAGCGTGATCGTGGCCGGCACCGCGCCGCGGGCCCGCCGGATCGGCACCGGCGCGCCGTCGATCACCCGCACCACCGAATCGTCGACGCGCACCAGGATCGGCCGGTCATGGCCGCAGATCGCGTCGGCGATCCCGGCGAGCCGGCGCACCGCCTCTTCGGTGTCGATCGCCAGCGGCTCGCCGCCCGGGTTGGCGCTGGTCATCACCAACGCCAAAGGCTGCGGCGCTTCGAGCCAGTCGGTCCCGGCCGGCCGGCCGGCCGCCTCGTGGAACAGGAGATAGTGGAGCGGCGTGTACGGTAAAAGCACGCCGAGCCAGGCGAGGTCAGGGGCGACCGCCGGGGCCAGCGTCGCCGCCGCCTCGCCATCGTCGCGGCGGCGGACCAGCACGATCGGCCGGGCCGGGGCGGTCAGCGTCGCCGCCTCGAGCGCGGTGATGTCGGCGAGCCCGCGAGCGCTCACGAGGTTCGCGACCATCACCGCGAACGGCTTGCCGTCGCGCTGCTTGACCCGGCGCAACCGGGCGACCGTCGCTGCGTCGCGCGCGTCGCAGGCGAGATGAAAGCCGCCGAGCCCCTTGATCGCGACGATCTCGCCGCGTCCGATCCGGCGCATCACGTCGCCGACCGGCATGGTCAGGCGCGGGCCGCACGCGGGGCACGCGGTCGGCTGGGCATGAAACCGGCGATCGGCCGGGTCGTGATACTCGGCGGCGCACGTCGGGCACAGGGCAAAGCCCGCCATCGCGGTGCGCGTCCGGTCATAGGGCAGGCCGCGGGTGATCGTATAGCGCGGCCCGCAGTGGGTGCAGTTGAGGAACGGGTAGCGGTAGCGCCGGTCGGCCGGGTCGAACAGCTCGGCCAGACAGGCGTCGCACACCGCGGCGTCCGGGATGACCCCGGTCGCGACCGGGCCCGAGCGCGCGCTTGCGCGGATCTCGAACCCGGTCTCGTCGCCGCGCGGGCGCGCCGCGGTCGCGGACACGCTGTCGACGCGGGCGAGCGGCGGTGCCTCGGCCGCCAGCGCTTGTTCGAACCCGGCGAGCGCGCCCGCCGGCCCCTCGACCTCGATCGCGACGCCGTCGCCGTCGTTGAGCACCCAGCCGGTCAGCCGGTGGCGCCGCGCCAGGCCGTGGACATGCGGGCGAAACCCGACCCCCTGGACCAGGCCGCGCACCCGGATCGCCCGGCGCATGCGAACCGGGTCGGCGTTGGACGGGGCACGCGGCGTCAGCGCCGCGCCGCCAGCCGGCGCAGGCTGCGCGGGCGCATGTGCGACGGCATCCGCGAGAGATCGCGGTTGTTGGTGTGGCGGAACAGGAAATCGAGCCCGATGGTCACCGCGACCGCAAACGGCAGGATCGTCATGAGCGTGGTGATGGTGTGCCGATCCTCGAGCGGCGACGTCCAATCAAGGATCATCCAAACCACATAGGGCAACATGCTGGAGATCGACAGCACCAAAAAGTGATTCCACCCTTTGCCCAGGAAATGTTCCCAAACCAAAAGGAACACGACGGCGAACAAGAGCGACAGGGTCGAGCGCGAGAAGTCATCGAACAACCAGCCGAAGAACACGATCGCCAACAGGCTGAGCGCGGTGAACACCATCGGGCGTCGTTCCGTTCCTGCGGGGCGCCGTCGTCGCCGGTCGGTCAATCGGCGGCCGGCGCGACCTCCGCCGCCGTGCGCGCCGTCGCGGCCGCGCCCGAGTCGAGCCAGTCGTACCAGGCCGACAGGCCGGCGCCGGTGGTCGCCGAAACCGCGAGGATCGGCAACGACGGCTTGATGCGCCGGGCATACGCGCCAAGACGATCGATGTCAAACTGAAGATGGGGCAAGAGATCGACTTTGGTCACCACCATCAAATCCGCGGTCGCGAACATGTCGGGGTACTTGATCGGCTTGTCCTCGCCTTCGGTGACCGAGACCAGCACCACTCGCGCCGCCTCGCCGAGGTCGAATCCGGCCGGACACACCAGGTTGCCGACATTCTCGATCAAGACCAGACCGGCCAGTTCGGCGGCCGAGAAGTGCCGGAGCGCATGCCCGATCATCGCGGCGTCGAGATGGCACCCTTTGCCGGTGTTGACCTGGACCGCGTGCGTGCCGGTGGCGCGGATGCGGTCGGCGTCGACGCTGGTCTGTTGGTCGCCTTCGATCACCACCGCCGGTCGGCGGTCAGGGCGCTCGGCGAGCTCGGTCAGCGTTCGCACCAGCAAGGTCGTCTTGCCGGCCCCGGGGCTCGACATCAGGTTGACCGCAAACGCGCCGTGGCCGGCCAGCGTCGCCCGGTTGACCGCGGCCAGTCGATCGTTCTTGGCGAGCAGGTCCTGCTCCAGCCGGAGCCGTCGCGTCGGCGCCGGGCTCGGGTGACCAGGGTCGTGGTCGTGACCATGGTGGTCGTGGTGGTGGTGGTGGTGGTGGTGGTCCGCCGGGCCATGGCGATGCGGCGGGGTGGTGCCGCCGTCGTCGGTCGGGGCTGCGCCGCCGCAGCCACATAGGGTGCACATCAGGAGACCTCCAACTCGGTGACCCGCAATTCCTCGCCGCCGGTGACCATCCAGCCATGGCCGCCGCATTCGGGGCAGGGCTCGTCGCGCGCGGCGATCGTGATCTCGCGCGCACAGCCGGCGCACCAGGCGCGGCCGGGCGGGCGGGCGATCTCGAGCTTCGCGCCCTCGGCGACCGTGCCACGGCTGACCACGTCGAAACAGAAGGTGATCGCTTCCGGCGCAACATGGCTGAGCGCGCCGATCTCCAAGAACACCCGGGTCACCTGGGTGACCTGCTCGGCCGCCGCCCGCTCGACGATCAGGTCGACGAGGCCGCGGCTGAGCGCCATCTCATGCATGGGTTCAGCCCCTCGGGCAAACTGTCGCAGTCGATCATAGCGGTCCGTCCGATCGCCCCGCCATGACGTACATCATGCCATCACGCAGGCACGATCGGGTCCTTCGGGGTCCGCCGCGGAGGATTCGGTGGTCGAGCGAACCACCGGCGGCGGCGCGTTCGGCACGATCTTTTGCGCAATTTTTGGGTGTGTCTTTCCCGGTTCTTATAGGATGTTTGACAACCATCTGTTGTACGGGCACCTATTGTACGGACATCAGGTCAAGGGGGACCGGGGCGAGTGAGCCAAAACGGCAAGAAAACTAAAAAATCCGAGGACGACGAGCGGACCGCGCGCTTTGTTTTCGAAAACAAAGTGTTCGCGGTGGCCGGAGGTTACTTCACCCGATTGGCGGACAAGAGCCAGGCGGTATTCGTCGTGCCGCTTGGTGAAGCACTTGGGACCTTGTCGCTGAAGACGCTGCGCGCGAACTTCGGCATTGCGCCGAACAGCCCCGACGATTTCCTGCTCAACCTGGTCGATGACAGCCTGCGCTTCGTCAAGGAGATCTATCCCGGAGAGTCGATCCCGCGCGAACTGCTCGACGGTACCGCCTCCTGGTCGGTCGAGGAGCATCACCGCGCCCGTGCGCGGGGGCGAATGACGATTCAGCTGGCGTCGTGGATCAGCGGCCGCGAACTGGTGGTCACCCGGCCCGAGGAGATCGATCAACTCGCCGGCGACGAGGGCATCCGCCGTCAAGCCGAGGAGGCGCACGCGGCCCTGGTCAGCCGGCTTAAGCTCGCGCCCGGCGACGCCGGTCAGGTGACGGGCAAACTCGACGGCTTCATCCATGAACTCGCCTACATCGAAGCGTTGCGTGAGTCCTTTGAACGAGTCCGGATGATCCAGGAGCGGTTGCAGAAATTCCAACAGGTTTACCGGGTCGAACGAACGATCGTTGCAGATATCATCCAGATGTTGAGACTGGTCCGGTCACCGATCGAGCATTACGACAGTGTATTCCTTCAAGTCGACGGCCAGACCGGCCAGATATTGTCGTTACTTAAGACTTACGAGCGCCAAGTGGAGTTTACGCGACGGATGCGCGATGAACTCCATTCCGCGTTGATGGATTGGGACCAGATGATCGACCGTTGGGACGCAATAACGTTCGAACAGGGGGCGGCCGCCGAGGCCTTGTTGAAGGACACCTATCGGTTCCTGGCTCAACGATTTCTCCAGACCAATGTTTGGTCGCGCTGAACAGCGGCATTGCGACGCACCCGTCGCACACCGGCAGAATTCAGCCATCGCCTTGCCGTCTTTGCCACAGGGATGACGGGATCGTCGGCAATGACGGGCGCAGCACGACAAGGATCCTGCCGCGTACCGCATCGCGGCGTGCTACAATCGCAGTTGTGCGGCCGGTGTGCGGTCGGCCGACCGTCGGTCGTCGCTGTCGATAGCCTGGTCACCAGGACGGAGCTTGAAGATGGAAAAGTTTATTGCCTATATTGCCGGGACCATCGGCCTTGTCGCCGTGGTGTTGGGGACCGGCTATCTGGTTGTCCCGGAGCATATGCCGTTCGAGGTCGGTGTGCTCCATCTCCCGTTCATCGACGCCGAACAGCCCGGGGTTTCCCTGGTCCTGTTCGGGTTGCTCGCCGCCGTGATCTCGTCCCTGCTCTTCGTGATGATCGATATCCGCGAGTGGATGCGCATCCGCGGGTGATCGACCGAACGCTGCGCCGGCATTGGGCCTTTCGGGACAGCTCGGCCCAATGCCCGCAGGCGTGGCGCCGGCGCGCTGCCCGGGCGACCGGAGCGCGGACGAGCGTGTGCGCATGACCGGCGGTCCCCAGACCCGTCCCACCGACCCCACGATCACCGTGATCATCCCGGCCTATCGGGCCGAGGCGACGATCGCCCGGGCGGTTGCCAGCGTGCTTGGCCAGACCGACCCCGATTTCGAGTTGATCGTGTCGTCGGACGACCGGGTGGACTATCTCGCGGTGCTCGCCGGTCTCGGCGTCACCGACCCGCGGCTCCGCCAGGTCTCGACCGGCAACGTCGGGTCCGGGGAGGCGCCGGCGCGCAACACCGCGACCGTGGCGGCGCGGGGGGAGTTGATCGCGCCGCTCGAGGCCGACGATGCCTTGACCCCCGACCGGCTGGCCCGGCTGCGCGCGC
>JANQHG010000188.1 GCA_028277115.1 Azospirillaceae bacterium
CGGCGCAGTGGTGGTCGCCCGCACGCGGTGGCGGGGTCACCGGCAACGCCGCGGCGCCGCTGAGCGCCGCCCGCGCGCCGGGCGCGACCGCGCCGTAGCGCGCCGCGACCACCGGGGCCGCCGGGTTCAAGGTGCGCAGGGTCTCGGTCACCGCCGCGACCTCGGTCTCGCTGGCAAGATCGGTCTTGTTGACCACGAACACCGGGGTCAGCGCCGCCTGGTCGCGGAAATAGCCGGGCATCCGGGCGTAGTCGCGCAAAAACGCCGCAGCATCGATCACCGCGTAGAGGTGCACCCGCTCGACCAGCGGTTTCAGCGCGGGATTGCCGAACGCGCCGATCAGGGCCGGGACGTCGGCGACCCCGCTCGGCTCGATCACCAGGCGATCGGGGGCGGCGCGGGCGACGATCGCGCGGATCTGGCTTGCCAGGTCGCCTTTCAGCGAGCAGCACAGGCAACCGTCGCCGAGCTCGACCACGTCGGCGGCGCCGCCGCCGCGCAACAACGCGCCATCGACCCCGACCGCGCTGAAATCGTTGACCAGCGCGACCGTGCGCACGCCCGTGCCCTCGCCCGCAAGCGTCCGGCGCACGAAGGTGGTCTTGCCGGCGCCGAGAAAGCCCGCAACGATGTCGATCTCGACCCGCGGCGCGCTGCCGCGCGAGCGCAGGCCCCAGCGCCACAGCGCGGTCGCCGGCAAGGGCGCGACCAGGAACCAGTGTTCGATCGTCGCCAGGATCACCAAGGTCGCCAGGAAGGTCAGGCCGGTCACGGTGAACGGGTCGGCATCCGCAGCGCCGGCGCGCCAGACCAGCCACACCGCGACCACGGTCGCGACCGTGACCGAAACCGGGAACAACAGGTTCATCGGCCGCCGGGTGAAGAAGGTCTCGAGATAGCGCAGGTGGTCGGGCAGGAACTCCTCGTTCAAATTGCGCACGCCTAAGAAGACGTTGAGTTTGGCCGACAGCCGCATCCACCACAGGACCAGGAAGGTCCAGGTGCCGACCTGGTTCGGCGCCTCCCAAGTCAGGGCGAGCATCGCGATCGCGGTCACCAAGATCGCGAGCTCGTGATAGAGAATGGTCGCGATCGCGAGCATGAGACGCCGCACCCCGCGGCACTCGGGCGGGCACGGCCGGCGATAAGGACCGGTGACGTAGCCGAGCAGGAACGCGATCTCGTGCCAGCCCCAGACCATCAAGCCGCAGGTGAAGGAGCAATAGGCACCCGCGATCGACACGTCGGTGCGGGTCTTGGTCAGCGCGACCAGGGCGAGCACGAGCACCACGGTCGCCGCCGCCATGCTCCATCGAAAGGTCCACCGTGGCAGGCCATCGAGATAGAGAATGAGCCCGGTGCTGAACCACCAGATGAACAGCGCGTACAGCACCGGGAGCCCGTAGTCTGCCATGGTCGTCTGGACTCCGATCGGCCTCGGCCGGGCCGGCGGCGGCCCGACTCGAGGAACGGAACGGGTGTGCCGGTCGTTGGCGACCGACCCCGTGTCGGCGGCGACACGGGGCGCAAGGTCGGGAGCATAACGGTCAATGCCCGTGCCGACCAAGCCTCCGTGTCCAGGGGGCTCCCTCGAAACAGAAACCGACGCCCGCTTGCGAGCGTTTGGGGGGCTGACACCCCCAAGGTCAGGGGGGCCCCCCCCGCGCCCCCCCCCCCCCCCGCACGGCCGCACGGCCGACTACGGCGCCGGTCGGGACCCTTTAAGGACCGTCGAGGAAACGCGCAAACGCACCGGCATTGGTCGGCCCGAACGCATCGAGCGCGATCAGCCGGCCGGTCGCCGGATCGGCCAACGACAACCGGCCGTCCGACCAGCGGGTCAACCGAAACGGCGCCTCGACCCCGGCCGCCTCGCTGCGAAGCCGCTCATCGACCAGACCGCGCAGCACCACGCGCACGAACCCGCCCTCGCCGCGCGG
This sequence comes from Azospirillaceae bacterium, assembly GCA_028277115.1. Lineage (GTDB taxonomy): Bacteria > Pseudomonadota > Alphaproteobacteria > Azospirillales > Azospirillaceae > JANQHG01. The sequence continues at coordinate 1,941 of JANQHG010000188.1, forward strand.
CAACGCCGCGACCTCGGCGCCGGTCGCCGCATCGGTGATCATCACCGTGCCGTCGCCCTGATCGGTGAACACGAGATCGCGGGTCAACACCGGGGACGCTGCAACCCCCGCGACTAGGCCACCGCCCGCGGGCGGCGGCATACGGTCGCGCGCGCCAAGGATGATCCAGCCCCCGAGCGCAACGATCCCCACGATCACCGCAACCAGCAGGCCATGCAGCGCCGGTCGGGCGCCGAGCCATCGGGTCATGCGGGCCCTCCGGCCGCGCCGGCGGTGGGACTGGGCGCCGTCTCGGCCGGGCCGACCGGCGGTGGGGTGTCCGGAGCCAGCGGGGTTGCCGCCGGACCGTTGGCCTCGGCGGCCTGGTCCGCTTGCTCGTCGGCCTGCTCGGGCGGCAGTGCGGCGATCAAGACGCCGGCCAACAGGTCGGCGACCCGTTGCGGCTCGCGGATCGAGCGAAAGCACGGCTCGGCCGGGTTGAACCGCCATGGCCGGACATGCGGCCACAGCTGGAGATAGGCGATCCGGTCGGGCGGCTTGATCGCAAGCGGGATGTCGCCGGTGCCGTCGCCGTGCACCTTAAGCGCCGCCGACATGATCTTTTGAAACGGCAGATTGATCGTCAGCGGAACCGCGACCCCGAACCGCATCACGATCCGCCGGTTGGTGATCGTGTAGATGGTGCCGCGGCAAATCATATACGCATGGGTCGCGAACATCGCGAGCGCGACCGCCAGGAACGGCAACAGCCAAGCGGCAATCTCGATCGCGTCGGGGAGCGGGTGACCGTCGGCGAGCGCGACCGCGGCGCGCCAGACCACGAAGACCCCGAAGTAGACACACAATGTCCGGATGTGGAACACGCGGCGATAAAGGGACCACCAGCGAGGTCCCCCCTGCCAGAGAATCTCTTCCCCGGCAGGGAGACGCTCCGGCAGACCCGGGATCGGTTCTGCCCCGTGCTCTCTCACAGAAGCGGTTCCTGCCGCAGCGGCTCGGCGTAGAGCAGGCCACCCGCAAAGTATGCCTGGATCTTGTCTTCCTCGAGCAGGGTCACCCGCTCCGACGCCTTGGTCTTCGGGACGCCGGCAAACTGGCTCGCCAGGATCGCCTCGACCACGATCTGGCGCAGCCAGCCGATGATGTCGGTACAGTTCATCGGGACCAGAACGTTGCGCTTGGACCCGGTCAGTTCGACCTCGAGGTAGCGGATCATGTGCTCCGAGCGGTCGACCCAGATGTCCTTGACGACGCCCGCGGCCCGACGATCCGCGCCCAGCACCTTCATGCCGCGCGGATCCGGGTCGTTTTCGTCAAGATAGAAATCATCGGCAACGCGCAACGGCACGATCTTCGGCTTGCCCTCGTAGGTGAGGTCGACCGTGTCGGACCGCTGGGCGTATGAGGCCGGGCCGACGCCGTCGAGCATCGGGTTGCCGGTCGGGATCAGCGGCGACCCGGGGGTGCCCAGCGGCTGCTCCGCGGCGATCGGACGGGTGTCCGACTGGTAGTCGGGCTTTTGCACCGACCCGCCGTGCGGCAGAAGGAAGGTCTTCGGCTCCGGGATCCACAAAATGCCCTGGTTGATCGGCATGCCGGCCCGGGTGTCGTTCTCGAGCGGATAGCCCTCACGACGATCCTCGCGGCGCAGGTAGAAGATGAGGCCGGCGAAGAAGAACCAGAAAGCGTAGAGCGTGATCTGAGCCACATCAATGTGGCCGACGACGGCGCCTGTCATAGAGTGATCTCCTCAGGCAAGGAATGGCTAGCCGGGGAATTCCGCCAAGCCGAGCTTCGTTCCCGTCTGCGACCGATCCGCCCTCGCCCGGCGTGCGAGCGGTACGATCACAAACAGGGTGACAATCAGGAGAACGATTTCGAGGTGATAGACCATGCCGTAGCTGGCCGCCGGCCCGGCGATCGTCGGACCGAACGCGCCGTCTGCGACAAACCCGGACATCACATCGCGAATCGCCCCTCCCAGCGCGACCGCGCCACCCGTGGCGGTTGCCTGCACGGCACCCCAGGCGCCGAGGGCGAGGCCGCTCTGGCCGCTGCGCGCCAGACCCATGGCGGCGGTCAGGGTGCCGACGGCAAACAAGCCACCACCAAGACCGATAAGGGTCGTGCCGACGCGAAAGAGCAATGGTGATTCGAGGGGTGCGGCAAAGATCACCGTTGCGAATGCAACGATCCCGATCAGCACGCCCAACGCCGAGAGTCGGCACGGGTCGGCGCCGCGGCTGAGCCGGCGCGCGGCAAAGGCGTAACTGACCAACATGCCGGTCGCGAGCAGCGCAGTCAATTGCGTGGTCTCGGACACCGACAGCGACAGCACCTCGCCGCCATAGGGTTCGAGCAGGATGTCCTGCATGGTGAACCCCGCGGTCCCGAGCCCGACCGCGACCAGAAGCCGGCTCGACGCGCCGCCGGCGCTGAACGTCCGCCACGACTCGAAGAACGACGGCCGTTCCTTGCGCGGGTCGGTCAGGTCCGGGTTGCGTGCCTCTTGCTTCCACAAGGCGATCAGGTTGAGCGCCATCGTCACCGCGGCCGCGCCCTGGACCACCTGGACCAGTTGGGTCGGTGAAAACTCCTCGAGCAGCACGCCGAAGGTCAGCGAGCTCACCACCATGCCGACCAACAGCATCACATAGAACAAAGCGACCACCCGCGGCCGGCTCTCTTCGGCCGCAAGGTCGGTCGCGAGCGCCAGGCCCGCGGTCTGGACCGTGTGCATCCCTGCCCCGACCAGGAGGAATGCGAGCGCCGCCCCGGCCGGCCCGGCAATCTCGCCCCACGGCCCGATGCCTTTGCCCGACAACACCAGCATGGCGAACGGCATGATGCCGAAGCCGCCGAACTGCAACAGCGTGCCCATCCAGATGTAGGGGATACGGCGCAAGCCCAGAAACGACTTGTGGTGGTCGGAGCGGAAGCCGATCAGCACCCGGAGCGGCGCGAACACCAGCGGCAGCGCGACCATGGTGGCGACCAGCCACGCCGGTACCCCGAGCTCGACGATCATCACCCGGTTCAGCGTGCCGTTCAAAAGGACCATGGCCATGCCGACCGTGACCTGGAACAGCGACAGACGAAGCAGGCGTCCGATCGGCAGATCGGGCGTCGCGACGTCGGCGAACGGGAGATACTTGATGCCGACCCGGCGCCACAGCTGCCCGATGCTGAGAGACTTCTTGATCATGCGGGACGCAACTCCATCGCCTGAGAGGTGTAGAAGCCGTTGATCACCCGCTCGGTGCGCGCCGGCGGCCAGCCGGCCAGCACCGGGTCCGCCGCCAGGCAGGCGGTCAGCTTGGCCTCGGCCACGGGTTCGATCGACGGCGCCCGGCTGCGCTTGGGGAACAGCCGGCCGACCGTGTGCATGGTCGCGAGCAGCGCCGTGCGCGGCGCGAACGTGAACAGGATCGATGTACGCGTGCGCTCGGCCAGGCGTGCCAACAGCTCGACCGCGTCCTCGGTCCGGTAGTGGATCAGCGAGTCCATGGCGACGACATGGTCGAAGTCGCCGAACCCCGGATCGACCAGGTCGCCGACCTTGAAGGTCACCCGCCCCGGCCCGCCGCCGGTCGCGGGCTCGGGCGCGAGTTCGGCGGGCAGGCGTTCGCGCGCGAGCTCAACCAGGGTCGGCGCGATATCGACCGCCAGCACCTCGGCGCCGCGGCGCGCCGCCTCGACCGCGAACAGGCCGGTGCCGCAGCCGGCATCGAACACCCGCCGCCCGGTCAGGTCGGCCGGCAACCAGTCGAGCAGGGTTTGCCGCATCTGGTCGCGGCCGGCGCGCACGGTCGCCCGGATGCCCCCAACCGGTGCCGACGAGGTCAGGCGGGCCCAGGTCTCGGCCGCGGTGCGGTCAAAATAGGTTTCGATCTGGCCGCGCCGCGCCTGGTAGCTCCCTGATGCCATCGCTCGATCCCGGTCCCTCTGGTTCATCTCCGGGGCAGCGCCCCCTCGCCCCTCACTCGACCCCGAAGAAGTCGAACAGCTCGCGATCCTTCATCGGCAGCGCCGACAACGGCTCGACCCCGGCCCACAACGCCTGCGCCAGCCGCAGATACTCGGCCTGGACCGCCGCCAACGCCGGGGTCGGCGGCATCTCGAACAGGGTCTGCTTGCGCAGCCGGCTCAAGCGGATTTCGTCGAGGTCGGGGAAGTGCGCCATCCGCTCGAGCCCGATCGCGGCGTTGAACCGGTCGATCTCGTCGGTCGCGCGGCTGCGGTTGGCGATCACGCCGCCGAGCCGGACCCCGTAGTTGCGCGACTTCGCCATGATCGCCGCGGCGATCCGGTTCATCGCGAAGATCGAGTCGAAGTCGTTGGCGGTGACGATCATCGCACGCTCGGCGTGCTGGAGCGGCGCGGCAAAGCCGCCGCACACCACGTCGCCGAGCACGTCGAAGATCACGACGTCGGTGTCTTCGAGCAGGTGATGGGTCTTGAGCAGCTTGACGGTCTGGCCGACCACATAGCCGCCGCAGCCGGTGCCGGCCGGCGGTCCGCCGGCCTCGACGCACATCACGCCGTTGTAGCCTTCGAACACGAAGTCTTCGGCGCGCAGCTCTTCGGCGTGATAGTTGACCTCTTCCAAGACGTCGATCACGGTCGGGACCAGGCGCTTGGTCAGGGTGAAGGTCGAATCGTGCTTGGGGTCGCAGCCGATCTGCAAGACCCGCTTGCCGAGCCGGGCGAACGCGACCGACAGGTTGGACGAGGTCGTGCTCTTGCCGATCCCGCCCTTGCCGTAGATCGCGAACACCTTGGCGGTGTCGATCCGGCTGGTCTGGTCGAGCGCGACCTCGACGCTGCCGGCGCCGTCCGGGCAGCGGACCAGGGTCTGAAGTTCACACAGGCTTGTCATGCCGGCCCATCCTCGAAGTCGGTCCCGGCCGCCCCGCGGCGGCCGTGGTTTGGGGGTGGTGGCGGGCGCCCGGCCCGGATCACCGTGGCGTTACGCCGCGATGTCCTCGGTCACGCCCTCGACCCGGTCCTCCAGCTCCTCACCGGCACGGCGCAACGCTTCCAGCGTCGCCTCGTCCGGCGTCCAGTACTTGCGTTCGTGCGCCTCGATCAGCCGGTTGGCGACCCTGGCCGAGGCGGTCGGGTTCAACTTGGCCATGCGTTCGCGCATCTCGGGGTCGAGCACATAGGTCTCGCTCAACTGTTGATAGACCCAAGACGCGACCTGACCGGTGGTCGCCGACCAGCCCATGGTGTTGGTGACATGGGCCTCGATCTGGCGTACGCCTTCGTAGCCGTGCTCGAGCATGCCCTCGTACCATTTGGGGTTGAGCATACGCGTACGGGTCTCGAGCGCGACCTGCTCGGCCAGCGTCCGGACGGTGCCGTCGCCGCGGGTCTGGTCGCCGATGTAGACCGGCACGTCGCCGCCGGTGGCGCGTTTGACCGACCGAGAGATGCCGCCCAGCGTGTCGAAATAATGGTCTACCGTGGTGACCCCGAGCTCGACCGACTCCAGGTTCTGGTAGGCGAGATCGACCCCGGCCAGCATGCCGCGCAACAGCGTCTCCTGCTGGACCGGCCGGCCGGCGCGGCCGTAAGCGAAGCATTTGCGCCGGGTGTACGCCTCGGCCAGCTCGTCCTCGTTCTCCCAAGCGCCGCTGTCGACCAAGTAATTGACGTTGGAGCCGTACGCGCCCTCGGCGTTGGAGAACACCCGGAGCGCGGCGGTCTCGAGATCGCAGCCGTCGGCCGCCATGGTCGCCAGGGCGTGCTTCTTCACGAAGTTCTGCTCGATCGGCTCGTCGGCACTGGCGGCGAGGTAGGCGGCCTCGGCGAGCATCCGGGTCTGCAGCGGCAACAGGTCGCGGAAGATGCCGGACAGCGTCACCACGACGTCGATCCGCGGCCGACCCAAGGTCTCGAGCGGGATCAGGTCGGCACCGGCGAGCCGGCCGTAGCTGTCGAACCGCGGGGTCGCGCCGATCAGCGCCATCACCTGGGCGATCGGCCCGCCCTCGCTCTTCAGATTGTCGGTGCCCCAGAGCACGAAGGCGACCGACTCGGGCAGCGCATTGCCGGCGGCGAGATGGCGCTCCAACAGCCGCGCCGCCTGCGCGGTGCCGTCCTTGATCGCGTACGCGCTCGGCATCCGGAACGGGTCGAAGCCATGCAGGTTGCGCCCGGTCGGCAGGATCGCCGGGGTGCGCACCAGGTCGCCGCCGGGCGCCGGCCGCACGAACCGGCCGTCCAGCGCATGCACGATCGCCGGCAGCTCGTGGTCGGTCGCGATCAGCCGGTCGGCATCGGCGAGCACGCGCAGGCCTGCGACCGCGGCCTCGTCGCGGTCGAGCCCGACTTGCTTGAGCGCCGCCTCGGGTGCCGTGCCGGCGACCACCGCCTCGAGCACGCTCCGCTCGGTCCGGGCGCCGTTCAGGGACTCCGACAACGCCTCGAGCAGATCGGCGCGTTCCTGGTCGGTCGGGGTCGCACCGACGACATGGAGACCATGGGGGATCAGAGTGTATTCGAGCTCGAGCATCTTGGCGGAGAGCTCGGCAATCCGCGCCTCCGCCTCGTCGGCCGGCCACAGCGGCTCGGCCTCGGCGAGCTCGACCGTCGCGGCCTGCGACTGGATCAGGGTCGCAAGGCCGGTGCGCTCGGTCTCCGACGCCTCGGGCGGCAACCGACGCCAGCGATCGATCGAGCTCTTGAGGTCGACCAAGCCACGATAGAGACCGGCCTGGGCGAGCGGCGGCGTCAGGTAGCTGATCAGGGTCGCGGCCGCCCGGCGCTTGGCGATCGTGCCTTCCGACGGATTGTTGGCGGCGTAGAGGTAGTAGTTCGGCACGTCGCCGATCAGACGGTCCGGCCAGCATGACCCGGCAAGCCCGGTCTGCTTGCCCGGCATGAATTCGAGCGCGCCGTGGGTTCCGTAATGGAGCACGGCGTGCGCGGCGAAATCCTCGCGCAGATAGCGGTAGAACGCCGAGAACGCGTGGGTCGGCGAAAAGCCGCGTTCGAACAACAGCCGCATCGGGTCGCCCTCGTAGCCGAACCCGGGCTGGACCGCGACCAGGATGTTGCCGAGCTGGACACCGAGCACCAACAGTGCGCTGCCGTCGGTCAGGTGGCGGCCGGGTGCGGGGCCCCACTGCGCCTCGATCTCGGCGAGGTGGCGCTCACGCCGGACATGGTCGTCTACCGGGATGCGGGCGTGGACGTTGGCGTCGGCGCCGAACTGGGCGGCGTTGCCGGTCAGCAGACGCTGGCGCAGGTCGTCGGCGTCCGCCGGCAGCTCGACCGTGTAGCCGGCCTCTTTCAACCCGACCAGGGTGTTGAAGACCGATTTGAACACCGAGAGATACGCCGCGGTCCCGGTCGCGCCGGCGTTCGGCGGAAAGTTGAACACGACCAGCGCCAGCTTGCGCGCCGCCCGCTCGGACCGCCTGAGCGCGATCAGACGCGCCACCCGGTCGGCCAGCACGTCGGCGCGCTCGAGGTCGGCGCGCATGTCCCGGGCGTCGCCGGTGGTCGGCAGCGCCGAGCGGCCGCCGTACACCAGCGGGCCGGTCGCGCCGTCGAGCTCGGGGATCGCGACCATCATGGTCGATTCGACCGGCATCAGCCCGCGTTCGGACGCCTGCCATTGCTCCAGGCTTTGGAACTCGACCGCGTGGGCCGACAGATACGGCACGTCGAGCGCGGCCAGCATCTCCTCGGCCGCCTTGGCGTCGTTGTAGGCCGGGCCGCCGACCAGGGAGAAACCGGTCAGGGACACGATCGCATCGACCGTCGCCCGGCCCGACTGGGTGAAGAACGCCTCGACCGCCGGGCGGGCGTCGAGGCCGCTGGCGAACGCCGGCACCACCGCGAGCCCGCGCGCTTCGAGCGCCGCGATCACGCCGTCATAGTGCCCGGTGTCGCCCGCCAGCACGTAGGAGCGCATGACCAACAGTCCGACCCGGCCGTGCGGCGCGGCCCGGCCGCCGTCGGCCGCGGCCGGGGTCGGCAGGCGGTCGGGGTGCGCCGCGATCCGGCCGGCCATGCGCGGGTGGTAGACCCCGACCTCGGGATAGTCGGTCGGCCGCTGCGGTTTCAGCGCGCCGCGCAGGCTGCGCCGGCTGCCGTCGGCATAGCGGTCGATCAGATAGCGCATCAGGTTCGCGACATTCTCGTCGGACCCGGCGAGCCAATACTGCAACGTGAGGAAATAGGCCCGAACGTCCTGGGCCTTGCCCGGGATGAAGCGCAGGATCTGCGGGATCCGCCGCAGCACCGCCATCTGCTGGGCGCCGGCGCTGCCCATGCCCTGGCCGGGTTTCTTCTTTTTGCCACCGGCCAGCCGGCGCAACAGGGCGAGCGGGCCGCCCGGGGTGCCGTCCATCGAGAACCGGCCGAGCCGGGTCAGCTTGATCACCTCGCCGGCCGACATGAAGCCGATCATGGCGTCGCAGTGGTCGCGCCGCGCCTGCAATGCCGGCAGCACCGCCTGGATGTGGTCTTCCATGAACAGCATGCTGGCGAGGATGATGTCGCCCTCGGCGATCGCGGCATGGCAGCGCGCCAACGCCTCGGGGTCGTCGGCCCATTCGGCCGCGGCATGCAGGCTGACCACCAGCCCGGGCAGCTCGTCCTCGAGCCCCTTGCGGGCGCGCTCGGCCGCTCCGGCCAAGTGGCTGTCCAGCGTCACGATCACGACGCGGATCGGTACGACGCGCGCGGGCGCGTCGTCAGCGGCTGAAGTGCGCTTTGGCATCGTACAGGGTCTCGACTGTGATGGTCGCAACCCCACGCTCCTTGGCGAAGCGTTCGGTGTTGCGACGGGCCTTGCCGCGGACGAAGAACGGGATCTTCGCGAGCTCCCGTTCGGCCTCGGTGGCCCAGGTGATGAGGGTCGCCGCGCCGGCGCTGGTCGCGGCGGCCGGCGGGGCGGACGGGGCCGGCTGGATCGGCGCCGGCCGGTCGGGGCCGGGCGCAGCCCCGGCAGGGTCAGGTGTCGCAACGGCGGGTGTCGCCGCGGTGCCGAGGTGCGACGGCGCGGCGTCGGGCCGGAACTCGAAATCCTCGCGGAACATATCGAGCAAATGCTCCTCGAGCCCCATCATCAGGGGATGGACCAGGGTGTCGAACAAGACGTTCGCGCCTTCGACCCCCATCAACGGCGCCGAGCGCGCCGGAAAGTCCTGGACATGGACCGGCGCTGAAATCACCGCGCACGGCAGGCCGAGCCGTTTGGCGATGTGCCGTTCCATCTGGGTGCCGAGCACCAGGTCGGGGGTGGCCGCCGCGACCGCCGCCTCGACCTCGAGGTAATCGTCGGTGATCAGCGCCTCGACCCCGAAGTCCTTGGCCGCCGCGCGGACCTCGCGGCCGAACTCGCGCGTGTAGCTGCCGAGCCCGACCACGGTAAAGCCGAGCTCGTGGGCCGCAACCCGCGCGGCCGCGACCGCGTGGGTCGCGTCGCCGAACACGAACACCTTCTTGCCGGTCAGATAGGTCGAGTCGACCGAGCGCGCGTACCACGGCTGGCGCAGCGGCGCCGCCCACGGCTGGTCGCCCTCGTCAAGCAACGCCAAGCCCGGCGCCGGATCCACCCCGGCCAGCCCGGCGACCTCGTGGATGAACGCCCGGGTCGCGCCGACCCCGATCGGCACCGTCTTGGTCGCCGGCTGGCGATAGCTGCGCTCGAGCCAGCGCGCGGCGCCGGCCGCGATCTCGGGATACATCACGACGTTGAAATCGGCCCGGCCGAGCGCGGCGATGTCGGCCGGTGTCGCACCGAGCGGCGCCACCTGGTGCACCGCGATGCCGAGCCGGTCGAGCAGCCGTGTGACCTCCCGAACGTCGTCGCGGTGCCGGAACCCGAGCGCCGTCGGGCCCAAAAGGTTGCAGCCGGGCCGTTCGCCCGCGGCGCGCGGCGGCCGCTCCGCCCCCGGCCCCAACACGCCGGGGCCGGCCAGCGTGCGCACCAGCCGCTCGAAGGTCTCGTGCGCACCCCAGGTTTCCTTACGCTGGTAGGACGACAGATCCAGCGTGATCACCGGGATCGTCAGCCCGAGGGTTGCGGCCAGCCCGCCCGGGTCGTCCTGCAACAGCTCGGCGGTGCAGGTGGTCGCGACCAACAGGGTCTGGGGTTGGAACCGCTCGACCACCGCCCGGCAGCTGTCCTGGAACAAAGCACCGGTGTCGGCGCCGAGGTCGCGCGCCTGAAAGCTGGTGTAGCTGACCGGCGGCCGGGCCGACCGCCGCTCGATCATGGTGAACACGAGATCGGCGTAGCTGTCGCCCTGCGGCGCATGGAGGACCAGATGCACGCCGGTCATCGCGGCTGCGACGCGCATCGCCCCGACATGCGGGGGCGCCTCGTAGGTCCAGACCGTCAGCTGCATCGACCGCCACCGGCTCCCAGAAAACGTTCCGTCAACCCCTGTCCCGACCACCGAGAGGGGCGCCGGGGGCCCCTTGCGAACGGTTGCCGGGGCGACTGTTATCGTGTGAACCAACCGGACGGCGGCACTGCCGCCCGGGGGTCGCGCCGTCCGGCGACCGCACTCACTGCGCGAGCGCCGCCCGGCGGATCAACGGCCGCGCGAACAATTCGGCCAAATCCGCCGCCTGATCGTAACCCTGGATCGGGGTGAACAAGAGCTCGATCGACCATTTGGTGGTCAGCCCTTCGGCCTCGAGCGGGTTGGCGAGCCCAAGGCCGCAGACCACCAGGTCCGGCCGTGCCTGGCGGCAGCGGTCCAGCTGGCGTTCGACGTCCTGGCCCTCCGACAATCGGGTCTCGGGCAGCAGCGCCAGCTCCGGCGCCAGATGGTCGCGGTGCAGGTAGGGCGTCCCGACTTCGACCGGCACCAGCCCGAGCTCACGCGCCAGCATCCGGGCCAGCGGCACCTCGATCTGGCTGTCCGGGAACAGGAACAGCCGCTTGCCGGCCAGTCGCTCGCGATGGCGGGCCAAAGCCTCGGTCGCCCGGGCCCGGCCGGCCGCGGTCACCGCCTCGAACCGATCCTCGGGCACGCCCCAGGCGGTCGCGGCGGCCTTCAGCCACGCAGTCGTGCCCTCGGCGCCGAGCGGGAACGGCGCGGCCAGACGGGCCGCGCCCCGCGCTTGGAGTGCCTGCGCGGTCTCGCCGAGCCACGGGTGGGCGAGCAGGAACCGGGTCGCCGGCCCGATCGCCGGCAGCGCCTCCGCGCGCCGCGGCGGCAGGAACGCGACCGGGCCGACCCCGAGCGCGTCGAACAGGCGTCCGAACTGGTCCTCGACCACTTCGGCGAGTGCGCCGACCACCAACAGCTGCGGCGCGGCGTCGGCCCCGATCGCCGGTGCCGCCGGCACCATCGAGGCGAGACACCTGTCCTCGCCCTGCGAGAAGGTCGTCTCGAGCCCGCTGCCCGACCAGGTCAGGATCCGCACGCCCGGCCCATGGGCCTGGCCGAGCCGCGCCGCCGCCCGGTCGAGGTCGTACTTGATCACCTCGGACGGGCAGCTGCCGACCAGGAACAACAGCCGAATGTCCGGCCGGCGCGCGATCAGCCGGCCGACGATCCCGTCGAGCGCGGCGTCCATGTCGCCGCGGCCGGCAAGATCGCGCTCCTCGATCACCGCGGTGGCAAAGCGCGGCTCGGCAAAGATCATAACCCCGGCTGCCGCCTGCATCAGATGTGCGCAGGTCCGCGAGCCGACGATCAAAAAGAACGCGTCCTGAATCTTACGATGCAGCCAGACGATCGAGGCCAGCCCGCAGAACACCTCGCGCTGGCCGCGCTCGCGCAGCACCGTCGGCTCGCCGCAGCCGAGCCCGTCGGCCGACGGCATCGGGGCGGCGGCATCGCTCATCATGCGAGACCCAACGCGCCGGTCGAGCCGCCACTGCCGCCACTGCCGTCGGCGCCGTTCGCGCCGGTGTCGGCCGCGTCGCGCGCCGCCTGCTCCTGCCGGCGCGCCGCCCGCAGCTTCAAGACGAACTGGGCCGCGTTGATCACGTAGGCGGCGTAGGCGGCCAGCGCCAGCACCATCTGCCCGACCGGGTCGAGCCCGTTGGTGAACACCGCGGCCAGATAGGCCGTATGCAGCGCCAGCACCAACATGCTGAACACGTCTTCCCAAAAGAACGCTGGTGCGAACAAGTACCGGCCGAACACCACCTTCTCCCAGATCGACCCGGTCACCATGATCACATACAACACCAGGGTCTTGACCACGATCGAGATCGTCGCCGCCTCGAACCCCGCCCCGGTCACCAGATAGCGCACCACCAGCGCCAAGCTGACCAGGAACACCAGGAACTGCAACGGCGCCAAGACGCCCTGGACCACCGTCCAGGGCGTCTCGTCGCGGCGACGCCGTTCCTCGGGCGTATACAACGGCTTGGCCGGCGTGCGGGCCCGGTGCAGCCGACTCTCGGCCCACGCCCGGCGGCTCGCCTCGGCCGCCGCGTGCACCGTGCTGGTCCCCGCAATCGTGGCGAACGGGCAGTAATCCACCGCTTCGATCATCCGGTCAAAAACTGAGGAAGCAAACATGTCACGATACCCTTGGCCGGAAGGTCTGAAACGTGTCGACACCCCAAACCCCTGACCCCCTGAGACCCAGTTCCTCAAAGGCGTCCAAGGCGTCTCGGTGTCGGGACCTGTCGCTATCGCCGAACGGCGTACGCGACATGGTATCCGCCAGACTATGAGGGATCCCGCCCCCGCACGCCCTGCGGTCGTTCGTCCTGCGATGGTTTGTCCTGCGATGGTTTGTCCTGCGATCGATTGTCCTGCGATCGATTGTCCAGCCGTCGTGTCGCGCCGCGGAGATGCCCGGCCAAGTCGGATTTGCAGTCTGCCGCAATCGCCGGCCTCGGCAATGATCCGGATCAGACCGCGTTCGATCCGTCGCCACGACGACCGCGTCGCGACTGCCACCGCAGCATGAGGTGATACAAACCCAGGTTTCACAACCAGTTGGCCGAAGACCTCAAGGTCCGAGCCGCGTCCCCTGGCGTCACCCCAACAACCCGGTGGGTCCGCGAAAGACGACCTCAGCACTCGTAAGATCGCGTGTGTTCCAAATGTGCCTTTTTCGTGCCACAGCCCTGACCGCTGATCGGCTCAGACTTTAGGCATCGCGTATCCGTCTGTCAACGACACCCACCCCGGGTTATACTTGACATATTATGTCGGAAATTTTGCGCGGTCCGAGCGTCGATCCGCGGAGATGAAGGGAATTCAAGACCCAAAAAGCCCTTTTTCCGACCGCACCGCGTCAAAATGTACCAGCGTCGCGCAGGGGGATTGGCTGTACACTTTGGTCGCACCGGGCCCGCGACCCACCGTCGCGTGCGACGACTTTCGACCCACCGTCGCGTGCGACGACTTTGACCCGCCGTTTTCGTTGACGGCGAAACCGCCGAGGTCTACGGTCCGCCGACCCGACCGGCGGCCGAATGGCGCCGTTTCGTCCCGACAACATGCCAGACACCCGCATGGCTCGTCCGAACCTTCCGGCGGTCCTGGAACTCTTGAAGCCGATCACCTGGTTCGCGCCGATGTGGGCGTATGGCTGCGGTGTCGTTTCTTCCGGATTGTCGATCCCGTCGCGCTGGCTCGAAATCGTCGGCGGCATCATCCTCGCCGGCCCGCTGGTCTGTGCAACCAGCCAGGCGGTCAACGACTGGTTCGACCGCCACGTCGATGCGATCAACGAACCCCACCGCCCGATCCCGTCCGGGCGCATCCCGGGGCGCTGGGGGCTCTATATCGCCTGCCTGTGGACCGGACTGTCGCTCCTGCTGGCGGCGATCCTCGGACCGGTGGTGCTCGCCGCCGCCGTGGTCGGGCTCGCACTCGCCTGGGCCTACAGCGCCCCGCCCCTGCGGCTTAAGCAGAACGGCTGGTGGGGCAACACCGCGGTCGCCTCCTGCTACGAGGGTCTGCCCTGGTTCACCGGCGCCGCCGTGATGGCCGGCACCGTGCCCGACTGGCGGATTGTAACGCTTGCGGTGCTCTACAGCGCGGGCGCCCACGGCATCATGACGCTGAACGACTTCAAGGCGATCGAAGGCGACCGCCAACTCGGCGTGCGGTCGCTGCCCGTCCAACTCGGCGCCGCTGTTGCAGCGCGCCTTGCCTGCGTGGTCATGGCGGTGCCCCAGGTCGTGGTGGTGACGCTCCTGATCGCCTGGGGCCGGCCGGTCCACGCCGGCCTGGTCGCGCTCGTCCTGGTCGCCCAGGGCGGTGCCATGGTGCGCCTGCTCCAGGACCCCAAGGGCCGCGCCCCCTGGTACAACGCCACCGGCGTCACGCTGTACGTGATCGGCATGATGATCAGCGCGTTCGCGGTCGCGCCGATCGTCGCCGCCTCGGCCTGACCCGCGCGTCCGCCCGACCGGCCGGCCGGCGCGATCCCGGGCGGCCCGGCCCGACAGGTAAAAAAGGGGAACGGCTCATGACCCACAGCGGCGACCCCCTGCCCGGCGGCCCCGCCGTCGCGCCGCTCGGATGGCTCGGGATCGCCCGGCTCGGCCTGGTCCAGACCGCGCTCGGCGCGATCGTCATCCTGTGCACCTCGACCATGAACCGGGTCATGGTGGTCGAACTCGGCCTGCCCGCCCTGGTCCCCGGGCTGCTGGTCGGCTTCCACTTTGCGATCCAGCTCGCGCGCCCGCGGCTCGGCTACGGCTCCGACCTCGGCGGACGGCGCACCCCGTGGATCATCGGCGGCATGGCGATCCTCAGCACGGGCGGCATCCTCGCCGCGGTCGCGATTGCGGTGATGACCGCCTCGTTCGCCGCCGGCATCGCAGTCGCGATCGTCGCCTTCTTCCTGATCGGCATCGGGGTCGGCGCCGCCGGGACCACGCTCTTGGTCCTGCTCGCCAAACGCACCGCCCCCGGCCGCCGCGCCGCCGCCGCGACCATCGTCTGGACCATGATGATCGTCGGCTTCGTGGTCACCGCCACCATCGCCGGCGACTTCCTCGACCCGTTTTCGATCGCCCGTCTGATCACGGTCACCAGCGCGGTCGCGCTCGTCGCCTTCCTGGTCAGCATCGTCGCGGTCTGGGGGGTCGAGCAATCGCGCCACCAAAGCCCCGCCGACGACCCGGGCGAGCCGGCCAAACCCAAGGTGCCGTTCCGGGTTGCGCTCGCCCAGGTCTGGGCCGAACGGCGCGCCCGCCGGTTCGCGATCTTCGTCTTCGTCTCGATGATCGCCTATTCGGCCCAAGACCTGATCCTCGAACCGTTCGCCGGCGCGATCTTCGGCTTGACCCCCGGTGAATCGACCAAGCTCGCCGGCATCCAACACTCGGGCGTCCTGCTCGGCATGGTCCTGGTCGGCATCGCCGGCAGTACGGTGATCGGCCCCAAGATCGGCACCATGAAAGGCTGGACGATCGCCGGCTGCCTCGCCTCGGCGCTGGCGCTGACCGCGCTCGCGATCGCCGGCATGATCGGACCGCCGTGGCCGCTCTTGCCGTCGGTGTTCGCGCTCGGCGCCGCCAACGGCGCATACGCAGTCGCGGCGATCGGGTCGATGATGGGCCTCGCCTCGTCCGGGCGGGAATCGCGCGAAGGCGTGCGTATGGGGGTCTGGGGCGCGGCCCAGGCGATCGCCTTCGGCGCCGGCGGCGTGCTGGGAACCGCGGCGGTCGATCTGACCCGCTACCTGGTCGGGTCGCCGGCCGCCGCTTATAGCCTGGTGTTCGCCGGACAAGCCATCCTATTTGTCTATTCGGCACATCTGGCGGCGAGAATCGAGCAAGACGAGGCCGAGCGCGCGGCACCCGCGTCGGCCATGGGATTGGTCGGGGCCGGGGACTGACGCCGGGGGCAAAGGCGCGCGCCGCCCCCCCCTTTGCACCCCCCGCCAAGGGGCCGAAGGCCCCCTGGACCCCTGCCAAGAGAATCCAATGGGTGGAGTGGAGGTCGGTCATGGCACAACTTGATACGTACGATGTGGTGGTGGTCGGGGGCGGGCCGGCCGGGGCAACCGCGGCAACGGATCTGGCGCGGGGCGGCAAATCTGTCCTGCTGCTCGACCGCGACGGGCGGATCAAGCCCTGTGGCGGTGCGATCCCGCCGCGGCTGATGCGCGACTTCGAAATCCCGGAGAGCCTGCTCGCAACCAAGGTCTACGGCGCCCGGATCATCGCGCCGAGCGGGCGAACCGTCGATATGCCGATCGACAACGGCTTCGTCGGCATGGTCGACCGCGAGGTGTTCGACGAGTGGCTGCGCCAGCGCGCCGCCTTCGCCGGGGCGGAGCGGCGCACCGGGATCTATGAGAAAATCAGCCGCGACGGCGACGACGGCGCGACCGTCCACTACCGCGCACCCGGACAAGAGTCGGGCGAGACCACCCAAGTCCGCGCCAAGGTGGTGATCGGCGCCGACGGCGCCCGCTCAGCGGTCGCCCGCCAGGAACTGCCGGCGGGCGAAGAGGTGCCGAGCGTCTTCGCCTACCACGAAATCGTCCAAACCCCGCCGGCCGACAGCGGCTTCGACGGCACCCGCTGCGACGTCTATTACCAGGGCGAGCTGTCACCCGACTTTTACGGCTGGGTGTTCCCCCACGGCGACAAGATCAGCGTCGGCGTCGGCACCGCGCACAAGGGCTTTTCGATGCGCACCGCCACCGCGGCGCTGCGCCGCGCGGCCGGGCTCGAGGCGTCGGAAACCCACCGCTGCGAGGGTGCACCGATCCCGCTCAAGCCCCGCAAGACCTGGGACAACGGCCGCGACGTCCTGGTCGCCGGCGACGCGGCCGGCGTGGTCGCCCCGGCCTCGGGCGAAGGCATTTACTACGCCATGCTCGGCGGCCGGGTCGCCGCCGAGGCCGCCCGGGACGCGATCGCCACCGGCGACGCCCGCGCGCTCGCCCAGGCGCGCAAGCGCTACATGAAAGCCCACGGCCAGGTGTTCTGGGTTCTCGGGCTGATGCAGCACTACTGGTACGCCAACGACGGCCGGCGCGAACGCTTCGTCAGCATCTGCCGCGACCGCGACGTCCAGCAGCTGACCTGGGACGCCTACATGAACAAGGAGCTGGTACGCGCCAAGCCGATGGCGCACCTGCGCATCTTCATGAAGAACATCGCCCACCTGACCGGGGTGGTGCCGGCATGAGCACGGCCGACGCCCTGCCCCACAACCGGCGCGCCATGCTCGCCTGGGGCGCCGGTGCCTTCGTCGTCGCGATGATCGGCGAACGGCTGACCGTGCTCGGAGACTGGTATCGCAGCCTGACCATCCCGTCGTGGCAGCCGCCGGACCTCGCGTTCGCGCCGGCGTGGACACTGATCTTCGGCCTCACCGCGGCGGCCGGCTATTACGCTTGGCGCGCCGCGCCGAGCACACGCGCCCGCGCGGGCGTCATCGCCGGCTTCCTTGCCAACGCCGCACTCAACATCGGCTGTGTGATCTTGTTCTTCCCGCTCCAGCGCCCCGATTGGGCGCTGATCGGCGTGCCGGTGCTGTGGCTGTCGATCCTCGGCCTGATTTTGCTGACCCGCCGCTGGTCCACCACCGCTGCCTGGCTGCTGGTGCCCTATCTGGTCTGGCAGACCTTTGCCGCCGCGATCAACTACGCGGTGGTCGATCTCAACTATCCGTTTACCTGATAACTATCCGTTTACCTGATCCTTACCTGATCCGGCCGTTTGCCTGACCCGGGCCGCCGTCACAGCCCGGGCATCGGGGCGATTGGCCCGTACCCGCCGGCTTCACTGGAGGAAGACGCGCGCGCGGTACCGGCCAATCGCCCCAAAGCCTGGCGCCCCAACCAGCCTGGCGTCACTCGGCCGTCTGCGCCTCGTGCAGATAGGCGATCACGTCGAGCCGATCCTGCTCCTTGCGCAAACCGGCAAACGCCATGCGATTGCGCGGAAGGTACTGGCGCGGCCGCTCCAGATAGGCCGCGATCGTCTCGTCATCCCACACGATCGCCGCGTCGCGCATCGCGCCGGAGTAACGGAACCCCTCCGCGGTCCCGGAGATCCGACCGAACACACCTTGCAGCGACGGGCCGACCCGGTGCTTGCCGGCTTCCAGGGTATGGCAGGCTTTACACTGGCGGAACACCCGGGCGCCCGCTTCGGCGTCGCCCGCGGCAGACGCGGTGTGGCCGGTGAACGCGACCGCACCGACGATCATCAAGCTGAAAAGTCCCGACTTGACCATGCCCTGTTATCCCTCCGGGTAATGGACGACCCCCGCGGCGGTAAAAAGCGCAACCATTCGGTCCGCTCTCCGTCGACAGCCTGCGGGAATGGTTTGGTGCGGGCGGCGGCCCGCCCCTAAGACCGTCGGCAGAGATAGCGTGACCCGAATATGTCAGTCAACCAACCAGTCCGCCGCATGCCCCTCCGCCGGGTCCGGCACCAACTCGCCGAGCGCGTCCGAAAGCGCCTGGAGTTTGAGCGGGTTGACCCAGGCACGCGTCCGTGCCTGCGGCCCGGCACGCCGCCAGCCGGTCCGGCAGCACCGCCCCGGTCAGGCCGATGATCGGGACCTGCCACGGCCACGGGGCGGCGCGCGCGCGGATTTGTCGCGTCGCCTTGGTGCCGTCGAGTTTGGGCATCGGGGCACCCATCACACGGCGTCGAACCGTGGGTCGTGGCCGAGTTGCGCCGACACCGCCCGCCCGCCGCCGCCGGTCGGTTCAGCGATGCCCGCCGTAGGGCAGATGCGGATCGTAGACCGGACGATGCATCGGCCGCGCGCGCAGAACCCCGTTCTCCAGGTCGGCAAGCCGCGCCTCGGCGATCTCGACATAGGCCGGCACGATGTCGCAGCCAATCCCGCGCCGACCATGCCGGACCGCCGCGACCACGGTGGTGCCGACCCCCATATAGGGGTCGAGCACGCGGTCGCCGGGATCGGTCAGCGCCAGCACCAACCGCTCGACCAACTCGAGCGGGAACTGGCAAGGATGGATGGTCTTTTCGACGTGGTTGCACTTCACGTTCGGGAATATCCAGACATCCCCCGGGTTCTTGCCGAGCGGGTTGCCGGACAGGCTGCCGGCGTGCGGCCCCTTGAACGCCTTTTTATTCGGATACTTCTGGGGCACCCGAATGGCATCCAGGTTGAACCGGTAATCGTCGCCCTTGGTGTACCACGAGATCGTCTCGTAGCGACCGGACAGCCGGCGCGAGCAATGCAGGCCGTGTTCGAAATGCCAGACCACCCGGTTGCGCAGCTTCAGCCCGGCCGACCGGAAAATCGGGTAGAGCAGCGTGTCGAGCGGTTGGATTTCGCCGTCGATGACATGATTGCCGACCTGCCAGCACAGCGAGCCGTCGTCGGCGAGCACGCGCAGGCACGCCTCGATCACCCGCCGTTGGCCGTCGAGATAGGCGTCGAGCGGCCGCCGGCGTTCGTAGCTCTTGCCGAGATTGTAGGGCGGCGAGGTCACGATCAGCCGGACCGACCGCGCCGGTAAGGTCGGCAGGAACGCGAGATTGTCCGCACAGACCACCGTTGCCGGCGCTCTAGGCTCGATGGTGACCGACATACTGTCATCCCTGCGTTAAGACCAACAACATGTTGGTAGCGCACTGGGGACAGGCGGAGCAAGACGGTTGACGGGGGCAGCGGCGAGTTCGGCCTGACGGCCGTTGCCAAGGGGGGCGCTGCCCCCTCGACCCCCGCAAGGGGGGACACCCCCCTTGACCCCACCCAATTGGCGGGGTCCAGGGGGCGCCCCCTGGTCGGGGGTGTCGGGGGGCGCCCCCCCTGACCTGGGGGCGTCAGCGCCCAAAGCCGGCGCCGCCTGCGTCACCCCACCCGAGCCTGGCCAAGAAAGCCGCCGGCACCGCTCGGCGGCAACGGCCGGCTGAACAGAAACCCCTGCCCATTCTCCACCCCAAGCGTCGCCAACCGCGCCGCCTGGTCTTCGGTCTCGATCCCTTCGGCCACCAGGTCGCGGCCAAGCGCGCGCGCCAACGCGACGATCGTGCGCACGACCTCGAACGCCTCGTTGGTCTCGGTCATCCGGATCACGAACGAGCGGTCGATCTTGAGCGTGTGAAACGGAAACCGGTGCAGATACGCCAGCGACGAATAGCCGGTGCCGAAGTCATCGATCGACACCTTGACCCCGAGCCCGATGATCCGGCGAAGCGCTTCGGCGACCCGTTCCGGATGGTCCATCACCGTGCTCTCGGTGACCTCGAGCTTCAACAGCCCGGGCCCGATCCCGGCCGCCGTGGTCGCCTGGACCACATCGCGTTCCAGCCGGTCGATATCGGCGGCGAACTGGCGGCCTGAGATATTGACCGCGACCGGCACCACCGTGCCGTGGAGCCGCTGCCACGCCGCGATCTGGGTGCACGCGGCCGCGATTGCCCAGCGGCCCATTTCCTCGATCAGGCCGGTTTCCTCGGCCAGCGGGACGAAGTCGCCCGGCGACACCATGCCGCGTGCCGGATGTTCCCAGCGCATCAACGCCTCGAACCCGGCGAGCCGCCGGCGCGCCAGGTCGATGATCGGCTGGTAGACCAGCCGCAGCTGGTCGCCTTCCTCGATCGCACAGCGCAGCTCGGTCGCAAGGTCAAACCGCCGCACCGCGCGCGCCTCGAGCGACGCCTCGAACCGCGCAGCGCGCGCCCCGCCCGCCTCTTTGGCGGCATGCACCGCGAGATCGGCGTTGCGCAGCACGGTCGCCGCCTCGGGCACCGGCGGTGCCGCCGCGACCAGGGGCGCCAGCGCCACCACCCCAAGGCTCGCGGCCAACACGACGTCGCGCCCGTCGATCGGCACCGGCTTGGCGATCAAGACCATCAGATGATCGGTCATCGCGGCGACCGCGGCCGCATCGTCGTCGAGCCCCGGCATCAACACGGCGAACTCGTCGGCACTGAGCCGGGCGACGGTGTCGCCCGGGCCGGCGACCCGCTCGAGCCGGCGCGCGATCGCGATCAACACCCGGTCCCCGGCAGGCTGGCCGAGCCCGTCGTTGACCATCCGAAAGCCGTCGAGATTGAGCCGGATCAGCATGCCGTCCGAACGGCCGCCCGCGCGCACCAGCGCGCCCAGCACCTGGGTCAACCGGTCGGTCAGGAGCGCCCGATTTGCAAGACCGGTCAACCCGTCCTCGAACGCCTGGACGATCGCGTCCTTTTCGGCGCGTTTGCGAAAGGTGATGTCGGTCTGCGACCCGGCGATCCGCCGGGCCCGGCCGGTGTCGTCGCGCACCGCAAGCCCGCGCGCCAGCATCCAGCGCTCGCCGCCGTCGGGGTGGGTGACCCGATACTCGATCGCCAGCTGGTTGCTGGTGCCCGCGGTGTGGGCGGCGATCGCCGCCTCGACCGTGGTGCGGTCATCGCCGCGGATGCGTTCAAGCCAGTCGGCCGGCCGCGCCCGGACGGCCGGCGCGCCGTCGGTCGCCGGCGGCTCAAGCCCCATCATCGTGTACCAGCGCGGCGAGTAATAAACCTTGCCGGTCTCGAGGTCCCAATCCCACAGCCCGTCGTTGGCGCCGCGCGCCGCGAGCGCGTAGCGTTCCTCGCTGATCCGGAGCGCCTGTTCGGCGTGCCGGCGCTCGTCCTCTTCCGCGCGCACCCGCGCCCAATAGGCGATCCCGGTGTTGAGCCCGAGGGCCAGCGTCGGCACCACGAACCCGACCCAAAGCCCCCCGACCGTGAACAGAGCCGTGTTCGCCGCAGCCCAGGCCGCGAGCAGCGCGAAACCGCCCGGGATCACCCAGGCGGTCGCAAGCCCGCCCGCGATCGCCGCCGCCGCCGCGCCGAGCCCGACGACCAAGAGCAACTCGAGCCCGTCGACCCAATCGGGCCGCGCCAGATGGTCGCCGGTAACGATGCGCGCGAAGATCGAGGCGTTGCGCTCGACCCCCGGCAACCCGCTGGTGAACGGGGTCGCGAAGCTGTCGTCGATCCCGAGCACCGAAGCGCCGATCAAGACCGCCCGGTCGCGGAACAGCGCCGGGTCGAGCCCGCCCTCGATCAGGTCGATCAGGGAATAGGTCGGAAAGCTGCCGGCCGCCCCGTGATAGTTCACAAGATGGCGCATCCCGCCGTCGGTCGGCACGAACCGGTCGCCGAGCGCGATCCCGCGGCCGAGGTGGAGCACCATCTGGTCTGGGGCGAGGCCGAGATAGTGGCGCGCGGTCTCGAGCGACAGCGACGGGAAATAGTCCCAGTCATACGCGAACACCGGGAAGTCGTAGCGCAGCGTCGAGTCGCTGTCGAAGAGCACGCTGACATGGCCGAGCCCGGCGGCACCGGCGGCCAGGCCGGCCAAAGGCGTCAACGCGCCGGTCGGCCGCGGCAGCGCGACCTCGCCCCCGCCCGGCGGTTCGTGGAAGATCCGGATCGCCGCCCGCTGGGCCTCGGGCGTCAACGGGTCGACCGCGTCGGGGTCGGCGGCGGCATCGAAGGTGAAGGCGAACGGCACCACCACCCGACCGGACGCTGCGATCGCCTCGGCCAGACGCTGGTCGGCGCCGATCGACCGGTCGCCCGGCGCCGGCTCGGCGGCGGCATCGGGCGCCGGGTCGTCCCGGCCGGCCCCGGCCGGATCGCCCGGGTCCCCGGGCGCGTCGCCCGGTTGGTCTGCGCTTGCGGACGCCGCCGCGACCGATCCGTCGGCGCCGTCCGCCGGTCGCTCCGCGTCGCCCCGCGGCCGCTCGGGCTCCAGCAGCAAGAGATCGAACGCGATCACCCGGGCGCCGGCCGCGGTCAAGCGATCGACCGCGGTCGCGAGGTGCCGGCGCGACACCGGCCATCGCCCGAGCCGGGCAATCGTGCGGTCGTCGATCATCACGATTGCGGTCTCAGGCCCCGGCGCGGTCGGCCCGCGCAGCTGGAAGCGCAGGTTGAGGCTTTCGGCCTCGATGTTGCGAAGGAAGCCGATCCGGTCGGCAAACGGCTGGAGCGCCAGCACCGCGACGGTCGCCGCCGCCGCCAGCCCCAGACGCCGCCGCCGGGCCGCACGGCGCCGCGCCGACACGGTGTCGGTCGGCGCGGCGGTCCGACGATCCCGGCGGCGCGGCATCGACGTTTACTCGATCGCGGTGCGGTCGCGGAACGACGCGATCCGCTTGGCACCCCAAGGCATCGGTGCGGCCGGCGGTTGGTCGGCGTAGACGTCGGTGCCGCCGCCCGCGGTCAAGGTCACGGGCTCCGGGTAGCGCGGCGCGGTGTGGGCGACCTGGACCACGCCCTCGCCCACGAACACGGCGCAGTGATCGGTCGCGAGCTCGAACATCCAGCTGGTCGAGCGCACCGAGGCGACCGCGTTGATCAGCTCGACCCGGTACCGGCTCGGCCCCGGCACCGCGGCGACCACCGACCGGAAGATCCCGGCCAGCGCGTTCAGATCGACCGCGCGCCCCCCCGCGTCGTCGAGCCGGTAGTGCGCGATCTCGAAGCTGGTCTCGGACCCCAGCGACAGCACGCTGCCGTCGGCGAAGCGGATCTGGAGCCGGCCGCGCGGACCGGTCGCAACCACGTCGGATTCGTAGATCGGGCTGCCGACCTCGAGCACGGTCGCGCGTCCGTCCCGCGACACCGCGGCGACCCCGCGCAGCCGCGCGACCTCACCGACCCCGGTCGCCGCCGCGGCGACCCCGAACGGCCCGGCCGCCGCACCAGCGACACAGAGGGCGAGCGCCGCGAGAGCGAGCGCCGCGCGCCATGGACCGGTGACGGTGCGCGGTGTCGAACCGCCCGCGCGCCGGGACGGCGCCGGGTCGCGGGTGGTCAGGGCATGGGCAGCGGTCATGGCACTGGTCTCCCAAGTCAGCGGTGCGGCATTTCGGAGGGCACGCCCCCGAGACCCGCCGATCTGTCACGACGGCCGGGCCGCAGACGGCACCGGCAGTTGCCCGAAGATGTGGGTGCGCCACCAGTGCCGAGTTGCCTCGGGTCCGAACAACAAGGTGTGAACGGCGGCGGAAACCGCAACCATGAACAAGCCAGAAAACAACACGTCACTTAAAAAATGCGCACCCATCGCCATCCGTAAAAACCCACCAAACAGACCGGCCGCAAGGCCGACGAAAAACACCGTCTTGCGCCGTCGCCTGACAATGTATGCAAAGCTATGCAGGTAAAACATGATTGACGAATCGCCCGAAACGAATGAGCAATTGGTCTCGCATTGATCAGCGATCACGAACGGCGGGGTGAAGCGGGCGGTGCCGCCGAATTCTTCGACCTGTTTGGGACGGGCCCGGTCCCAGCCGTTCTTGAACACGACGTTGGCGACCAGGCCGGGGCCGAGCGCGAGCGCGAGCGCCAGAAACGCCCACTGCCGCACCCCGAGGCCGAGGCACGGCCGAAGCCGCACGATCGCCGCGATCAAGCCGGCGAGCAGGGCGACCGCGAGCAGGCGGGACAGGAGCTGGATGGCCTCGTGCAGCGCGTCGGCGACCGGGTCGTCGCCGAGCCAGAACTGGTTGCCGTCGGCCGGACCGCTCGGGTCGTAAAACAGCCCGGCCGCCCATAGGTCGATCCACGGCACGATCATCAAGCCGAGCGCGACCGCGACGACCAGACGGCCGAGCGCGACCGGCCGCGCCCAGCGCCATCCGCGGATCGCCCGCGACCGGTAGGTTTCGATCGGACTGACAGGATCGGGATCATACATGGGTCAGGACGGCGCTGGTCGGGGCGGCGCTGGGCGGCGCAGGACTTTGCGGACCCAGGGCGCCGCGGCTTGCCGGTGCCCAACGCGGCGTTCCCGCGCCCGGCGGCCGACCTCGTCCATACCTGATCGCGCGACCGGATTCAGCCCCCGCGAGCGGCACCGACAGCAGATTTATGGGATCGCCGGATGCGCGGGGCCGACCGTCCGCAATCGGCGCCGAGCCAATGCGCGCAACGTCGGGGCGCGCAACGTCGGGGCGCGCAACGTCGGGGCGACGCGCCTCAATCGGCGCTATCGACCCCAACCGCCTCCTTGCTGCGCCGGGTTCGGGGACCACCCTTGAGCCGTCCGGGGGCGGTGCGGCTCCGCGGCGGCGCCACCGCCACGGGGCCCGGCCCGGCGTCCGGCTCGTCGGCCTCGGGCGGCCCGTCGGCGTCGGTGTCGGCCGCGCCGCGGTCCCCGGTATCATGATCGAACCGATCGGGCTCGGGCCGGTGCATCTGGAACAGGCCGTACAAGAGGTCTTCCATCGCGGTCGCCAGCGTTTCGCGCTGAACCGCCGGCATTCGGTCGATCGCCGCCGCGACCGCGCGCCGCGGGTCGCTCTCCAGCAGCGTCCGCCCGCGGTTGGTCACCGCAATCAGGTCGGCCCGCCGGCTGAGGGGGTTGGCCGCCCGCGCCAGCAGCCCCTTGTCTACGAGCGTGCGCACCGTCCGCGCCACCGGGCCGAGGCTCATGCCCTGAAACCGCGCAAGCCCCGCCGTGGTCCGCGCCGACGCCGGCGCCTCCGAAAAGAATCGGAGCGCGGTCCATTGAGCCGGATAAAGACCTTCGGCATAGCCGGCAGAATGGGTCAGGCGTGACACCTGTTCGATGAGCGCTGCGATGCCGGTCGAGGATACGCGCCTGTGCATTGCAATGATCCGGTCTTAATCGAAGGTCGGCAGGCGACCCGTCACGCCACACATGCGGCAAGGGCAGATTTCAGTGAACGGACGACGAAACAACCATCAAATGTACCAACACCCAGGTTCGGACACCCCTTTGTGGCATGCCGATCCGGCAATGCCGCCCCGCTCACCGCGCTGGTCACGCCCGTCATTCGGGCGTCGCCCCCACCACTATCGCCAATGATGCGATCGGAGGCAAGGAGATCACCCGGAACTGCCCACTTTCGTTCACGCGTTCCTTGCCCTGTCATCGACGGTTCGGCTCACTCGTCTCGCCGTGGCAGCGCACGCGCGGCAGCCCCGACCAAGCACCCGCGGCGATCCGTGCTGCCCAGTGAACGCTCCCGGTTCGCCGGCCACGATTGGCGGGTGATCTCAGTCCAAAGTGTGCCAGACTTGGCACCCAGGCCGCAAGCCCGGTGTCGCTGCAACCGGGATCCGGCACGATCAAGGATATCGTGATCCGTGAACCATGGACGCCATCACGATGATGCGGAGCAGACGCCACGAACGACATCGCGGCTGTCGTGATCTCGCTCAATCCGGTCGCCACTCTTGAAGTCATCCGTTGCCAGTCTTTGATTAATCTTAGCGGGTCGCGCGGAGCGGGGGGCGCCTTGGGGACCGCGGTCGCTCATCCTCTTGACCCGACCTCTTGACCCGACGCCCCGACACCGGGGAAGCTGGCGTGACCTGGGTCAGCGCTCACGAAAACGGACGGCGGGCGCGGCGCGGCGACGGAGCCTTCAAGACATGCGGACACTATTGGGATCGCTGTTCGCGGCTGCGACCCTGCTCGCGATCGCCGGCACGCTCGGGGTGATCTGGGCGCTCGGCCATGTCGGGGGTGGCCTGCCCGACCACAAGCGTCTGCTCGCCTACCAGCCCAAGATCGTCACCCGAATCCACGCGGGCGACGGACGGCTCCTAGCCGAATATGCCGCTGAACGCCGCATTTTCGTGCCGATCACCACGGTGCCCAAGCGGCTGATCCACGCGGTCTTGTCGGCCGAGGACAAGAGTTTTTACACCCACCCCGGTCTGGATGCGTTCGGCATCGCGCGCGCGATCATGACCAATCTCTCCAATCTGTCGACCGACCGTCGACCGGTGGGCGCGTCGACCATTACGCAACAGGTCGCGAAGAACTTCTTGTTGTCTAATGAGGTCTCGCTGATCCGCAAGCTCAAGGAAGCGATTCTCGCGATCCGAATCGAACATGCGCTGACCAAGGACACCATCCTCGAGCTCTACCTCAACGAGATTTTCTTGGGCCAGCGCTCGTACGGCGTCGCCGCGGCGGCGCTGACCTATTTCGGCAAATCGCTTGATCGGCTGACCCTGGCCGAGGCGGCGTTCCTGGCGGCGCTGCCCAAGGCGCCGAACAACTATCACCCGGAGCGCAACTACGACGCCGCGCTGGCGCGGCGCAACTGGGTGCTCGGTCGGATGGTCGAGGACGGCCATATCTCGGCGGACGAGGCGGCGGCGGCGGCGGCGGAACCGATCACGCTGCACCGCGACGACCAGGCCGACACGGTTGACGCGCCCTATTTTGCCGAGGAGGTGCGGCGCGAGATCGTCCGACGCTATGGTGAGGCGGCGTTGTACGAGGGCGGCCTGTCGGTGCGCACGACCATGGACCCGGGCCTGCAGGCGCTCGCCACCGAGGGGTTGCGCACGGCCTTGATCGCCTATGACCGGCGCCACGGCTGGCGCGGGCCGGTCGGCCGGCTGGACGGGCTCGCCGACTGGCAGGCCGCGCTCGCCGCGACCGAGCCGCCGGCCGGCACCGCCCCGTGGCAGCTCGCGGTGGTGCTCGAGGTCGGCCAGGGCCGCGCCGACAGCGCGATTGGCTTTGCCGACGGCGCGCGCGGCGTCCTGCCGTTCTCGGAGCTGACCTGGGCCCGGCCGTGGCGCGACGGGCAACGGGTCGGCCGGCGCCCGCGGCGCGCCGGCGACGTGGTGCGCGCCGGCGACCTGATCCTGGTCGAGGAGGTCGCGAGCGAGGCGCCGGGCACCTATGGCCTGCGCCAGATCCCCGAAGTCCAGGGCGGCCTGGTCGCGATCGACGTCCACACCGGCCGGGTCCTGGCGATGCGCGGCGGCTTCTCGGCCGAGACCAGCGTGTTCAACCGCGCGACCCAGGCGATGCGCCAACCGGGCTCGGCGTTCAAGCCGTTCGTCTATCTGACCGCGCTCGACGAGGGGTTCACCCCGTCGAGCCTGGTGTTGGATGCGCCGTTTGCCTACGACCCCGGCTACGGCCAGCCGATCTGGCGGCCCGAGAATTATTCGCACACCTTCTATGGGCCGACCCCGCTTCGGGTCGGGATCGAGAAATCGCGCAACGTGATGACCGTGCGCCTTGCGCACTCGGTCGGGATGGACAAGGTCAAGGCGACCGCCGAGGCGTTCGGAATTTTCGACGAGATGGCGCCGTTCCTGCCGATGTCGCTCGGCGCCGGCGAGACCACGGTGTTGCGCCTGACCGCGGCCTACGCGATGCTGGCAAGCGGCGGCAAGCGGATCGCGCCGACCCTGATCGACCGGGTCCAGGACCGCACCGGGCGGACGATCTACCGCCACGTCGTCCGCTCATGCACGGCGTGCCGCCAGACCTCGTGGTCGGACGCCCTGGCGGTGCCGGAGCTGATCGACCAGCGCCCGCAGATCGCCGACCGGCGCACGGCCTATCAGATCGTCAACATCATGACCGGGGTGACCACGCGCGGCACCGCAGCGCGGCTGCGATCGCTCGGCCACACGATCGCCGGCAAGACCGGCACGACCAACGAGGGCCGCGACGCCTGGTTCATCGGCTTTACCCCGGACCTTGCGGTCGGGCTGTACATCGGGTTCGATCAGCCGCGCAGCCTCGGCAACCGCGAGACCGGCAGTTCGGTTGCGGTGCCGGCATTCAAGCATGTGATGGAACGGGTGCTGGCGGCCACCCCGGACAAGCCGTTCAAGACGCCGCCGGGCGTGGTCTTGGTGCGGGTCGACCCGAAGACCGGCGCCCGGGTCGGCCGCGGCCAGGGCGGGGTCTTGGAGGCGTTCCTGCCCGGCACCGTGCCGACCGGCCGCGCGACCACCGTGCTCGACGGCAGCGTCGAGGGCTGGGGCGCCGGCAGCGTCAGCGGCGGCGCCGGCACGCCGTCGGCCGGCCGGCCGTCGGGCAGCGGCGGCGGCGCGAGCTCGACCTTGAGCTTCGGCACCGGCGGGCTTTACTGACCGGCCCCCGCGGGCGGCGACGCGGCGTCCGCATCGCGCAAGCTCTCGATCATCCGGGCGGCGATCGCGGGATCGAGGGTCGGCGACAGCGCGACCCCGACGGTTCGGGCGAGCCCGAGGTCTTCGACCGGCCGGTGGGCGAGGTCACGGCCGAGGCTGGCCGGCGCCAGCGTGACCCCGAGCCCGGCACGCACCGCGTCGAACGCGCGGGCGTCCTGATCGGTCCTGAGGGTGATCCGCGGCCAAATCCCGCGGGCGGCCAGCAGGGTCTCGGCATCGCGGGCGCGCTCGCAATGGCCGCGCAGGATGAACGGCCGGCGATCGAGCAGGGCGACCCGCACCCGGTCGCCGGACGCGGCCAGCGGATCGCCGGGGGCGCACACCAACTCGATCGGTTCCTCGCGGATCGGCACCCAGTGGCGGCTCGGCGCCTGGTCGAGGCTGAGCAGCGCCGCCTCGACCCGGCCGCGCCCGACCCAGCCGAGCAGCGTCGGCAGATCGCCGTCGCGGAGCGACAGCTCGAGCCCGGGCAGCCGCTCGGCGCACCGGCGCAGGGCGTCGAGCACCCAAGACAACGCGATCGTCGGCAACAGACCAAGCCGCAGCCGGACCGAGTTCGGTCCGGCTGCGGCCTCGTGGCGCACCAGGTCGCACGCGCGCAGGATCGTCACCGCCCGCCGGTGGACCCGGGCGCCGCGGGCGGTACAGCTTCCTCGGGCGTGGATAACCGGAACCAAACAATCGGATTTGGTATTACTGTCCCGGCGGTTCACCCGACCGAGGTATCAAAGCGGGCCGGGGTCAGGGTCACATTGCGGCAACCTCTGCTGCCGGTGGCGCGGCAAGATGCACCGTGAAGGTCGCGCCGGCGCGCGGCCCGTCGGATGCGGCCGTGATCGTCGCCCCCTGAGCGGTGGTGGCCATGGCGGCATTGACCCACGCGAGCCCGAAGTCCCGCTCCGGGTGGGTGAGGTCGTCGAGCGGTGCCGGCTCGAACAACCGTGCGAGCGCGTCGGTGCTCAGCCCGGTGCCCTGATACCTGACACGCACGGAGTCGGTGGTCGGCGCGCACACGATGATCTCGGAGCCGAAGTCGGCCGCGGCGGTCGCGTGGGCGAGCATGGCGTCCAGTGCGATCCGCAACAGCCCCACATCGGCCCAGACAGATGCCGGGGCGGCCTGGATGGCGATCCTGACATCGCGCGCGGTACGGTCCCGGGCACCGCCTTCGTCGCATTGGGCGACCAGCGTGGCCAGGTCGATCCAGACCGGATCGGGCTCAACCCGACCGAGCCGAAGCCGGCAGAAGGTCGCGAGCTGGTCGAGCGCGGCGCGCAGGCCGCGCGCCGACAGGACCAAGGCGGTCACGAACGGGCGCTGGCTCGCAGCAATGGCGCCGAGGTTGATGTGGTCGGCCGCCGACAGGCCGTTGCCGAAGCTGCCGGTGGTCCGGAGCGCCGCGGTCGCAAGCGCGTTCAAGGCGTCTGAGACCTGATCGACAAACCGCAGCCGCGCGACCACACGCAACTGGGCAATCAACTCATCCGGATCGACCGGTTTCTCCACATACACGATCGCCGGTCCGAGCATCTCTTTACGATGCCCGCTGCCCTTCTTGGCTGACAGCACGACCACGCGATGACCGCGTTCGGCCAACAGCGTGGCCAATTGGTCGCCTTGCATTCCCGGTTGCGGCATCATCCGGTCGATCAGGGCGACGTCGATCCGGTGGCCTTCGCGGTCGGCGATGCGCAATCCTTCTTCGGCGGTTCCGGCATCCAGGACCTCAAACTCGTCTTCGAGCAGTTCGGCGGTTCCCACGCGCTGTTGGACCGTGTCCTCAACATAAAGCACCACCGGACGATGCGTCGAAGAGGCCGTTGCCATCCCAAGACCCTTTCTTACGAGTCCCAACCTTGGACCGGCAGCTCGATCGTGAAGATCGCACCACCGCGCGGATGCTCTGCGGTCGCCGCCGCCGTATTGTCCTCGACCCAGATTCGACCGCCGTGCAGACGCACGATGCGCTCGACGATGGCAAGGCCGACCCCGGTGCCCGGTACCCGCCCGTCACGCACCTCGATCCCACGATAGAGCGGATGAAAGATCCGTTCCCGTTCGTTGGTGGGCACGCCGCAGCCGGTGTCGGCAATTCGGAGCAAGACCCGGCCCTCGACGGTCGCCACACTGACCTGTACGTGCCCTCCGGGCGGTGTGAACTTGATCGCGTTGCTGAACAGGTTACGGATCACCTCGACCATCAACCCTGCATCTCCGGGAAAGCTAACATCGCTGTCCGAAAAGCCGATCTCGATCCCGTGTTCGCGCGCGATCTGGGCAACCTCGCCGATCGCCTCGCCGATCAAATCGGCGGTCCACAGCGGCACGAGCTTCAGGTCCGCCTCGCCGGCCTCGATCCGAACCAAGGCCTGCATGCGTTCAAAAGAGTGGCCCATGTTGTCGACGACCCCGCGCGCCAGCACCACCGCCTCAAGGGCGTTCGGCTTGCCTTTGACCAGGCGACGTTCGGTCAACCCGAGAAACACGTAGAGCTCTTGGAGAAAGTTTCCGAGCTGATGCATGACGTTGAGCACCAGCGCCTCGGCGACCCGACGCGCCTCCTCGGCCATCCAGGCGCGGCCCTCGGCGCGCCGGCGCGCCTCCTCGGCGGTGGCGTCGGAGATCAGCGCCATCACCAGGGTCGTCCCGTTTTCGCTGACGCGGGTGAGACTGAGCGAGATCGGGACCGTGCCGCCGGTGCGGGTGCGCGCCTGGAGCACGCCGTCCGAGCGAACATGGGCGGACACCGGTGCCTCGAAAAACGCGTTTATCGCCGGGCAGACGCCCTTCGTGCCCGCCAAAGGAAGGATGTCGTCGAGCGGCACGCCGATCAGGGCCCCGCTGGCGTAGCCGAACAGTTCGTGGGCGGCGCGGTTGGCAGTCACGATGGTGCCGTCGCCGTCGACCAGAACCACCCCTTCCCGAAGTCCCTCGAGCAGATGCGCCTGCTTGTCTGCCAGATTGCGGCGAGCCTGTTCGGCTTCGGTCTGCGCCGTGATGTCGACGAAGAAGCCGAGGACGCTCTGCACCTGCCCGTCGTCGTCGCGTTCATACACCGTGTCCCGCGCGTGGACCCATCGCCATTGCCGGTCGAACCCCAAAAACCGGTACTTGACTTCGATCACGGTGCCGTCTTCGGACGCCAGGATCCGATCGAAATGGCTTTCAACTCGCGCCCGATCCTCGGGATGGTAGAGTGTCTGGAACTCCTGAGCTGAGAGTGCGTTCAGCTGTTCACGGGTCCAACCGGTCATCCGTGTGTATTGATCGTTGACAAGCTCAAGACAGCCTTGCTTGACATTGAACACTCTGATACCAAACGAGGATGTGATAACACCTTTGGCAAACCGCTCACTTTTGAGCAATCTCTCCTGCGCCTTCTTGAGAGATGTAATATCGGTTGTGACACATAGACCCTCAACAACCTTTCCGGCGTCATCGCGGATCGGTACAGTCCGGACCAGATAGACCCGGCCTTGATTGGCGTGTTCATACTCGGAGGGTTCTCCGGCAAGGGCCTGCCGATAACTCGTGTCGACCTTTCGCAGGTCCTCTGGATACAAAAATAGCTCTCGGATGCTTCGACCTTCCATGGCGGAAACCTGCAGTCCAGCGTCCTCCAAGCCGGCCCCGCGGGCAAAGGTGATCCGGATGTCATCGCCGTCGGCACTGAACATGACCGCTGCCGCCGGCAGATGGGCTGCGAGGGTGGTCAGTCGCTGCTTGGTTTTGCGCAAGCGTTCCTGGGTTTCGACCTCGATCGAGATATCGAAATGGGAGACGATCGCACCGGGTTGACCGCCGTGCGGCCGGCAGGCGTGCAGGCGCCACCATCGATGATACCGGCCGTGTTTTTTCGCATAGAGATGGGTGAAACTGTCGAGTCGCCCGGTCAACACCGACCGGAGGCCGGTCGCGGCCGGAGAGCCCGGAGTTTGGCGCAGGCAGGCCGCCGGATAGTCGTCGCCGAGGCTGGCCGTGCCCCGAAATCCGGGTCCCGTGTACGCGAGGTTGACCTTGCGCACCCGGCCGGCGGCGTCGAGCAGGAGCGCCGGATAGGGCAAGGAATCCAGCAAGAGTTGCCGCTCGGCGTTGAGTTCGTCTTGTAGACGCTGCATCGCCGCCTCGGCGGCGGCCGTGCGTCGGCGTGCCACTCCGGCTTCGATCGTCGAACGGATCAACGTCCCGAACAACGGCTCGCGCGGGATCGGCTTTTCCAGAAACTCCTGTCCCCCCGGCCGGCCGTCGGACCGCCGTCGCATGAACTCGGCGGCGAGCGACGTCGAGCCGTGGGCGGTCAGCATGATGACCGGCACTTCGGAGTCTTGGCGGCGCACCGCCTCGAGTACGTCGATACCCGAAAGCCCGGGCATCTCTTGATCGAGCAGGACGAGGTCGATCGTCTCGAGACCAACGTCATCGACGATCGCCAAGGCCGCCTCACCCGACTCGGCCAGGACCGGCTGGTATCCGAGCTGGCGCAACCTGGCGTCCAGCATGTCGCGGACACCTGGCGTGTCGTCGACCACGAGAACCCGTGACTGTGCCGGCGCCATCACTCGGCCCTCGCGGCGGTCGGGGTCGGGGTCGCCGGACCGGTCAGCGGCAGACGGACCGTGAACAGGGCGCCGCCCCCCGGTGCATCGGTCAGCGTCAGCGTGCCGTCGTGCGCCTCGACCAGCGCTTTGGTGATCGGCAAGCCGAGGCCGGTTCCGTCGGCGCGGCGCCGGCCGCTCGCGGTCTGCTCGAAGGCACGGAACACCCGCGTGCGGTCTTTCTCGGGGATGCCGGGGCCGGTGTCGCGCACGTGCAGGAGAAGCGTGTCGCAATCGACCGCCAGCGACAGCACGACCTCGCCACGCTCGGTGAACTTGACCGCATTGCCGATCAGGTTCCACAGAACCTGGCGGAGCCTTTGCGGGTCCGCGATGATCTGGCGCCGGTCGTCGTCCGGCAGGTCCGCGAACTCCGTGCGGAACGACAGCATCTTGTCGGCCGCCAGCGGTTCGAGCTGGGTCATGACCTCCCGGGTGAGCGCGACCGGACAGAGCGGCTGCACCCGCAAGGTCAGGCGGCCGGCTTCGATCCGGGTGAGGTCGAGCAGGTCTTCGACCAGGTGCGTCAGATGCTCGGCCGCGTCGAACGATTTCCGGCAATAACCGGCAGCGGTCGCCGGGTCGGGAAACCGGTCGGGGTCCTGCAGCATGTCGAGCAGGCCGAGAATTACCGACAACGGCGTCTTGAGCTCGTGGCTGACCATGCCGACGAAGCGGGATTTGGCGCGGTTGGCGGCGTCGGCCGCTTGGCGGGCCCGGACCAGTTCGGTGACATCGCTCGAGATGTGAATCACCCCGCCGTCGGGGGTCCGGCGCTCGGTCACCCGCACCCACGTGTCACCCGGCAGGTGCTGGAGAGCCGGCGCGGGGTCCGGGTCGTCGGCCGCCGACGCCGATGACAGCGCCGGTCTTAACCCGGTGTCGCCGTACAAGTCGGTGAAGCGCTGGTTTCCGAGATCAAGGTGCAATGAGCCGTCGAGCGTGGGTCGGAAGAAGGCGATCCCGTCTTCGAGCGCGTCGAGCGCGCCGATCAGGCGTTGCTGGGCCCGCGCGGCCCGCTGCACTGCCGCGCGAAGGGCGCGGGCACTGGCAACCCGATGGGTGACCCGTCTGATCGCGTCGATCACCGCAGCTCTGGTGAGGGCCGGAACCTTCGACAAGAAGTCGTCGGCGCCGGCCCGCCAATAGTCCAGGACCAATTCCGACTCATTAAATCCAGTGATCACGACGATGGCCCCCGAGAATCCGCTTGCCCGTAATCCTTTCAAAAGCTCGATTCCATCCTGATCAGGAAGATGGTGGTCAAGCAGGATCACATCCGGAGCGGTTGTCGTGATCGACTCCATCGCTTCGGCGGCCGAGGCGGCCTCGCTAACCTGGGCTGCATAGCCGCGAAGAAAGGCCCTGAGAAGGAGCCGAGTGGTCGCATCATCTTCGACAATAAGAAGGTGACAGTGCTTTTCAATCAATGGCTGCATCATCGCTCGGCAACCTTCTGACGGTTTCCGATTATAAGGGTGTCGCAACACAACCCAAAGTAGGAGATCATGACCCGGAAACATCCGTTTGTGACCCCCTTTGCATACCGTGAACCAACGTAGCCGCTGATGAGCATAGATTAAACTCTTTGGTACGAGAACCCATGTGATCACGTTAAATTGATGGCAACCCAGCCAAGAGAGTCATCTCTGCACGATCTGGAGAGGACCGAGCCGGGATTACCCTTCTTGGAAGAAATCATCTGTATCTTATTCAATTTATGCTGCCCACCGTTGTTATAATTACTGACAATCGCCAATCGATACCGATCACCTTAGCCCTTACGAAAAGGAACGACCCCTCAAGGTGTCCTTCATGATGACTTAATCCCTGGTCATAACCTAGATGTGGTATGAACAACTGGCGAGCGCTCTAGGTTTGGGAACGATGGACTCACGAGTAGCCTGGGGCAATCGGTACCCAAGCATCGGAGAGTATCCAAGTATCTTCCTTAACACGGATATGCGTGACATGCATGCCAGCCATCTTTCGATTGCAGCCCTGGACATGATGGTCGGTACCACTTTTCTGACTTCTTGATTGGCCAGGCGTTGGCACAAACCAATCGGTTGATTTCCGCACAGGCCAACAAGCATGATTGATTAACTTCTAAACAACCAAGATTTCGTGGTGTGGGACATGCTTGCGTTTTGAGTTGCTTATGCCGCAGAAAGCCACATCTCATTCATTGTTGAATAGATTAGATGAACTAGGAACAGAAAAATCAGGAAAATATTGGCCCTTAGTGTCACAAATATATATAGACATCCACTCCACTATTCTAGTTAAACGTTCACACTTTTGATTTGTATGGAACTAAAGTTTATTTTTATTACTTTTGTGATCCGTAAAGTGAATGTTATACTGAAAGGAATGGCTGCCACCATTCCTACTGGTAGATGGTTTGGCGATAATCATCTCTTTATTTTCCGACAAAAAAGTTAGAAAATACTGAATTTTTCTGGCCTTAGAAATGATTGTTAAGATATTTGATCAAATTTTTAGGCTAGCATTACAATAAATATATTTAAACAATCTACATTGAATAATTTTATTTATGATAATTAGTATTTTGCTACAAATTACTTAAATTTCTCGATGTTATTGATGAAGATGTTGGCATGAATTGTCAACCCAAGACTAATGCCTGCACATGCCGTACCCGTTCCGATCTAAAGGAGTATCCATGTCATACAAATTTAACCAAAGCATACCGTATGAGCAATTTTTACCAGAAATTCCAACGGCTATTCACCTTGATATGTTAATATTATAGTATCGTTTGCGTTAACGTAACTTCAAAACAACACAATAAGAAACCGATAGCCGACCATCAATTTGAGACTTTACTGACCTTCGTCGAGATTGTTTCAGGAACGACCATGATTGCACACGTTCGGGAAGCACATTGAAAACTCCAAGAGTGGGCCGATGGGCAAACTGCGTCCTCGGTTTCAGCCGCCCTTGACACCCCGCCCACGCCCTTGCGAGACTCAAACGCGGCTGGGGTGCCCGCCGGTCGCGGTCCCGCGAGTCGGGCGGGCTGAGAACATACCCATCGAACCTGATCCGGATCATGCCGGCGAAGGGAGCTTGCGGCGCCACGCCGGCAACGAGGAGATGTGTCCCGTTGCGTCAGTCCGTGCGGTCGGCGGGTGTCCGCCGTTTTGCGGCCGTTTGCCTTGCAAGCGCCGTTGTCTTGGTCTCGGCCGCCCCGGCGGCTGCGGCGTCGGCGCCGGTCTATGTGCCGGTGCTGGTGCCTTTGACCGGTTTTCTCTCACTTGAGGGCACGAGCCAGCGCAACGGTGCCATGCTTGCGCTCGGCCTCGCGCCGACCGAGGCCGGGGTCCATGCCGAGGTGTTCGACACCGGGACCTCGCCGGAAGGGGCGGTGACCGCGCTCGAGCGAGTGATCGGGCGCGACGATGTCGTCGCGATCGCCGCCAGCATGCTCGGAACCCAGATGCTGGCGATGCGCCCGCTCGCCGAGGCCTATCGGGTGCCGCTGATCACCGTATCGGGTACCGCCTCGGTGACCGGACCCGACACTCGCTATGTCTTCCGCTTCTTTCCAGCCGACCCGGTGGCGAAACGGGCCCACGCCCGTTATGTGGTCGAGACCCGGGGGTTTCGGCGGCCGGCGCTGATCACCCAGACCACCGCCTATGGCCAAAGCGGGCGGGCGCACCTGCTGGAGGCGTTCCGCAGCCTCGGCGCCGAGGTGGTCGCCGACGAGGTGATCGACCCGACGGTGCGCGACATGCTGCCGGTGTTGACCCGGGTCGCCGCCGGCGGGCCCGACGTTTTGGTGCTGCATCTCCATGCCGGGTCGACCGCGCTGGTGATCCGCCAGGCACGCGCGATCGGACGGACCTGGCCGATCGTCGCCGGCTCGGCGATGCACCAGCCGAGCACCGCGGCGCTGCTCGCGCCCGAGGAGTTGGCGGGGGTGTGCGCCGAGACCGCGTCGTCGCCAATCTCCGAAGACCGGCCGGGCATGGCCGCGTTCGTCGCCGAGTACCGCGCGCGGTTCGACAGCGAGCCCGATGCCTTTGCGCTTGGCCAGTATGACGGCATGAACATGGTGCTGGACGCGATCCTGGGCGGCGCGCGCACGGCCGAGGCGGTGCGCGCGGCGCTGGCCGAGGGGACCCACCGCGGGCTTGCGATGACCTATCGCTCGGACGGCACCGGCAACATGGCGCACACGGTTGCGATCATCTGTTACGACGGCACCAGCCGGCGGCCGCGGGTGGTTGCGCGTGCCGGTGACCCGGTGGCGCCGCCCGATCCGACCGGGCCTGCCGAACCGGTTGCGCCGACCGAGGCCGCTGAGCGCACCGACGTTGCCGATGCGCCGCCGGGCCGATGACCGGCGGCCCGGGGGCGCTGCGGTCGTGACCTGACCTGATGGCCCAGCTTCTGGTCAACGGGCTCGCGCTCGGCGCGGCGTATGCTTTGGTCGCGCTCGGCTTCGTGCTGATCGTCAATGCGACCGGGGCGGTGAACTTTGCCCAGGGCGACCTGGTGGTCGCCGGTGGGTTTCTGGCGGTTGCGGCGGCGCCTTTGGTGCCGGTACCGGCGCTGGTGCTGGTGCCGGCGGTGGCGGCGTTGATGGCGGTGATCGGGCTGGTGCTGTCGCTGGTCGCCTATCTGCCGCTGAGCCGGCGGCCGCCGGTCGCCGTGTTCATCAGCACGATCGCGGCCGGTCTGATCCTGGAAAACGGGGTGTTGGTGCTGTTCGGGCCGGCGCCGCGGTCGGCGCCGCCGTTGATCGGCGGCGGGGTGGTCGAGCTCGGCGGCCTGGTGGTGGCGCGGCAGTCGCTGGCGATCATCGGGGTTGCGGTTGCTTTGATTGCGGGTCAGCAGCTGTTGTTTCACCGGACCCAGCTCGGTCGATGGCTGCGGGCGACCGCGCAGGACGCCGAGATTGCGCGGGCCTGCGGGATTCCGGTGGTGTCGATGGTGCTGTTGACCTTTGCGCTTGCCGCCGCCTATGCCGGGACCGCAGGTCTTTTGCTTGCCAACCAGTTTTTCATCACGCCGTCGGATGGCGGCGACTTGATGTTACGCGCTTATATTGCGGTGACGATTGGCGGATGGGGGTCGGTCGGCGGGGCGGTTGCCGGTGCGGTGTTGATTGCGGTGTTCGAGACGGTGGTGGCGGCGCGGTTGGGGCATCCGGTGGCGACCGGTTTGTTGTATGGAGTGGTTTTGGTGATTTTGGCGGTTCGCCCGCGCGGTTTGTTCGGCGAAGCCGCGGGTCGGCGCGCGTAATGTGGCGGGGGTCAAGGGGGCGAGCCCTCTTGCGGGGGTTCGGGGGCAGCGCCCCTGACGACGGCCGCAAGGCCGCTCTGCCGATCACTGTGGGGATTGTTGTTTGGCTGGTCTCCGGCCTCGTCGCCACCGGCACCCCCTACGACCTGCGGGTTCTGACGGTTGCGGGCATCTACGCCCTGGGCGCGCTCGGCTACCAATTGATCTTCGGCTTCGCCGGCGCCTTGTCGCTTGCGCAGGGCAGCTTTTTCGGCCTCGGCGCCTACGTCACCGCGATCCTCGGCACGCGCTATGGTCTCGACGGCGCCGCGACGTTGCCTTTGGCGATGCTGGTCCCGACCGCGCTTGCGCTGGTGGTCTCGTTGCCGGTCATGCGTCTTCAGTCCCATTACGTCGCGCTCGCGACGCTCGGGATCGGCCAGGTGGTCAGTCTGGTCGCGATCCACTGGATTTCGGTGACCGGCGGTTCGAACGGCTTGGCCGGGGTTCCGGGCTTTGCGGTGTTCGGGTTTGCGGTGCCGCGCGGGGTGCCGCTGTGCCTGGTGGTGTGGGCGTTGGTCGGGCTCGGCGTGCTCGGGGCGGCATGGCTCGGCCGAGGGCGGCGCGGTCTGGTGCTGGCGCAGATGCGCGCCGACCCGGTGGTTGCGCGGAGCCTCGGGATCGACACCACGCGGCTCGGCGTCGGGTTGTTTTTGGCGAGTGCGGCGTATGGCGGTGCCGCCGGTGCCTTGATGGCACACACGCAACATGTGGTGTCGCCGGCCGCGGTCGGGTTCGGGATGATGGTGTCGTTCCTGACCATGTGCGTGGTCGGCGGCCGCGGGCGGATCGCCGGTGCCGTGCTCGGCGCCGTCTTGTTGGTTCACCTGCCGGAATGGCTGCGTGGCTTTGCCGAGGCCGAGCGGCTGCTTTATGGGCTTGGCCTGCTGGCCGCGATCGTGCTGGCGCCCGAGGGCTTGGTCGGCCTGATCGAGGCGGCGGGGGCACGCCTGGTCGGCGGCCGGCGCGCGCCGGGCGAGCGCGCGCGCCCCGCGCCCGCGGCACCGTTGCCGGCGGCGGCCGCAGCACCGGCACCGTTGGTCGTCGAGCGGCTGAGCCGCCGGTACGGCGGCATCCGGGCGGTCGATGATTTGTCGCTGACGATCGCGCCGGGCAGCCTGGTCGGGGTGATCGGGCCGAACGGGTCGGGCAAGACCACGCTGGTCAATCTGATCACCGGGCTTGCGGAGCCCGATGCCGGCGTGGTGCGGCTCGGCGACCGGCGGCTGTCCGGTCGCGCGCCCGAACGGATCGCGCGGCTTGGGGTTGCGCGCAGCTTTCAGGCCGGCGGCTTGCCGGGCGGCTTGACCGCGGCCGAGGCGGTGGTGGTCGCGCTCGCATCCGGCACGCCGGCGCGGGTCGCCCGGGCCTGTCTCGACCGGGTCGGGGCCGGGGAGGTCGCCGAGGTGCCGTGCGCCGCGCTGCCGGCGGGGGCGCGGCGGCGGGTCGAGCTGGCGCGGCTGTTGGCGCGGGCGCCGCGGGTGTTGCTGCTCGACGAGCCGGCGGCCGGGCTCGATGCGGACGAGCGGGCGCGGCTGGCCGAGTTGTTGGTCGCCGAACGCCGGCAGGGCCGCAGTCTGGTGGTGGTCGAGCATGACGTGCCGTTCCTCGCCGCGATCGCCGACCGGGTGATCTGTCTCGACCGCGGCCGGCTGGTGTTCGACGGCCCGGCGGCCGCGGTCGCCGCGGACCCGGCGGTGCGCGCCGCCTATCTGGGCTGCGCGCCGTGAGAGCGCTGCCGCCGCTGCTCGAGGTCACCGGGCTCGCCGCCGGCTATGGCGGCGGACCGGTGATCGCCGGGGTCGGGTTTGCGGTGCCGCCGGGCGGCGTGGTCGCGCTGCTGGGCGCCAACGGGGCCGGGCGGTCGACGCTGCTGCGCGCGCTGGTCGGCCTGACCCCGGTCGCGGCCGGGGAGATTTGTTTTGCCGGGGCGCCGATCACCCGGCTCGGCGTGGCGGCGCGGGTCCGGCGCGGCATCGGCTATGCGCCCGAGGGCCGGCGGGTGTTTCCGGGCATGAACGTGCGCGACACTCTCCTGGCCGCGAGCCGGGCGCCGCGCGCGGGCCGGCGCGCCGCACTGGACCGCGTGTTCGACCTGTTTCCCCAGCTTGCGGCGTCGGCGGGCCGGCGCGCCTGGCAGCTGTCGGGCGGCCAGCAGCAAATGCTGGCGCTTGGCCGGGCGCTGATGGGCGAGCCGCGGCTGGTTTTGCTCGACAGCCCGTCGCTCGGCCTGGCGCCGCCGGTGGTTGCCGACGTGTTCGGCGCGATCGCGGCGATCGTCGCGGACGGGGTCGCGGCGGTGATCGCCGAGGACCGGCTGGCCCCGGTCGACCGGGTGGCGGACCGCGCCCTGGTGCTGCGCGCCGGCCGGGTGGTCGCGGACACGGCGCTCGCCGCGCTGTCGGAGGATCGGCTGGCCGATCTCGCGCTCGGCGCGGCCGGCGCCTCGGCGGCGGCGTCCACCCGGCTTGCCTCACCCTTTGAGCCCGGCTAGTGTCTCGGCCGGTCGAACGGCATGGGCGCTTTGTGAGCGGAGGCGAATGACCATGGTTGGACGGACACAGACCGGCGCACGGTCGATCGCCCTTGGCGCTTTGGCGGCGGCGGTGCTGGTCGCGCTCGGGGCGCTCGGTGCCGGTGGCGCGCTTGCCCAGGTCGCCCAGCCGACCGGCCGGTGGCAGGCCCAGCCGGTCGCGGCCGAAGACGGCAGCTTCGCCTATTGCCTGACCGAGAACCGCTATTCGAACGGCCAGGTGCTCGGGATTGCCCGCAACCCGACGGGCGAATTCATCATGCTGCTCGGCGTGCCCGACGGCAACCTGCCCGAGGGCAAGGGCGCGCGCCTGCGGATCAAGGTCGACCAGCGGGTCGATCAGCAGGCGACCGGCATTTTCCGCAACGCCGAAACCATCGAGGTGCCGATCGGCCGCAACAACGCGCTCTATGAGGCGTTGATGGCCGGGATCACGCTGACGGTGGCGGGGCCGAGCGATCAGGTGCAGTTCGCGCTGAAGGGCACCCGCCGGGCGCTGACCGACCTTCGTCAGTGCGCCGAACGGCGCGGACGCGGCAGCCGGCCCGCGGCGGCACGTGCGGGCGGTGGCGGCGGCGGCGGCGGCGGTGGGCGCAGCGGCGGCGGTGCCGGTGCGGCCGGCTTGCCGGGCTCGGTCGCGCAGATTTTGGCGGCGGCGCGGATGGGCGCGGTGGTGCCGGTCCAGGCGGCCGACGGCTCGGTCGCCTGGGGCTTCGGCCCGATCATGGGGATCGTCGAGCGCGAGACCGCGCCCGAGGGCCAAAGCGTCGCCAGGCTTGGCGACACCCGGCTCGACAAGATCGAGGAACGCTGCGACGGCAGCTTCGATCGCTCGCCCGGCCGGGTCGAGTCGCTGGCCAACGCGAGCGTCCAGACCGCCAGCGCCGAATGCCGCACCGGCGGCAACCGGATTTATCTTGCGCTGTTGTTCGTGCTGACCAAGACCGGCAACGAGTTCATCACCTTCACCCACGAGACCAACGCCGAGGGCAAGGACGCCGCCGACCGCAGCCGCGACCGTATGCTGGAGACGATCAAGGCGCTCGCCGACCGCGGCTGATCGGGTCGAAAAAAACCCTCCCCCGCCCCAAGCGGGGGTGGCCGCGCCAGCGGCCGGATGGGGGCCGACCGGCACCGCAGGTGCCGGTTGGCAAGTTGCGGCGCCGGAATAGCCGGCCGTGGCGCGTGGGGACCCGAGGAGCGTCGGCGTGGGCAACGATCGCGAGCGTCTCGACCGCGAGCAGATGTGGCAGCATTTGGGCCTGATCCAGACGGTGATCGAGCGCCATGCCCGGACCTCGTTCCTGCTCAAGGGCTGGACGGTGACGCTGGCGACGGCGGTGTTCTTGCTGGCGGTGCGCAGCGAGATCCCGGGGGCGTCGCTGGTGGTCGGGCTGCTGCCGGCGCTCGCGTTCTGGGGCTTGGATGCCTATTACCTGCGTCAGGAACGGTTGTTCCGAAAACTCTATGATCATGTGCGCACGTCGCCGGGCACCAGCGATCCCTTCACCATGAACACCGCGCCGTTCGCCGGGACGGTGCAGTCGTGGCGGCGGACCTTGGTGTCGTTCTCGGTGTTTTGGTTCCACGCACCGGTGATCGTCGCGCTGGTGGTCGGCCTTGGCCTGTTCCTGTGCCTTGGCGCCAAGTTGCCGATGCCCGACGGCGCCGCCCCGCCCGCCGCCGCCTCGGACCGCCCGGAGCCCTAAGCGGGGTCCGGCGCCGCCTCCGCCGCGCGCAGGCGGGCGAGGAGCGCGCGGGCCTCCGCCGGCGACAGCTGGTCGAGGTCGATCCGCGCGATGCCGCGGCCGAGTTCCAGCTGTGCGCGCGCGACGTCCGTGATGTCGCGCGGCTGCCCGCTCGGCGTTTTTCCGTACAGCGGCCGTGCCGGTGTGCGGGCTACGGCCGCCTTTCCGCACCCCCTTTGATGCGCCGACAGCGACCGGCAAGGCAACGCCCGTTCGGCACGCGGCGACGGTTTGTCGGCCGACGGCATGGTCATGGTCGGCTTGTCGCCGCCGGAGGGATCGCCGTAAGATCAGACCTCCGGAGCTCTGGGATTTTGAGTTGTCACCAATTCGTATTTGAGTCGCAAGCCAGTTCCCGGGAAGTTCGTTTGCGTCGCGTTCATCTCGTCACATA
>JANQHG010000026.1 GCA_028277115.1 Azospirillaceae bacterium
CCGAAATAGGTCACCGTCGCGGGGCGCAGGCCGAGCCAGGCGAACAAGCCCTTCAGATACCGGGTGCGCTCGGGCAGGCGCTTCAGCTGCTCGATCACGCTGCGGTCGAGCAGGCGAATCTCGCCATGGTCGGGCGCCAGCGGCACCTCGCACAGCCCCTCGAGCAGATGGTCGACCCGCCGGCCGAACAGCCATT
Organism: Azospirillaceae bacterium; assembly: GCA_028277115.1. Classification (GTDB taxonomy): domain Bacteria; phylum Pseudomonadota; class Alphaproteobacteria; order Azospirillales; family Azospirillaceae; genus JANQHG01. The sequence goes on from JANQHG010000026.1 coordinate 197, forward strand.
CGGCGATCGGACGCCGAAGCTCGATCGAGCCCGCGACCGCGACCACCAGGTCGTGGCCGTCGCGCCATTTGTCGACCAACTCCGGGATCAGCTCGGGCGGCGCGCCGAGGTCGATGTCGATCAGGATCGCCGCCGCACCGGTCGCATACTCGAGCCCGGCGGCGAGCGCGACCTCGTGCCCGAACCGCCGGCCGAGCTCGATCAGCTTGATCGTCGGGTTGGCGGCCCGGCGTCGCCGGACCACCGCCGCCGAGCCGTCGCGGCTGCCGTCGTCGACCACCAGGAGCTCGTAGTCCGCGGTGACGCCCGACAGAACCGGGACCAAACGGTCGAGCACGCCGCCGAGCCGCCCGGCGTCGTCATGCACCACCATCACCACGCTCAAGCGAAACGGTGCCGCCGCCGGCGCGGCCGGATCATCGGGCCTTGGGTCAATCATGCGCGAACGCTCGAACCGAAACGGGACCGCCGGGGTCCGGACCATAGCGCCTCTTCCCGGCCCGCGCCATCGGTGCCGCGCGGCGCCGACCTGCTGGCGCCGCGGCCCACCGTCATCGAATTGTCATCCGGATTGACGCCGCGGGGACAAAGTCTATATCTGTCGGTTCTCTTCGACATGATCCTCGGACGGGTTTCGAGGACGCGAACAAGCGTGCCGACAGCGCACCGGAGGTGTGACCCCAAGTGACCCGACTGCCCCCGCCCGACACCGTGACCGACACCAGGACCGACAAATCCGACACCGCGACCCGCGGCGGCTTCGACACCGACGGGTTGGTCGCCCCGAACACGGAGATCGAGCTTAAACTGACCGCACGCCGCGAGGATTTGGCGCGGCTTGCGACCTCTGCGACCTTGGCGGTGCGCGCGCCGACCCGCCCGATCACCCGCCTGATCGAAACCAGCTATTTCGACACCGACGCCTTCACCCTGTGGCGCCGCCGGGTCGCGTTGCGGGTCCGCCGCGACGGCGACCGGTTCACCCAGAGCGTCAAGGCCGACGCGGTGCCCGGTGAGGGCTTGGCGCGGCGCGAATGGGAGACGCCGGTGTCCGGCCTCGCGCCCAATCTCGGCGCGATCACCGCTTCCGCGGCGCGCAAGCGGCTCGGCCCGGTCGATGCGGCCGCGTTGCGGCCGGTGTTCACCACCCGGGTGTTGCGCGCAACACGCCCGGTTGACGGCGGCGCGGTCGAGCTCGCGTGCGACATCGGCGAGATCATCACCCACACCGGGGCGATCGCGCCGATTGCCGAGCTCGAACTCGAGCTGCGCGACGGCAGCCCGGCCGACCTTTACGCCCTGGCGCGCCGCTTGGCCGACGAGGTGCCGCTGTCGCTCGACAGCCGGTCGAAGGCGCATCGCGGCTTCGCGCTCGCGCTTGGCCGGGCCGCGCCATGGTCGAAAGCCGGGCCGACCCTGCTTGACCCCGACGACAGCGTCGAGGCGGCGCTCGTCCGGATCGGCCGTCAAGGTCTGGCCCATCTGGTCGACAACCTGCCGTGCGCGCTCGCCGGCAACGATGTCGAGGGCGTCCATCAGGTCCGGGTCGCGTTGCGCCGGCTGCGCTCGGCCCTGTCGGTGTTCAAGGCGATGCTGCCCGACGACCAGCGCGACCGTCATGCGGCGATGCTGGCGCGGCTTGGACGCGCGCTCGGGTCGGCGCGCGACTGGGACGTGTTCCTGACCGAACTGGTGGCGCCGGTTGCCTGCGCGTTCGCCGACCGCACGGCGTGGGCCGATCGGCTGGCGACGCTGACCGAGCTGGCGCGCCGCCACCGCGATCAGGCCTACCAGGCGTTGCGCGCCGAGGTCACGGCGCCGACGACCACCCCCGCCTTGCTCGCGTTCGCCCATTGGATCGAGGCGCGCGGCTGGCGCACCGAAGCCGGCGAGGACACAGCAGCGGTCGTGCGCACCGCCGACCGACCGGTCGCCGGGTTCGCCGACCAGCTGCTCGGCCGGCGCTATCGCCGGGTTCGGCGCGCCGGTGCCCATCTCGCCAAGCTCGGCGCGGTCGAGCGGCACGAGCTCCGGATCGCGCTGAAGAAGCTGCGTTATGCGATCGAGTTCTTCCGCGCGCTCTACGACCAGGGCGACGACCGGGCGGTCCGGCGGTTCCTCAAGCTCACGGTCCGATTGCAGGATGCGCTCGGCCATTTCAACGACGTTGCGACCGCGTCGCGCCTGCTCAGCACGCTTGCGGCCGACCCGGCGCCGGGCGGCAGCGTCGACGCCGCAGGCCTGGTGCTCGGCTGGCATGCTCGCGGCACCGCGACGCTGGAGCCGCAGCTGCTCGCGGACTGGAAGGCGTTCATCGACCAGCCGCCGTTTTGGGATCGGGGCGGCGGCGACTGACCCTGGGCGGCCCCTTGGCCCCCCATCGCGTGCGGGGCCAAGGGCCGTTGGGGTTTTCGTCCCAACAACGGCCGTTTCGTAGGGGCGTGTTGGGGTGCCCCCCCGACACGCCACCGGCCACACAAACAAACAGAGACCAACGGGTGGCCGCGTCGTTTCATCCTGGGCGGGTCGGCCGAAGGCCGGTGGGGAACTGGCGCGCGGGATCGTGAAGCCGTCGCCACAAGGACCCGCGGTATCCTGACGCACCCATCGGCGAGGGAGCTGACGCCATGCGTGTTCAGGTTGCGGTGACCGTGACGTCCGATTTCATCTGCCCGTGGTGCCACATCGGGGAGCGGCGCCTGGCGGCCGCGCTCGCCCAGGTGCCCGACGAGATCGAGGTCGCCGTGCGCTGGCGGCCGTTCCAGCTCAACCCGTCGATGCCGGCGGGCGGCATGGATCGGCGCGCCTATCGCACCGGCAAGTTCGGCAGCTGGGAGGCCTCCCTGGCGCTCGACCGGCGGACGATCGAAGCGGCGCGCGACGGCGGTGCCACCTTCGATTACGACCGGGTGACCGGGACCCCCAACACCTTCGACGCCCACCGTTTGGTCTGGCTGGCCGGGACGCCGCGGCGGCAATCGGCGCTGGTGCGCGCCCTGTTTCACGGCTATTTCATGGAGGGTCGCGATCTCGGTGATCCCGCAACCCTGGTCGCGCTCGCGGGCGAGGCCGGGCTCGACGCCGACGACCTCGGCCGCCGCCTCGCGCGCGACGACGGGTTCGGCGAGGTCCGGCTGCTCGAGCTCGAAGCGCGGCTCGCCGGGATCACCGGAGTGCCGCACTTCGAGCTCGCGGGCGGCCAGTTGAGCGGCGCCCAGCCGACTTGGCTGCTGCGCCAGGTGATCACCGAGATCGGACGGCGCACCGCGGCCGCCGCACGCACCGAGGTAACCGCCGACCGCGACGCCAACGGCACCACCGGCTAGACCCCGCGCCCGGGGCCGGCCGCAACCGAAAGGTCACCCATCCGCCATGTCCGGCCCCGCTCTCTTGTCGGTGATCCGCGACGACGGGGTCGCGACGCTGACCCTGAACCGGCCGGAGCGCCACAACGCGGTCGACGACTCGCTGATCGCGGCGTTGGACGAGGCGTTGACCACGCTCGAGGCCCAGCCGGCAGTGCGCGCAGTGGTGCTGCGCGGGGCCGGCCCCAGCTTCTCCGCCGGCGCCGACCTCGACTGGATGCGGCGCAGCGCCGGCTACAGCGACGCCGAGAACCTGGCCGATGCCGAGGCGCTCGCGGGCATGCTGCGCCGGCTCGATCAGATTCCGAAACCGACGATCGCCGAGATCCAGGGTCCGGCGATCGGCGGCGGCGTCGGGCTGGTCGCGGCCTGCGACATCGCGGTCGCCGCCGACGGCGCGACCTTCGCGTTGTCCGAGGTCAAGCTCGGGCTGACGCCGGCAACGATCTCGCCTTATGTCGTTCGCGCGATCGGCGCGCGCGCGGCCAGGCGCTACGTCCTGACCGCCGAGCGGTTGAGCGCGCTCGAGGCCCATCGCCTCGGCCTGGTCCACGAGGTGGTGCCCGGACATATGCTGACCGCGGCGGTCGCCCGCGTGCTCGACCGCTTGGCCGCGGGCGGACCCGAGGCGCAGGCGGCGGCCAAGAGCTTGATCGCCGACGTCACCGGGCGGCCGATCGACGACGCGCTCGGCCGCGACACCGCGCGCCGGATCGCCGACCGCCGCGCCAGCGCCGAAGGGCGCGAAGGCATCGCCGCCTTCCTCGACAAGCGTCCGCCGGCGTGGCGGCGCGCCCCGGACGACTGATCGGCGGAACGCCGACCCTCGGGGGGGCGGGGCTTCACGGGCTTGACAGACCGGAGGC
>JANQHG010000201.1 GCA_028277115.1 Azospirillaceae bacterium
GCCTTGGGGTCCGGCGCGACGGCGCGTTTTCCGAACATCGCTCGATCAGCCCCTGGTCGATCAGCCCTTTTGGGCGTGCGGCGCCATCAGTCGGCCGAGCGACCCAAGGCCGCCCCGACCCTGCGGCCGCCCGCGCACGTCGCGGCGACCGAGCCGTTCCGCCATCGTCCTGACCGCGATCGAGGACTTGGCGCGCGGCTTGACCTCTTGAAGCATTTTACCATGGCTCGAGGCGAGGCCAAAGGCCTCCGGGTCCTCGGCAATATGGATCGCCGGCTCGATCCCGACGGTTTTTGCGAAATCCTTGTCGGGAATTTCACCTTTGCGGTTGGCGCCCTTGCGGTTGAGCACGACCAAGGGCGGTTCGTCGAGCGGCCGGAACCCGTGCAGCATGTCCACCAAGTTGCGGGTGTTGCGCATGCTCGACAAATCCGGGGTCGCGGTGACCACGACCTCGTCGGCCAGATGCAGGCAGGCGCGCACCCACTCGGTCCACTGATGGGGCAAGTCGAGGAACAGGTAGCGGACCTGTTGGCGCAATGCCTCGATCGCGGCCTCGAGCTTGTCGGTCACCACCGGGATCTCGGCATCGAGCACCGCCGGCGCGGCGAGCAGGAACAGATGATCATTGTACTTCGCGGCGAACCTTTGCAGAAACACCTCGTCGACCCGGTCGGGGTCGCTCAGGATGTTGCGCACCCCGAGCGCGGTCTCGATGTTGAAGGTGAGGTCGGCGCAGCCGAACGGCAGGTCGAGGTCGACGACCAGCGTGTCGACGTCGAACAGGGTCGACACCATGAAGGCGGCGTTGTGGCTGAGCGTGCTGGAGCCGGTGCCGCCCTTGGCGCCGAGGCAGGCGACCGTGATCCCGGCCGGCGCCTTGGCCGGGTCGGCATAAAGGCCGAGGATCGCCTGGACCAGGCGCGGCGCCGTGGTCGGTATCACCAGATAGTCGGCGACCCCGCGCTCGCTCAGCGTGCGGTAGGTGTCGATGTCATTGAGATGGCCGAGCAGGATCAGGTTGGTGTCGGGCTCGCAGTATTCGGCAAAGGTCTCGATCTCGGAGACCAGCCCCTCGGTCGCGGTGGTCTCGGCGATGATCAGGGGCGCGGACGCCTGGGCGATGTAATGGGTGCGCGCCGTGGCGAGGCCGCCGTCGTGGATCTCGGGCACCAGCTTGGCGAGCCGGCGGTCGCCCAAGGCCTCCTCGACGAGCGCCCGACCGGCGGGCGTCTCGGGGAAGGCGTGGGTCTTCAGGCGAAGAATGGCGGCCTCCGCGGGGCGGCGCGGCCGCCCACGGCCGGCGGGAGCCCCCTGGTCATGGCGGTTACTTCCCGACCTCGGCGAGCACGGCCTCGGACTCGAGCCCGGCCTCCTGCTCGGCGCCGGTCGCCTCGCCGGACCGATAGGCCTGGGTGACCCCGCCCGCGCGCAGGCTGTCGCGGCGGGTCAGCGCCTGCGGCGTCACCAGATCGGCGGGCCGCGCGATCATCGCCGCCAGGTTGCGCTGGCTCGCGCATCCGAACGACGAGGTCGAGCGGTTGGAAAAGCTCGAGAGCGTCCCCTGCTCCGGCGGGCAGTCCGGCTGAATCGCGACGAAGTCGCGAAACGCGAGCTCGAGCCGCGGCACCCCGGTCTCGGCCCGGGCGGCGAGCAGGGCATCAGGCTGAAGCCCGCGTCGGCGCGCAAGCTTGGTCAGCGCCGACAGCACGGCGCCCTCGGCGTCGCGGCCGCGCCCCGTGGCGGCAAAGCCGACCATGGTCGCGGTCAACGGCCCGCGACCGCGTTCGCGATAGGTGTCGAGGAAGGCGGCGATCCGCTCGCGCGCCGGCTCATCGATCGCGTCGTCGGCCCCGAACGCGTCGAGCTCGGTGCCGACAATCGTCAAGACCCGCGGCTCTGCGACCACGGTGATCGGGAAGGCGTCGGTGACCTCGAGCGGCCGGGTCGGCTGGCACGCCGCGGCCGCGAGCATAAACCCGACCAGCACGGGCCACCGGACGGGGACCGCCGGGCGGCACGGCCGCGCGCGACGATCGGGGGCGTGTCGGGTCATCGCCGGGCGTCCTCCCTCATTCCATGATGTAGCCGATCGGCGTGTCCGGAACCTGCGGTTCGACCGCGGCGCCGTAGCGCGCATACAGCCGGCCGAGCAGGAACAGGTCGACGTCGTCGGCCGGGGCGAAGCGATCGGTCGGGCTGGACAGCCGGCCCGAGGCGACCGGGCGGACCACGAACGGCGTCGCGATGATCACGAGCTCGGTTTCGTCGCGTTCGAACTCCGGGCTTCGAAACAAGGTGCCGAGGATCGGCAGCGTCGCGAGCCAGGGCACGCCGCGCACCGTCGAGACCGCGTCGTTGCGCATCAGGCCGGCGAGAACCAGGCTCGCGCCGCTCTGCATCTCGACCGTGGTCGCGGCACGGCGCACCGCGACCGCAGGGATTGTGAAGTTGTCCAGCGTGACCGCGCCTTCGTTGGTCAACTCGCTGACCTCGGTCGAGAGTTTCATGCTGATCCGACCCGAGTTCAACACCACGGGGGTGAAGCTGAGGCCGACACCGAACGGCTTGAACTCGAGTTGGACCACGCCGGTGTCGGGGTCGCGGCCGACCGGCACCGGGAACTCGCCGCCGGCCAGGAACGAGGCCGATTCCCCAGAGATCGCGGTCAGGGTCGGTTCGGCCAGTGTCTTGACCAGGCCTTCCTGCTCCAGTGTTTCGACCACCACCGCGAGCTGGTTCACCCCGAACTGATTGTATGCGCCGGCCGGATTGATCAGGTTGAAGTTGAGATCGTCGCCGCCACCGACGTTGGGCAGCACATTGTTGCCGGCAAACGAACCGAACCGGTCGGGAAACTGGGTCGCCTGAGGACCGCCGCCGATTTGGAAGCCACCGACAATACTGGACAAGAGATCGCCGGTGAAGTCCGACTCGTCTTGGAAATAACTGTTGATGCCGAGCCGCTTGACCGTGGTCCGGCGCATCTCGGCGACCTTGACCCGGATCAGGACCTGCTGGCTCGCGGTGATCTCGACCATGTTGAGCAGGCGCTGGTCGTCGTCGACGAAACGGCGCGCGACCGCGCGGACCGTATCGGCAGCCTGCGCCGAGGGGACCGAGCCGGTCAGCACCAGGTCGCCGTTCAGCGCCTTCACCGTGACGTCGGCGTTGGGCACGAACTCGGCGATCGCGGCTTGGACCGCCACGACGTCGGGTTCGACCCGGATGTCGAGGGTCAGGACCTGGCGGCCCTGGCTGTCGGTCAGGAAGGCGTTGGTGTCGCCGACCGCACGCGCGATCAGGTAAAGCCGACGCGACGAGCGGACCACGACGTCGGCGATCTCGGGGTCCGCGACCAGGACTTCGCGGACATCGACCTCGGTCGTGATCTCGCGCGCCTTGGTCAGGGTGAGTGTGATCGCCTGCGCCGGCACCTCGGTCACCGGCGCCGCCACGGTGAGCGGGGCGGCCGCGAACAGCCCGAGCAACAGGACCAGACAGACCGGGACGAGACCAAACGGGCCGAACGGGCGAGGGCCCGGGGGGCGGCGCGGGGCGCGCCGGCATTGGGTCGCGATCGGCCTCATTGGTTCGGCCACCTTATCCGCGCCCGTCGCACCGCCGCCGCGCATGGCGTCAGGTCGCCGCCTCGGGCCGCGTCGCAAGAGGTATCGGCACCCCGATCGCGCCGGACACCCCCAAGGCCGGGGACGGCCGTGCCGGATCGTTCGCACCGAGTCGAATCAACCTGCGCGCGATTCTATCGACCCCGCGACTCCCGTGTCAATCCCGATCGCCCTGGCCGGAAGACCGAAATGCCGTCATTCATCGAGTGTGTTGCGCGCAACTCCTAACACGCGGCGGCAAAAGACACCGCCAACCCGCCTCCGGGGCCCGCGGGGTCGCGGACCGCGCTCACGGACCGGCGACCGCGTCGAGCGGGTTGGGCAGGTCGAAGCCAAAAAGAGTTTGCGAAAAATTGGCGAGAATGATATATATGACGCAAAGGTACCAGACTTTAAAGACGAATTCGGCAAGCGCGGCGAGGAATTGGACCAGCGAAAACGAGGTCATCGCCCGATCCTCCGCGGGTTGTCACGACTGCTTGTTCACGGCGGCGCCGGCGACCGCTCAGGGCCGACCCACCGTCCGCGGCGCCAACTCGAACGGGGACCGACCCGAACGCCGGCCGACCCTTGAGCCGTCCGGCGGATTGCCCCACAGATCGACCGTCCGACAGACAGACCACCCCGACAGACAGACAAAGGTGGCGAGCGCACGCGTTCGACCGTGATCGTGCGATCGCGGTCGTGCGGGTCCCCGGCGCCGGCACACCGGCGCGGGATCGGGGCGGCGGACGCCCCGATCCCGCGACCTGGCGCCGCGACTTAGAGCGCGTTCGAGACGTTGGTGAACATGGCGGTCAGGTTGTTGCCGACGGTCGCCAGGATCGCGACGATCGCGATCGCGATGCCGGCGGCAATCAGGCCGTACTCGATGGCGGTGGCGCCGCGACGATCGGCGAACAGGCTCTTCAGATGCTGAATCATTTTAACGCTCCTTTAAGGCGTGCGGGTGGGTCGGTGGCTGGCAATGGTGGGCAGGGCGTCGGCATCTGGATTACCTCTCTGACCACCAAGACACACTATATACGTACCATACCGTCATAACAGCCTCTGTGACAGCGCTCACACGCAATCCGATTATTCGCGCCGAACGGCGACCGTTTCCGGGACGACAACCGCCGCGGGAGTGCGCGACCCAGGCAGACCGGTCGCAAGGAACACGACATCGCCCAAGAGCGTCGCCAACCGAAAGCCGAGCGCGACCGTGGCGGCGGCACCGGGGTCGAGCGGCCCGGTCAACAGCAGGATCAAGACCGCCTCGCGCACCCCGACCCCGGCGGCCGCCCCCGGGGTGACGAACCCGATCAGCCACGCCGCCGCTGCCGTCGCGACCATCGTGGCCGGGTCGATCGGCGCCGCGTTCGCCCCGGCATAGCGCACCGCCAGCCCGCCGAGCAGGAGACCGCAGCCGGCAAAGAACATCGCGAAACTGACCGCGGCGACGCCAAGCCAGCCGAGCCCGCCGCCGCGCGGCCGCACCCAGGCGCCGACCGCGATCGCGCCGAGCCCGACCCCGACCGCGACCGCCACGGCGACCGGCGCGACCGTGCCCGGCGCGCCGGCAAAGCGGGCGGCCCAGTCGGGCAGCGCCGGCAGCGCCCCGAGCCCGGCCGACAGCGACAGCCCGGCCGCGCCGGTCGCGAGCAGCGCGGCCGCGCCGACCAGGGCGGCGGCCGCGATCAACAGCGCGGTCTCGATCACCAGCGAGGCGGCGACCGCCGCCGCCGGCAGACCGGCCGCGCGCGCCGCGACCACGCGCCCCAGGTAATGGAACAGGTTGCCCGGCAGATACTTGCCGATCTGGGTGGTCGCCAGGATGCGGTGGAGCCGGCCGAGCGACGGCGGCGCGGACGACCCGTGCGGCGGCGGCACGACCGCGCGCACCACCGCCCACCAGCCGACCGAGAGCAGGCAGGACAACACGCCATAGGCCGCGGCCGCGGCGCCGAGCACCGCGAGGTCGCCTGGGCCCGCGACCACGCGCGCCCAGGCGCCGGTCGCGACCACCGCGCGGACCACGAACACCAGCGCCGCGACGGTGACCACCAGCCCGGCGAGGCCGAGGCCGCGCCGCGCCCAGCGCCGCAGGCCCCCGCGCTGGCTCACCCGGGCGGGCGGTGCGGTGCCGCCAGGATCATGGTCCACGGCACCGGCCGGCGCTCGGCGACCGCGCCCAGGCGCCGGCCGACGAAGGCGGCGAAGGCATCGCTCGACCAGTGATGGCGGTGGCCGGGGGTGTTGCCGAGTTGGCGCCAATAGCGCCCGCGCGCCAGGTTGAGCACCCGCCACAAGGGTTCGCGCGGTACGCTGACCAGGACCCGCCGGGCGCCGGCCTCGGCCAGCCGGTCGAGCGCGGCCGCCGGCTCGGCGACATGCTCCAGCACCTCGCAGCAGACCAGAAGATCGACGCCGCTGAGCGACCCCGGCGCCAGGTCGAACAGATCGCCGACCGCAAAGCGCGGCGCCCGGTCGCCGCTGCCGCGCTCGCGCGCCGCGCGCGCCACCACCTCGGGGTCGGGGTCGACCGCCTCGACGGAGAGACCGAGCCGGGCGAGCTGGGCCGCCAGATAGCCCTCACCGCAGCCGACCTCGACCGCTGAGCGCGCGCCGCTGATCCGCACCAGGTCGCGGAACGCCGACAGAAAGCCGGCGACCAGCCAGCGCTCGGCCGGGTTGCGGCTTTCGTACTTGTTATAGGTGTTGCCGCCCGGCGCGACCGGATCCCGGTCGCGCGGGCGCTCAGCCTGCTGGTCGCTCATCCCCCTCACCATCGCCGTCACCGGCGCCGCGCCGACCGGCCGGCGCCGGTTCCTCGGTCAGCCGCGTCAACACCCGGCCCGGATCGCTCTCCATCAACATCACCCGGGCCCGGATATCCTCGAGCAGCGACCGGTTGATGTTCAAAAGGTCGGCGAGCAGGCCCGACACCGCGGTCAGAAACCCCATGGTGATCAACAGCGACGCCAGGATCAACGACTGGACGTGGCCGGCGCCGTCACCATGCATGAAAAACCACAAGAACCGCAAACCCAAGATAATCCCCGGGGTCGCAAACAAAACCCCGACAATGGTCAAGAATTTGAACGCCCGATAATGCAGGTAAAACCGCAGAATGGTCAAGACCGAAATGTACAAATACGACCACATGTTCTTCATCAGGCGCGACGGCCTCAACGCGCCGTTGACCCGGACATTGACCCAGGTGATCGCAAGGTTGCTTTGGCCTGCCCGGATCAAGGTTTCGAGCGTGTAGGTATACCGGCTGAGCACGCTCAAGCGGACCGCGGCGTAGCGGCTGAACGCGCGAAAGCCGCTCGGCGCGTCCGGGATGTCGGTCGCGCTGGCGATCCGGACCACCAGGCTGCCGAGCCGTTGCAGGCGCTTTTTCAGCCAGGAGAAGTCCTGGATCTGCTCGATCGGCCGGCAGCCGACCACGACGTCGGCGCGCCCGTCGGTGATCGGGCGGACCAGGGTCGGGATGTCGGCGGCCTGGTATTGGTTGTCGGCGTCCGTGTTGACGATCACGTCGGCGCGCAGCCGGACGCAGGCGTTCAACCCCTCGCGGAACGCGGTGGCGAGGCCCTGGTGGCGCGGCAACCGGACGACGTGGTCGACACCGTGGGCCCGCGCGACCTCGACCGTACGGTCGCTCGAGCCGTCGTCGACCACCAGCCACTCGACGGTGTCGAAGCCGGCGACCGCGCGCGGCAGCTCGCCGAGGGTCACCGGCAACGCCGCCTCCTCGTTATAGCAGGGGATCTGGATGATCAGCTTGTGCATCGCCTCGTGCTCGACGTCCTGCTCGGCCCCGGTCATGGCGTCGGTCGGACCTTTGCGTCAACGCGAAACAACAGCGCGTCTCGAGGTCCGGACCGAGGTTCAGCCTGCCCGGGTTCGGCCGGCGCGACAGTGTCGGGGGTCACACCCGCGACCGGCAGCGGGGTCAGCCACGGCGGCGACGGCTCGGCGAGCAGCCGGTCGCGGAACGCGCCGCCGCCGCCCGCGGCATAACCGTGCGCGGCGAGCCGCCCCGGGCAGACGATCAGGTAATCGACGCCGCGCTCCGCCAGCACGCGCCGTGCCGCCTCGGGCTCGGTCGCGGTCATCACGTCGAAGGTCGCCCGGTAGCCCGACTGATAGCGGTGGTTCGGAATGCTCATCACCGCGGCGCGCGTGCGGTAGAGCAGCTCGGGCCCGTGATCGACATGGGCCATGATCACCGGACGGCGGCCGTCGATCGGACCGCGTGCGCTAATCTCGGCCGCCGCCCCGGTGATCCGGCAGTCGTCGTGGATCGTGCGCACCTCCACCCGCGCGGCCGGGGGCACGAGAGCCTGGTAGAGCTGCATCGGCAACACCGGCCAGACCAGCGCCAGCACGGTCACTGGCCCCCGGACCAACGCGAGCGCGAGACCCGACAGCCGCCGACCGAGCCCGTCGCGCAGCGCACACAGCCCGTCCGCATAAGGCGCGAGCAGCGCGAGCTGCAGATAGGGTGCGTCATGCCCCTGGAGCCCGCCGACCGCGCCGAACACGGCGACCATCGTGAGCGCCGTCAGCGCCGAGACCAGCCACAGCGCCAGCACCGGCCGATCGCGGTCGCGCCAAATCACCCACGCGAGCCAGAGCGCGCCGACCAGAGGCACGCCGAGTGCCGACACCGCGCGTTGGAGAACCCAGGCAAGGCCGAGGTCGTTGATCCGATCGGCCATGATCACCGGGCGATACTCAGCGATCATCTCGAACCGGGTCGCGCGGTAGAACGGGTCCATCGGGATCCAGTCGCCGGCGAGGATTTGCGGAAACGCGAGCAGCACGGCGCCAGCGGCCGCCGCCGCCAGCGCCGCGCCGACGGCAAACCGACCGACCCGGCCGCGCACCATCGGCGCCCGCAGCGCCTCGAGCCCGCCGATCACCGCCCACAGACCGAACAGCGCCGGAAAGATCGCGGCGTGGAACTGGCTGTACCGATCGACCTCGAAGCCGACGGTCCACGCCCCGGCGCCGCGTTCGAACCACAACGCCGCAAGCCCGGCCACGCTCGCGACCGCGGTCAAAACGATCATCTTGGCCGCCAGGTCGGCCGCCCCGGCGACCGCCGGCGGCCGGACGATCCAGACCAACCCGGCCGCCGCGAGCACGCCGACCACCGGCACCAGGGTCTCGACCCCGGTCCACAAGGCACCGACCGCGAGCAGCCCGCCGAGCGCCGCCAGACCGAGACCGCCCGGTCGCACGAGCAGGCGCACCACCGCGACGAACAGCCCGGCGGTCCACAACATCAAAAGCGCGTTGTGATCGGAGCGGCCGGCGACAAACGCGCTGATCAACCCCGGCTGGAACACGAAGACCGCACCGAGCGCGAGCAGCACCGCGGGCGCCACCACCCCGCCGAGACCGACCAAGAGGATCGCGATCACCGCGACGCTGAGCAGCGGCGGCAGCACGATCGCGGCCAGACCGAGCGCGCGGTCGAACGACACCCCGGCCATCGCCTCGACCGCCCGCGCGGTCCCCAGCAACGCCGCGTCCATCGGGCGGGTCCAATGCTGGGTCAGACCGTCGGGCGGGTTGACCCGGTCGATATGCGCATGGAACCAGTCGCCGTGCTCTGCAAGCGCCGCGACTCGGATCAGGCGGGTATACGCGTCAGGGTCGAACAGCCGACCGTCAGACACATCCAGCTTGTCGGCCAACACCAAATGCGCGGCCGCCAGGAGCAATAAGATCAATACGGTACGCACGAATTGTCCTCTCGCGACATCACCGATGGGGCGTTTTCTCGAGGCCCGGGCGTTTGCATATACTATATTTTTACGACCAACGGTTTGAGGTTAAGACCTTATGTCAAAACCGCGGTTGCCCGACCTCCAGGTCCGACAGATCAGTGCCTTCATTGTCGACCGCACGGCCGAACGCGCGGTCCATTTCGCCTCGATCTTGACCAACGGCGGCGTGCCGCGCGAGGTGATCGGCAGCGACGGCTATCCGATCGAGAATGTGATCTGGGAGACCCAGTTGGCCCGCGCCGAGCCGATGTGTCTTGCCCATCTCGAGATTTCGCCGGCACGCCGCCACCTGGTGATCTTACATGACCCTCCCGCGCGGGGCGAGATCACGGAGCTGATCACAATTTTGCGTGGTCGCCGGTCGACCGGGCTGATCACCCGGATCCTGGTGCTTGCCAACGCGCCGACCGAGGCGCGGACGACGGCGCTCGCCGCCGCCGGCGCGGATTTGGTGATCGGGCCGCCGTTTTCCGGCCACGACATCCTGGCCGCGGTCGGTGTCGTCTTGCGCCTGTGCCGCCCGTACATCCAGGAGATGGGCCTGCGCTATGGGGAGGGGTATTACGGCCCTTGCACCTTCGATGCCGCCGGTCGGCCGGCGCCCGAAACCGCGCGCACCCATGACCCGCTGATCCCCGGGGTCCGCCCGATGGTCGGCGCGTTGCCGTTCGCCCCGGCGCCGGGCGACCGCAGCGGGGCGCCCGATGTGGTGCGGGCGCGCGACGACATTCTCGGCCGGCGCGGCGGTTGCGGCAGTTGCACGTTTCTCGCGCTGTGCGCGCGCGACGCGCTGGAGCTGCGCCGCCACCGCCGGGCGGCGGCGCGCCGCTCCGACCCGGCCGTGGCCGTGCGGCGGGTCGCGGCGCTGCCCTGACCGCGGCCGATCGACGTCTCGCCGGTTGGGGTTGCCGCCCCAACCAATCCTCGGCGGTCACAACCGCGCGCGCCGGGTCAGCCCCTCGTAGATCGCAAGCTCGATGTTGTGCAAGACCCCGCCGACCGAGCCGTCGGCGGCGAGCATCGCCTGTTCGAACTGGGTCAGATAGTCGGCGATGTTCTCGCGCATGATCGGCCGGTTCTCATCGACCGTGCGCGCGTGGTCGTAGAGGTCCCAGGTGATGATCCCGACCGCGATCAGGGGCCCGAGGAAGCCGCCGGCGGTCGAGCCCGCGACCTTGGCGCCGGCCGTGGTCGCGGTCGCGGCAGCGGCCGACGACACCAGCTTGGCCGACATCACGCTCGCGGCCTTGCTGGCGGCGCTCTTGACCACCGGGCTGAACGCCTTGGCGATCATCGCGCCCGAGGTGACGCCGGCGCCGGTGGTCAGCGCCTTTAAGGTCAGCGGCACCGTGCGGTCGCCCTCGACGGTCGAGGCCATCACCGCGATCGATTCGAGATGGCGGTCCCATTCCTCGCGCGGCATCTCGTAGCGCACCGGTATCTCGGCCAGACGGTGGCTGAGATCGATGATGAAGGTCTGGACCACCGACTTGGTCAGGGCTTCGAGTTCGAGCTGGGCGACCTGGGGGCGCAGGACCCGGTTGGCGAACTGGGTCTGGATGTTCTCGATCACCTTCTCGCTCGGGTTCTGGGCACTGCCGACGATGAAGTCGTAAGCCGAGTGATAGGCGTAGGACAGGCCGACCAGCTGCTGGTTGAAGTAGTTGAAGTACCATTCGAGAAAATCGCGATCGACCCGGATCATCAGCTGGTCGTGCCAGCCTTCGAGCCGCCGTTCGGCGACCGTCAGCGCCGTGGTCTTGGCGGCGGCGACGCTGTCGCGGATATCCTGGTCGATCGAGGTCCAGATGCGGTCGGGCGGCACCGCGACCCGATGGACCACCGGGCTCGAGAACGGTTCGGTCTCGTAGCGATAGGCATCGAAATCGATGTAAGACCGGCCGACGTAGGCGATCACGATCAAGAGGATGATCGACCACAAGATCGTGGAGAGGGTTTCGATGACCTTGAGCATGATGGTCGTGGCCGTCCTGTGGCGGCGCGCCGCGGCATGGGGGCGATGCCGCAGCACCGCCGGCGCGGTCGGTCGGTTCAGGGGGTCCGCGCACGCTCGCAGCTGCCCTTGACCATATGCTGAGGTAATGGGGCCGGTCAAGGCAAGATATAGGGTAAGCCACAAGACCTGCCTCGGGATATCCCACCGACCTCAAGCGCCGCCGGTCAACGGAACGCCACCGGGAGGAAGCGCATCAATTTGCGGCTGAACACCGCCGGGCCGAACTCGTCGCGCAACAGTTCCATGGCGCGCATCGCGATCCGGGTGTGCTGTTCCTTGCGCTCGGCATAAAAGTCGCTGGCCATGCCGGGCAGTTTCGGGGTGCCGTGCATCGGCTTGTCGGACACGCAGAGCAGGGTTCCGTACGGCACGCCGAGCCGGTAGCCGTTGGCGGCGATGGTGGCACTTTCCATGTCGATCGCGATCGCGCGGCTGGCGTTAAAGCGGCGGACCAGGTCGTCGGGATCGTCCTGTTCCCAATTGCGGTCGTCGGTGGTGACCACGGTGCCGGTGCGCACGACCCGGCGGAGCGCGTCGCCTTTGAGCCCGGTGACGTCGGCGGCGGCGGTCACCAGCGCCTGCTGGACCTCGGCGAGTGCCGGCACCGGCACCGCGAGCGGCAGGAAGCGGTCGAGCACCTTGTCGTCGCGCAGATAGGCGTGGGCGAGCACATAGTCGCCGAGCTGCTGCGTGAGACTGAGCCCGCCGCAATGGCCGGCCATGATCCAGGCGTGCGGGCGCAACACCGCGATGTGGTCGGTGATCGTCTTGGCGTTGCTGGGCCCAACCCCGATGTTGACCATGGTGAGGCCGAGACCGTCGGGCCGGACCAGATGATAGGCCGGCATCTGGGGCATCCGGACCGGCCCGCTCTCCGTCGCTGGCACCGCGCCGTTGTGCCCGTCGGCAAGGCCGGCGACCGGGCCGGCGAAGCCGGGGTTGCGGGTGACCCGGTTGCCGGGTTCGACGAACGCCTGGTAGCCGGTCCGCCGCTCGCGCGCCTGGTCGGTGTCGGCGCCCGCTTGCGACGCCGGGGCGCAGATTTCCTCAAGCGCGATCCGGCGGAACTCTTCCATGTAGAAGTCGTAATTGGTGAAGATCACGAACTTCTGGAACCAGGCCGCCGAGGTGCCGGTGTAGTGGCGCAGGCGATGGATCGACAGATCGATCCGCGGCGCGGCGAACAGCGCGAGCGGCAGGCTGCCGTCGTCACGGGTGCGCCGACGCCCGTCTACAATGCCGTCGTCGATCGCGGCCCCGGCGCTCGGCGCGACGAAGCGTTCGCGGAACGCGGCGCGCCGGTCGCGCGGCATCTCGGCTTCCATATGGCCGTCTTCGGGCTGAGCGAACTGGACCGGGATCGCGGTCGAACTGAGCCCGACCTCGAGCGGCACGTCGTGGTGACGGCGCAAGAGCGCGAATTGCTCGAGCAGATAGGACTTGAACAGCCCGGGCCGGGTCAGCGTGGTCGCATAGCGGCCCGGCTCGGCCAGGAAGCCGAAGGACGCCAGCGGATCGACCGCCGCGACCTTGGTCACGACCAGCCGGACCAAGGGGTAATGGGCGACCACGGTCGCCTCGCCGGCCGCCTCGCCGCGCGCGAACGCCCGCCACGCATCAAGCAACCGCCCGACCTCGGCGTCATAGAGCGCCTGGATGTGCCGGAACGCGTCCTCGGGCGTGTCATGCAGCTTGCCGGTGTGCCCGGCCCCGGGCAGTCGGTCGGTCATAGAGGGCTCCTGGCGTCGCGCGAAGGTCAGGCATCGACTTTGCCCCCGAACGGCCGACGCGCCAAGGGACTGGCAAGGCGGTCGGGGGCGACCAAAGCGCTATCCATGGGCTAGACTGCCGCCAGCGATCGCCGACCATGCTTCGCCGACCGCGGGAGCGAATTTGATGCCGGTCACCAAAGTCACTGCCCGCTCGAGAGCGCTCGGCCATCGCGAAACCACCGCGCCATTTCCGCAAGGCCGTCGGCAGGGGCGACCGGCGGCGCCCAGCCGGTGGCACGGCGCCAGCGTGCGTCGTCGATCTCCAGGTTGCCGATCAGGCGGTCAACCTGAACCCTTCGGCCGGCCAGCGTCCCCGCAGCGGCGAGCCAGGCCGGCGGCACCGGCACCAAGCCCGGGCGGCGGCCAAGCGCGGCGCGGAGGTTGCGGATCAGCGTCGCCGTCGACAGCGGCGGGCCGTCGGCGACCAGATAGGGCTCGGGGCTGGGCGCCGCCGGGTCGGTGACGGCGCGGCACAGCGCATCGACCAGATTGGCGCGCCCGATCAGGCTGCGGCGGTTTTCGACCGCGCCGAACGGCAGCGGCAGCGGGGTTGCGCACAGCTCGAGCAGGCTCAAGAGGTTGCCCTTGACGCCCGGGCCATAGACCAGCGGCGGGCGCAGGATCACGACCTCGAGCGCGCCGGCTGCGGCAAACTCGGCGAGGCGCCGCTCGGCGGCGTGTTTGCTCTCGGCATAGGGGTCCGCCGGGGCCGGCGGGGTGGCGTCGGTCCAGGGTGCGGCGCCGGTCGCCTCGCCCAACACCTTGACGGTGGAGACGAACACGACGCGGCGGACGCCCGCGGCGGCGGCGGCCGCGGCCAGCGCGGCGGTGCCGGCGGCGTTGACGTGCTCATGCGCCGCCTGCGCCTCGGCGGCGGGCTCGCGCATCTGGTGCACCCGGGCGGCGGCGTGAATCACGGCGTCGATGCCGGCGAGCGCCCCCGACCAGTCGGTCTCGGGCCCGAGCGCGCCGACCGTCACCGCCGACACGCCCGCCGGCAGCGCGGTGCCTGGCATCGGCGGGCGGCGCAACGCGACGGTCACCGGGTGCCCGCGCGCGACCAGGGCCGAGACCAGGGCCCGGCCGACGAAGCCGGTGGCGCCGGTGACCAGGACCCGCGCGGTCACGGTCACGGCGCCGCCCCCGGCGCCGGCGCGCCGTCCAACAGCTCGCGGTAGAGCGCGACCACCGCGCGCCCGACCGCGTCGGCGGCG
>JANQHG010000018.1 GCA_028277115.1 Azospirillaceae bacterium
TGCGCCGCGAAGCCAATGTCCGGACCCGACCGTCACGCGAGGCCCGGCGCGTCACCACATTGTGCCCCGGCACCCGCGTCGAGGTCGAGGCGGATGGCGCAGAACGCGGATGGGTGCGGGTCGCGCTCGACGGCCGGCCGCTCGGCTACATGGCGGCGTTCTTGTTGACCGACACCGCCCCCAGCGGCCGCTGCATCGGCAGCACCTGGACGCGTCCGTGATCGGGAGCGGGGGGGCGCACAGAGCGTCGCAACGGGGACAGGCACGGGCTTGTAAGGAGATGGGATGATGGCGAGCAACGTCAGCCGGTTCGACAGCGCGCTCGAGGGGCTGAAAGCCAAGCTGGTCTCCGAGGACAATTTTAACCAGATCGTCCACTATTTCTTCGATCATCTGGGCGAAGACCCGGAGTTCATCAAGCTGTGCAAGCCGGCCAAGGCACCATTGTTGAAGGAGATCTTGGCCGTGGTCGCCACCAAAGTGTTCGGTGCGGGCGCCGAAGCGACTGGCCTGAAAATCCTAAAGCACCCCAAGCAGGATTTCTATCACGGCACCTGTGCTATTCAAGGTCGGATGTCCACGGTTCTGTTCTTTAGTGACATCGATATGGGTGTGGTGGCCATCCATATGTCGTTCGCGACCAGTGAAATCTCGTTCGTCCGATTCACCAGCATGATGCTGGGTGCGGACAAGATTGCCAACTTTACCCCCTCGGGGTCCAAGACGCTGCAATAAGACGCTGCAACGGATCGATTGCGCGGTCGCGCGCCCGATCACGCGGTCGCGGGCGCCCGTGTGCGACCCGTCAGATGTTGGCCGAACGCGTGGTCGTCGGTGTCGATATGGTGGATCACCCAGTCGCGCAGGACGTCGACCGCGTTGGAATCGAACACCAAAGTCTCCGCTTCGATGCCGGCGATGAAGCCGGCCAGCCGGCCGAGCAGTTGGTCGTGGTGCGCCCGGTGCTGGGCCAGCCCGGGATAGCCGGCACTTCGCATCAGCCGCTCCTCGTCGCGGAAATGGGCCCGCGCGGTGTCGTACAGCCGGCTGAGCAGGGCCGACAGGGCCCGGCGGTCGCCGGCCTCGCGGACCACGCGGTCGACATGCCCGACGATGTCGATCAAGAGTTGGTGCTGCGCATCGATCCCGTCGTGCGCGAGCGGACGCAGGTCAGGTGTCGCCATGGTCATGCCGGGCGGTCCCTCACTGATCGGCCGGACCCGGTCGGGGCCCGTGCCGTGGGTGGTCCGGTCAGGTTCGGTGGTGATCTCGTTCGACCGCTTTCGACCATGCCAGGGGCGGCCGGGCGCGCCGGTCGCGCGGGCGTGCGCGACAAACAACGCCGGGGTGACACAATAGGCCACGACTTGGTGGCGAAAGAAGTGTTAAATACCGTAGCGTGTGTCGTGGGCGGCGGCGCCCGATCGGCCGACCGGCGCGCGTTGCCGGCCTGATCCGCCGCCGTTCGGGCACCCGGACAATGTGCTCACCGCCGCTGGTCTGACCGAATGCCCGAGCTCGAACTCTTGAGCCGCGTTCCCAAGGGGGAACACCGCCCGTTTCCGCTGTTGTTCGTCCACGGCGCCTTTTCTGGTGCCTGGATTTGGGACGAACGCCTGCTGCCGCGCTTTGCCGGCCTCGGCTTCTCGTGTCATGCCGTGAGCCTGCGCGGGCACGGGGCCAGCCCGGGGCGCGAACGTCTGCCGTGGTACGGCCTCAATGACTATGTCGAAGATGTCGCCGAGGCCGCGGCGCGGCTGTCGGCGCCGCCGGTGCTGATCGGCCACTCGATGGGCGGCATGGTGTGTCAGCGGGCCCTGCGCGCGGTGCGGCCACGGGCCTTGGTTTTGCTGGCGTCGGTGCCGCCGGACGGGCTGTGGGATTGCCTGGTCCGGATGACCGCGCGCGACCCGTTGATCCTGCAGCAGCTGTCGATGCTCCAGATGTTCGGACCGCCGGCGGTCGACATGGAGGTGTTGGCGCGCGCGATGTTCTCGGCTGAGGTTCCGGTGGCCGAGCTTGCGCGCTATCGCAGCCGGTTCCAGGCCGAGTCGCCGCGGGTCAGCTTCGACATGATGATGATGAACCCGCTGTTGACCAAGGCCGATGCCGCCGGCGTGCCGGTCCTGGTCTTGGGTGCGGAGCGCGACATCTTCGTGCCACCCGACCTGGTTCATGCCACCGCGCGGGCGTTTCGGACCACCGCGATCGTGTTTTCGCGCATGGCGCATGCGATGATGCTGGAGCCGGGATGGGAGGCGGTGGTCGATGTGATCGCCTATTGGCTCGACCGGCACGTCGAAGTCCCGGCGGCGAAGGCTGCGTGAGCCGAGCCGTCGCCCCGGCCCGGCCTGAACGCGCCGGGGTCGCTTGACACCGGGCTCGGGTGCCGCCGCCATGCTCCGCTTGCTGACCCGGCCGAACCTGCCCCGCCGCCTGTGTCTGTACGGCAGTGCGCTCAGTCTGGTTCCGATCTTGATCCTCGGGATCACCGCCGACACGGTGGCGCGACGGGCGGTCGATCGCCATGCCGAGCGGGCGGTTCGCCAAAGCCTGACCGTCGAGCGCGACGCGATCTCCCGCCACATCGACACGATCGCGCGGACGGTGGTCACGCTGGCCGGGCACCCGGACCTGGTCGGCGCCGTGGCGGATCCGGCGCCGCGCGGTGCCGGTGCGGGCGCCGCGGAGGCCGCGGTCGGGTTCGCGCCGCCCGACGCGGCCGCGCCGACCATCCGGCGGCTCCGTGGTCACATGGTGCTCGAGGGCGTGATCGGGATCGACGTGGTCGCCGGCGACGGTCGCCGGCTCGCGGTTGGTCGGCCGCCGTCGGCGGTCGTCGCCGAACGCTTGGCGGCCTTGACCCGTCCGGGTGCGCCGGCCCTGCCCGTCGGGTCGGTGACGTGGGTCGAGGTGACCGCGATCGCCGGCCCGGGGCCTGACGAGGGGCCGGTGATCGCGGCGGTGGCGCCGATCCTTGACGCCGATCGCGCGGCGGCGCACGGCGTTGTCGGGCTTAGAATCGACGCAGGACCGCTGCGCCGCCGCCTGGCCGAGACCGCGCTCGCCGCCGGCGGCGACATCTTGGTGGTCGGGTGGGACGGACGGCTGGTCGTGCACCCGACGCCGGACCGGATCGGCATGCCGCCCGACCCGATCGTCGCCGGGTACCTGGGGCCCGAGCCGCGGACCGGGCAGGTGGTGATCGACGGCGCGGCGATGCGGGTGGTGACGCTGCCGCTGTCTCGGTTCGGCGGCTGGATGGTCGGGGTGGTGCCGGTTGCCGCTCTGACCGCGCCGGTCGCTGCGATTCGCAGCGCCGCCCTGGCGGCATTGGTGATCTGCCTTGTCTTGGTCGGCGGCATCGCGTTCGCGGTGTCGCGCGACATCGTGCGGCCGATCCAGCGGATTTCCACCGGCCTGCGCGCTCTGCGCCAAGCCCCGGCGGCGTGGCCGCCGCCGCTGCCGGTGGTCGGCGACGACGAGATCGCGGCGTTGTCGCACGGCTACAACGACCTGTGCGACGCCCTGATCCAGCGTCAGCAGGCGGTCGACGCGCTGCGCGACAGCGAAGCCCGTTACAGCCTGGCGATGCGCGCGGCCAATGACGGGCTGTGGGACTGGAACCTTGAGACCGGCGATCTCTCCGTGTCGCCGCGTTGGAAGGCGATGGTCGGCCACCACGAGACCGCGGGCATCGGCGGGCCCGAGGTCTGGCTCGACCGGGTCCATCCGGAGGACCGGCACCGGGTGCTCGCCGAGTTGCATGCCCATCTCGAGGGCGAAACCCCGGTGTTCGAGAGCGAGCACCGGATGCGCCGGATCGACGGGCGGGAGATTTGGGTTTTTGTCCGCGGCCTTGCGGTGCGCGACGACGCCGGGCGGCCGGTGCGCCTGGGTGGGGCCCATTGCGACATCACCGCACGCCGGCACATCGAAGCCCAGCTGCGCCACGACGCCCTGCACGATCCGCTGACCGGTCTGCCGAACCGCGTCATGATGTTGGAGAAGATCCGCGACGCGATCGCCCGACGACGGCGCGACCCGCACTTTGTGTTTGCCGTTTTGTTCGTCGACCTCGACGGGTTCAAGTCGGTCAACGACAGCTTCGGCCACACCAGCGGCGACGCGGTCCTGATCGCCGTCGCCGGCCGGCTGCGCCGGCAGCTTCGCGACGTCGACGCCCTGGGCCGGCTCGGCGGCGACGAGTTCGCTATCTTGTTGAACGGCCTGCGCGAGGTCACGGCAGTGCGCCAAGTCGCGACCCGGTTGCTCGCCGAGCTCAGGCTGCCCCATGCCCTGGGCGGGACCGAACTTGTGATCACCGCCAGCATCGGGATCGCGTTCGGCGACCTCGGCTACGACGGCCCGGAAGCGCTGGTGCGCGACGCCGACATCGCGATGTATCGCGCCAAGACCGCGGGCAAGGCGTCGTTCGAGGTGTTCGACCAGCGCATGCGCCAGCGGATCATGCATCGGGTCCGGCTCGAGGCCGAGTTGCGCCAGGCGATCTCCGCCGGCGATCTGGTACTCTATTACCAACCGGTGGTTGAGATCGCGACCGGCGTGATCGTCGGGGTCGAGGCACTGGTGCGCTGGCAGCATGCCGAGCGCGGCCTGCTGCCGCCGGGCGCGTTCATCTCGATCGCCGAAGACAGCGGCCTGATCGGCCCGCTCGAGGCCTGGGTGCTCGGCGAGGCCTGTCGCCAGACCCGGGAGTGGCACCGGCTGCTCGCGGGCGCCGCACCGCCGCCGATGGTCAATGTCAACCTGTCGCCCCGGCGGTTGGCGCAGCCGGGTCTGGTACAGGAGGTCGACCGGACGCTGGCCGAGACCGGGCTCGGGCCGTCCTATCTCGGGTTCGAGATCACCGAGAGCGCGACGGTTTACGAGACCCGAGACGCGGTCGAGACCCTGGACCGGCTGAAGGACCGCGGGGTGCGTCTATACATCGACGACTTCGGCACCGGCTACTCGTCGCTCAGCTATCTGCACGCGTTCCGGATCGACGGCTTCAAGATCGACCGGTCGTTCGTCGAGCGGTTGCGCGACGTCGGGCATTCGCCGTCGCACAGCTTGGTCCGGACGATCCTTCTGATCGGCCAGGAGCTCGGCGCGACCGTGGTTGCCGAGGGGATCGAGCATCCGGTCCAGTTGGACCGGTTGCGCGCGCTCGGGTGCCGATATGGCCAGGGCTTCCTGTTCGGCCGCCCGCAACCGGCAGCGGCGATCACCATGCGCTTGTGCGGTCCTCTGGGAGACCGGGCGCTGGCCGACGCGTTTGGCCCGGCATCCGCCGGGCCGGGGTGACGGGCGCCCGGCGGTCCGCTCAGTCAGTCAGATAGACAGATAGACAGATAGATCGGCGGTTCAGCTTTGCGGCACCGTCGATGTCGGGGCGCGGACCCGGGACAGGGCGCTCCCGATCGACCAGGGTGCGGCCCGCGCCCCGACCGGCGTTGCTCTGACCAAACGGAACGGTTCAACCGGATTTCGTACAAGATCACGAAAAACCACAGGCCGAAGGGCCGCTCGCGCCGGGGCGGGCAATCTAAAGAAAGCTCAATCAGTTGGCGTGGTACGCGAGATAACTGTAAAAGCTGATGGTGATCCCGCTGGGGCTCGAACCCAGGACACCTTGATTAAAAGTCAAGTGCTCTACCAACTGAGCTACGGGATCTTGCCGGTCAATCCGTGTCGAGGCGGTCGCACGCCGGACCACAGTTCCTGCCACGGGGCCGATGACACCTGATGACACCTGGTGATTGGCGCCGGGGCGGCCCTGCGGCGGCGCCCGTGCGACGCCGATCTGTCGATCGCGCACCGACCGAAACCGCTTTTTAGACCGTTGCCCCGGGCCCGGTCAACCTACGCGGCGACGGTTGCGGATCTTCCGGCCCCGCCGCGATCGGCGCCGGTCAGGCGGGCATCCAATCGGGCGGGGCCAGTTCGAAGCGATCGAACACGAAGCCCGGCGCGACCGTGCAGCCGACCAGCGTCCACGCCCCGAGGCTTTCGGCAGATTGCCAGGCCCAGGCCGGCACCGCGTGCTGCGGTCGCTCGCCGGCCGAAAGTTCGGACCCGAGTCGATGGGCGACCACCGTCCGCCCGTCGGTCGATACATCGAGCCGGAGCGGGGCCCCGGCATACCAGTGCCAGATCTCGGCCGCATCGACCCGATGCCAATGCGAGCGTTCGCCGGCGGCCAACAGGAAATAGATCGCGGTCGAGGCGGCGCGCCCGCCCGGCGCGACCGGATCGCGAAAGGTCTCGACGAAGTGTCCGCCCTCCGGATGCGGCTTGAGGCCGAGCAGGGCGATCACCTCGGCCGCGCTCAGCGCCGCGGCGGCGGTCACGCCCGATCCTTGCGGTGACGCAGTTCGGCGAACACTTCGACCGGGTCGGCGCCCGGCAGACCGACCGCCGCCTGGAGCGCGGCGTCGTCCGCGCGCAGGAACGGGTTGGTCGCGCGTTCCGCGGCGATCGTCGACGGCACGGTCGGGGTGCCGGCCGCGGCGAGCGCCGCGACGGTGCGGGCCCGCGCGGCGAGTGCGGCGTTGTCGGGGTCGACCGTGGTCGCAAAGCCGGCGTTGGCCGCGGTGTATTCGTGACCGCAATAGACCCGGGTGTCGCCGGGCAGGGCGCGCAGGCGGACCAGCGACGCCCACATCTCGGCCGCTGTGCCTTCGAACAACCGCCCGCAGCCGAGCGCGAACAAGGTGTCGCCGCAGAACACCGCCCCGGCCTCGGGGACGTAATAGGCGACATGGCCCTTGGTGTGGCCCGGCGTCGCGATCACCTCTGCGGTCCAGCGGCCGAGCTTCAGGGTTTCGCCGTCGACCGCCCCGTGCCGCAGGCCCGGGATGCGGTGGGCGTCGGCCGCCGGGCCGATCAACAGCGCCCCGGTCTCGGCGCTGAGCGCGACGTTGCCCGAAATGTGATCGCCGTGGTGGTGGGTGTTGAGGATGTGGGTGAGCCGCCAGCCGCGCGCCGCCAACGCCGCGCGCACCGGCGCCGCCTCGCCCGGGTCGACCACGGCGGCGCTGTCGTCGCTCGGGTCGTGGATCAGGTAGATGTAATTGTCGGTCAACGCCGGGATCATTTCGACCGAGAGCTCTCGGGCCATGGCACGGGTTCCTGGATGACGGTGCGACAGCTGCGACAGCTGCGACAGCCTTGAAATCCGCACGCCGAGGGGCCACCCCTTCACCAACCGGCGGCCGCCGTGCGATTTCGATAGCTTGGCAAGCACGAGCCGAAATGTACACCGACGTCGTTGACTTGCGCGAATTCTACGACACCAGCATGGGCCAGGTCGCGCGACGGATGATCCGCCGCCGGCTGCGCCGGCTGTGGCCCGATGTCCGCGGCGAGGTCGTGCTCGGCATCGGCTATGCGACGCCCTATCTGCGGCCGTTCCGCGAGGAGGCCGACCGGGTGCTCGCGTTCATGCCCGCGGCCCAGGGCGCGGTGTTCTGGCCGCGCGAGGGCCCGGGCGTGGTCGCGCTGACCAATGAGGGCGAGCTGCCGCTGCCCGACCTGTCGGTCGACCGGGTGGTGATCGTCCACGGGCTCGAGGGCGCCGAGCAGCTGCGCGCGATGATGCGCGAGCTGTGGCGGGTGCTCGCCGGGTCGGGCCGGCTGCTCACGGTGGTGCCGAACCGGCGCGGTCTTTGGGCCCGCTCGGACGCGACGCCGTTCGGCCACGGCTATCCTTATTCGGCGAGCCAGCTGAAACACATGCTGCGCGAGAGCCTGTTCGTGCCCGAACGGACCGCGCACGCCCTGTTCATCCCGCCGCTCAGGTCCTGGTTCAGCCTGGCCTGGGCGCCGGCGTGGGAGGAGGTCGGCGAGCGCTGGTTCTCCGCCTTCGCCGGTGTCACCATGGTCGAGGCGAGCAAGCAGATCTTCGCAGGCGTCGCGCGGCGCCCCCAACCGGTCGGCCGCCTGATCCTGCCGGTGCCGACCGCATGACCACGTCCCCCGGGTCGGCGCGCCCCGGGTCGGCGCGCCCCGGGTCTGCGCGCCCCGGGTCTGCGCGACGCCGGCCCCGCGCGGCTACGACTCGCGCGACAACAAGAACACCGCCTGCTCGGCGATCAGATTGACCAGGCCGCCGTTGCCGCGCCCGCGCACCCGGTCGGCGCGGTCGAGCATCAGCCCGCGCTCGATCGTGATCCCGAGGTCGCGGCTGAGCTCGACAAAGTCGGTGATCGTGCACAGGTGAATGTTCGGGGTTTCCCACCAGCTGTGGGTGAGCCGCTTGGTCACCGGCATCCGTCCGCCCCACAACAGGCCGAGCCGGACCCGCCAGTATCCGAAGTTCGGAAACGACACGATCGCGTGCCGCCCGATCCGTACCAGATGGTCGAGCACCGCGCGCGGGTCGCGGATCGCCGGCAGGGTCTGGCTCAACACGACATAGTCGAACGCGCCCGACGGATAGTCCTTCAGATCGGTGTCGGCGTCGCCCTGGATCACCGACAGGCCGCGGCTGACGCAGTCGTGCACGCCTTCCATCGACAGCTCGATGCCGCGCCCGTCCACCCCCTTGGTCTCGGTCAGATAGCGCAACAAGGCGCCGTCGCCGCAGCCGACGTCGAGCACCCGCGCCCCCGGCACGATCATGCCGGCGATCTCGACCAAATCCGCCCGTTCGCCGTCGGGCGCCACCGTCGGGGTTGCCGGCGTGGCCGGCGCGTTCGCCGGCCGCACCAGACCGCGATGGGCGGCACAGCCGTCGACGAAGCCGCGGATCACCTCGTGGAACTGCGGCTCGTCGAGCAGGAAGGCGTCATGGCCCTTGTCGGTCTCGACCTCGACCGAGCTGACATTGGCCGCGACCGCGTTCAACGCGTGGACGATCGCGCGCGACTCCCGGGTCGGGAACAGCCAGTCGCTGGTGAAGCTGATGATGCAAAAGCGCACCGGGGTCGGCCCGCCTCGGTGGCGGAACGCGTTGGACAGCACCCCGCCGTGCTCGGCCGCCAGGTCGAAGTAATCCATGGCGCGGGTGATGTAGAGGTACGAGTTGGCATCGAACCGATCGACGAAGGTGATCCCTTGATGACGCAGGTAGCTTTCGACCTGGAAATCGGCGTCGAAGCCGTAGGACAGGCGCGGTCGGTTCTGCAGGTTGCGTCCGAACTTGCGGTGCAGCGCCGTCTCGGACAGATAGGTGATGTGGGCAGCCATCCGCGCCACCGCGAGGCCGCGATGCGGCCGGGCGCCCGCTTCGCAATAGGTGCCGGCGGACCAGTCGGGGTCGGCCATGATCGCTTGGCGGCCGACCTCGTCGAACGCGATGTTCTGGGCCGAATGGCGCGCCGAACCGGCGATCGGGATCGCCGAGAACACGGTGTCGGGGTAGGCGACCGCCCATTGCAGGACCTGCATCGCGCCCATCGAGCCGCCGATCACGCAGAACAGCTGTTCGATCCCGAGCGCATCGACCAACAGTTTCTGCGCCCGCACCATGTCGCCGATCGTGATCACCGGAAAGTCGAGGCCGTAGGGCCGGTCGGTCTCCGGGTTGGTCTCCTGCGGTCCGACCGTGCCCATGCAGCCGCCGAGCACGTTGGCGCAGATCACGAAGTAGCGGTCGGTGTCGATCGGCCGCCCCGGCCCGACCATCATCCGCCACCAGCCCGGTTTTCCGGTGACCGGGTGGTCGTCGACGACGAACTGGTCCCCGGTCAGCGCATGGCACACCAAGACCGCGTTGGAGCGGTCGGCATTGAGCGTCCCGTAGACTTGGTAGGCGAGGTCGAACGGCCCGAGCAAGGCGCCGCTGTCGAGCGGCATCGGCCGGTCTTCGGCGAGCGTGATCAAGTGACCGGGCCAAGGAGCGCCGTCGGCGGCGCAGCGAGCGCGATGTGCAGTCACGAGGCAGGTGCAGTCACGAAGCGTGTACAGTCTCTCAAGACGGCTTTGACGCCAAACGCCGGCGTGCCTTTGCGTCTGACGGCAACGCGGCACCACCAACGTAAGCCGTCATAACTACGAACGGCTGTGGTTATGTGTCAATGTTTTCTTTGATTCCGGCCGTGCGCGAGATTACACCTAGGCGGTTCCGACGACCAACGCGCAAGAGCCCCGATGCCCGACAGCGCCCCTTCGCTCGACGATCTGCGCCGCGAGATTGACCGGATCGACGACGCGATCCACCAGTTGATCCTTGAGCGAACGGACGTGGTCGAGCGGATCGCCCGGATCAAGGATCGCGACCGCCCGGCGTTGCGTCCGGACCGCGAGGCGATAATGCTGCGCCGCCTGCTTGCGCGCCACCGGGGTCCGTTTCCGGCGGCGGCGATCGTGCGCATCTGGCGCGAGCTGATCTCGGCCTTAACCCGGCTTCAGGGCCCGTTCGCGGTCGCGGTCTACGCGCCGACGGCGGAACGCCGCGGTTTTTGGGACATCGCGCGCGACCATTACGGCTCGGTGGTGCCGATGACGCCCTATGCGACCGCGGCGGCGGTGGTGCGCGCGGTGGCCGACCGCACCGCCACGGTCGGGGTGGTGCCGTTTCCGGTCGACGACGACGGCGACGACCCGTGGTGGCGCTATTTGTCGACCGCCGACGGCAAGACACCGCACGTGGTCGCGCGCCTGCCGTTCGCCAGCCGCGGCAACGCGCGCGGCGACGACCGCGACGCGCTCGCGGTCGCCTCGGTCGGGCTGGCGGAGACCGGCTCGGACCGCACTCTGGTCCATATCGAGGTCGCGGGGGATTTGAGTCGCGGCCGGCTCAAGGACGCGCTCGAGGCGGTCGGTTTCACGCCCGGTCAGTTCTCGACCTGGCTCGGCCCGGCGGCGACCGGCGTCGCCCTGCATCTGGTCGAGATCGCCGGTTTCGTCACCGCCGGCGACCCGCGTCTGGCGGCGCTTGCGACCCGGCTCGGGCCGATCCTCGAGCGCACCGACATCGTCGGCGCCTATGCGGTGCCGGAGCGGCTTGACGCCGAGCCGCGCGGCTAGGAAACGGCGTCGAAAGCAATCACGCGATGAGCCGGCCCACCATATTGGCCCACCATATTGCCCACCATATTGGATGACAACGAACGCCGCGACGCGGTGACCCGGTTGATGATCCTGGCCGGGGTCAAGAAGGCGACGGCGGTGGTAGAGTGAGGAGGCGACCGCCATGGGCCTCGAGATCGACATCCGGAACAACGAGTTCCTTAAACGCGTTTACGACAAGGGGCGCGCCGAGGGCGAAGAAAAGGGGTGCGCCGAGATGTTGCTGATGCTGTTGGAGAGACGGTTCGCAACGTCGGTGCCGCAGGCGTTGCGCGACCGGATCAAGGCCGCGTCGGAAGACCAGATCACGGTCTGGTTCACCACCGCGCTGGACGCGGACGACCTCGACACCGTGTTCGGCCGCACCGCCCATTAGGACAGCGCGGCGCAGATCGCCGGATTGCGTCCCTTGGCCCGCCGCGCGGTAT
Organism: Azospirillaceae bacterium; assembly: GCA_028277115.1. Classification (GTDB taxonomy): domain Bacteria; phylum Pseudomonadota; class Alphaproteobacteria; order Azospirillales; family Azospirillaceae; genus JANQHG01. Next base: position 11,448 of record JANQHG010000018.1, read on the forward strand.
TTGTCATTTTGCCGTCGAGCTTTCCGGACCGACGTCGGCTCGGCAGACCGCCGCGGCCCGCGATCGTGCCCCGACCCAGACCCGAGACGCTTTGCCCCGTGGAGCGAAAGACACCGTCATGGCAGGCCCAGCCCCCCGCCCCGGCATCCTCGACATCGCGCCCTATGTTCCGGGCGACGCCCACGCCGACGGGGCCGGTCGGCTGATCCGGCTCGCGTCGAACGAAAACCCGCTGGGCCCGAGCCCGCACGTGGTCGCGGCGATCCGCGCGGTCGCCCCGGACCAGCACCGCTATCCCGACGGCGGCTCGGTGGCGCTCGCCCAGGCGCTCGGCGCGCTCCACGGCCTCGACCCGGCGCGGATCGTGTGCGGCGCCGGGTCGGACGAGTTGCTCGGCCTGATCGCGCTCGCCTATGCCGGGCCGGGCGACCAGGTGCTGCACACCGTCCACGGCTTTCTGGTCTACCCGATCGCCGCCCGGGTCGCCGGCGCGACCCCGATGGCGGCACCCGAGCGCGCGCTGACCGCCGACGTCGATGCCCTGCTCGCGCGGGTGACCGAGCGCACCCGGATCGTCTTTTTGGCCAACCCGAACAACCCGACCGGGACCTGGCTGCCAGCCGACGAGCTCGAGCGGCTGCGCGCCGGCCTGCCCGATCGGGTGCTGTTGGTGATCGACGCGGCGTACGCCGAATATGTCACCGAGGCGGGGTACGAACCGGGCATCCGCTTGGTCGATCGGCACGACTCGGTGGTGATGACCCGGACCTTTTCGAAAATCTACGGCTTGGCCGGGCTGCGCCTCGGCTGGGCCTATGGGCCGCCGGCGGTGATCGACGCGCTCCATCGGGTGCGCGGGCCGTTCAACGTCGGCGCGGTGACCCAGGCGGCCGGCCTCGCGGCGATCGCCGACCAGGACCATGTCGCGCGCGCCCGCGCGGTCAACACGGCCGAACGTGCCCGCCTGACCGAGCGGCTCGGCGCGCTCGGCCTCACCGTCCACCCGTCGGTCGCCAACTTCGTCCTGGTGTCGTTCGGCGACGCCGCGGCCGCAGACGCGGTCCGGACCGGCCTGAAGGCGCGCGGCATCCTGGTCCGCCAGATGGGCGGCTACGGGCTGCCCGACTGCCTGCGCATCACCACCAGCACCACGGACGAGACCACCGCGGTGATCGACGCGATCACCGACCTGCGGCAGGGCGGCGGCGGCGATGGCTGAACCGAGCGGCGACCGCGCCGCCGCGGCGGACGCGGCCGCGGCCGCGGACGGACCAGACGCTCCCGGCACCGCCGAGCCTCTGTTCGACCGGGTGGCGCTGATCGGGATCGGGTTGATCGGCTCGTCGCTCGCCCGGGCGATCCGGCGGTATCGCCTGGCGCGCACCATCACCGTCGCCGCCCGCACCGAAGCGAGCTGCGCCAAGGCACGCGACCTCGGGCTGTGCGATCTCGTCGGCACCGACCTCGGCCCGATCGTCGCTGGCGCCGACCTGGTGGTGCTGTGCACGCCGGTCGGCGTCTATGCCGAAGTCGCAACGGCGATCGCGCCGCATCTGGCGCCGGGCGCGATCGTCACCGACGTCGGCTCGGTCAAACAGTTGGTGGTGCGTGACGTCGCGCCCCTGCTGCCCGCGGGCGTCCATCTGGTGCCGGCCCATCCGGTCGCCGGCACGGAGCATTCCGGGCCCGAAGCCGGGTTCGCCGAGTTGTTCGAGGGGCGCTGGTGCATTTTGACCCCGGCGCCGGGCACCAACGAGGCCTCGGTCGAGCGGGTCGCCGCCCTGTGGCGCGGCTGCCGGTCGATGATCGAGCTGATGGACCCCAAGCACCACGACGTCGTGCTGGCGATCACCTCGCATCTGCCGCACCTGATCGCCTATACGATCGTCGGCACCGCGGTCGATCTCGAGGAGCAGACCCGGGCCGAGGTGATCAAGTTCGCCGCCGCCGGCTTTCGCGATTTCACCCGGATCGCCGCATCCGACCCGGTGATGTGGCGCGACATCTTCCTCAACAACCGGGAAGCCGTGCTCGACGTGATCCAGCGCTTCAACGAGGACCTGACCGCGCTGCAACGCGCGATCCGCTGGGGCGAGGGCGAGGCCTTGTTCGATCTGTTCACCCGGACCCGCGAGATCCGCCGCAGCATCATCGAGGCCCGCCAGGCGTGAGTGTCCGGGGCGTCCGCGGGCGGCCCCGGCGGGTCAGGCCGAGACCACCTCGATGAAGCGATCGGTGAACCCAGGTTCGAGATGGCGCCCCGACATCTCGCGCATGATCTTGAACGCTTCGTCCGGGCTCATCGAGCGTTTGTACGGCCGCCGGTCGGTCAGCGCGGCAAAGACGTCGGCGACCGCGGTCAACAGCGCGACGTCGTCGATCTCGCTGCCCTTCAGACCGCCGGGATAGCCGCTGCCGTCGAGCCGTTCGTGGTGGCTTTCGACCGCCGCGACCACGGTGCGCGGCACTTCGGGCACCGGGCGCAGCAACTCGGCGCCGAGCCCCGGATGGCGGCGCATAATCGCCCACTCCCGGGCATCGAGCGGCGCCGGCTTGACCAGGACCGGCAGCGGGATCGCGAGCTTGCCGATGTCGTGAAGCAGGCCCGCCTGCGACAGGATGTGGACGTCGACCGCCGGGACGTCGAGCGCGACCCCGAAGCGCGCCAGCAGCACCGCGACCTCGATCGTGTGGGCGAAGGTGGCGTCGTCGTGGGCATGGAGCGTGGTCAGGAGCTCGCCGGCGTCGCCCTCGTGGACCAGGCGGACCAGCGACGCCGCGGTCGAGCGGACCAGCTCCATATCCTCGCCGGACAAATGACCGCGCTGGCGGGCCAACCGGTCGTACAGCTGCCTGGCCGCGACCAGCGCGATCCGCTGGCGTTCGGGCAGCGCCTGCCACGCCTCCTCCTCGGACGCTGCCAAGAGCTTCATCACGACATAGACAAGCTTGGCCTCTTCGATCGGTTCGTCGGGCAACAGGATCAGCCGGCGGTCGCCCGCGACCGCGCCCGAGGCGCGGTCGCGGGCGTCGGCCAGAAAGACGATCGGCAACTGCGCCAGCCGCGATTCGCCGCGCAGCGACAGCACCGCCTCGCGGCCCTTCATGTTGGTCAGGTCCGAGGCGACCAAGATCAGGTCGAAAGACCGCTCATGGGCCAAACGCACGCACGACCAGCCGTCGTCAACCACTGTGAGGTCACCGAGATAGGCAAGCGCGCGCGCGATCGCCGTTTGCGCGCGCCGAGAGCGGACCGCAACCAAAATCTTCGCATGCGCGAGCGCCGGCATCGACCGTTCTTCGTCCGAGTTTTCGGCGGTCATCTGTTCTTGCCGCCGCACCTCGACTGCCGCATCGACATGTATCATGGTTGTCCTTTTGGAGATCCTTGGACCACCGATCATGACAGAATATCGTAAGGTCGGCCAGGTGGCACAATGGTCCGATCTGTCGTGCGCCACAACCTCAAAAGGATTAAACACAAAAGCAACACAGCCTCAGGCGCGAGTGCGGCCATGACGGTGCTTGCCACCGGGCGGTCGATCGGCGAAAAAGGGGATAATCGGCCACGGAGTCCATGCGGGCTTGCCGGTTCGAGCCTGGCAGACCGGCGTCAACAGATCGGTCAAATCCACCGGACCGACCGGGCCGGCCGGGGCCGTGATCAACGGGGGTGGGCATGAAGCGATCGGGTGCGATCCGTCTGGTCCTGATGGGGACGACGGCGCTCAGTCTTTCCGCGTGCGAGGAGCCGCAGGTCGACGCGTTGGTGTTTCGATCGGTCGAGGAGTGCCAGCAGGCCGCGGAACTGAGCGCGGACGAGTGCCGCGGCCAACAGGCGACCGCCGAGCGCACCCATGTCCAGACGTCGCCGAAGTACGCGTCGGTCGCAGACTGCGAGGCCGATTTCGGCGCTGGCGAGTGCGAGATCGCGCCCTATCAGACCTCGAGCGGCGGGTCGGTGTTCATGCCGCTGATGGCCGGGTTCATGATGGGTCAGTTGCTGGGCGGCGGCTTCGGCAGCGGGGTTGCGACCCAACCGCTCTACCGGAGCCGCGGCGCGAGCGACCTTCGCACCGCCGACAACCAGTCGGTCGGCGGCGCCACCGGCCGGGTGGCGGTCAGCCGGTCGGCGGCGGCGGCGCCGACGGTCAAGACCTCGACGATTCGTCGCGGCGGCTTCGGGGCGAGCGCGCGCGCCTATTCCGCCACCAGCGCGTCGTAATCAAAATCAAAAAAACAGCTTTTCGCCAACACGTTCGACGCGTTCGACCCGCAACGAGAGGCCCCGGCCCGATGCAGCGACTGGCGATCCCGGAGCGCGACGACTGGCGCGCGACCGCCGAGGCGCACGGCTTCGTCTTCCACACCCTTGACGGCGATCCCTATTGGGACGAGAGCGCGTGCTACCGGTTCAGCCTGCACGAGATCGAAGAGGATCTCGAAACCGCGGTCGGCGCGGTCGAGGAGATGTGCTTTGCGGTGGTCGAGCGCGCGGTCGCCGATCATCGGGTCCTTGCGCGGCTCGGCATACCTCAGCTGTTCTTCCAGACGATCACCGACAGCTGGCACCGGCGCGAACGCAATCTCTATGGCCGGATGGACTTTGCCTACGACGGCAACGGCCCGCCGAAGCTTTACGAGTACAACGCCGACACCCCGACTGCGCTGTACGAATCGGCGGTGTTCCAGTGGCTGTGGCTGGAACAGGCGATGGCGCGCGGCCTGATCCCCGACGGCTGCGACCAGTTCAACTCGTTGCACGAGCGCCTCGAAGCGGCGTTCGGCGGGCTCGGGATCGAGGGGCGATTGCACTGCTGTTGGAGCGGCGACAGCGTCGAAGACCGCGGCACCACGGAGTACATCGCCGACTGCGCGGTCCAGGCCGGGCTTGAGGTCACCCTGCTCCGGATCGAGGAGATCGGGATCGACCCGGCCGGCCGCTTCACTGACACCGACGACCAGGTGATCACCACCCTGTTCAAGCTCTACCCGTGGGAGTGGCTGATGGCCGACCCGTTCGGCCAACAGATCCCGGCCTCGGGCACCCGGTTCATCGAGCCGCCGTGGAAGGCGATCCTGTCGAACAAGGGTGTGCTCGCACTGTTGTGGGAGATGTTCGAGGGCCATCCCAACCTGCTGCCGGCGGCGTTCGCCGACACCCCGGCGGCCGACGCGTTGCGTCGGGGCGGCCATGTTGAAAAGCCGCTGTTGGGGCGCGAGGGCGCCAACGTCACGCTGCGGGCGGCGGACGGCCGGGTGGTCGGCCGCGACGGCCCGTACGGCGGCGGTGCCGGGATCGTCCAGGCGCTTCATCCATTGCCGGCACTCGACGGCCGCTATCCGGTGTGCGGCTGCTGGGTGGTGGCGAGCGAACCGGCCGGTCTCGGCATCCGTGAGGATACGGGGCCGATCACCACCGATGACGCCCGTTTCGTGCCGCATGTGATCTTGGATTGAGGGTCCACGACAGTCGCGCGGGTCAGGGCGACGGGCCGCCGGTACCGGCCTGGACCTGGTTTGACACGGGGCGGGCGGGGTGACAGTCCCCGATCTTGAGGACCGCGCGACCGGCACCGGCCGGCAGACGGGGCACCACCCGCGCTCCATGGATCGCCTTGGCAGAGATCGACAACGCTTTGCGCAGTTGCGTTACCTGATTGGTCGCTACGCCAGACCGATCAGGGACCGAATCGATCGGCGCGCATTGTGACGCAGCCGCTCCGCCTCGCCAAAATCGCCACGTTGTTCGTGGTGGGACGCTAACTTTTGCAGCTTTCGGGCGAATTGTCGCACGACTTGACGGTCGATGTCCAAGGCCGTGCTGTCGTCATAAAGCGTCAGATCGGTCATCGCTGCCTCCGCGACAGTGCGATAAGAAGCGCGATGCAACCGATAGGCCAAAGGCCCCGAGACCGGCCGGACGCGGCCGGTCTCGGGGGCGCCTTGGTCACGCTTGGCCGGTCGCGGTGCTTTCTGCGTCAGCCGGAATGCAAAGTGGGAAGGCGGGGCGGGCGGCGTCGCACTCTGCAAGGCGCACCGAAGCCGGACCGGCGGCCGGGTCGGCATGGTCGAGTGGCGGGTCGCGGACCTCGACCTGTTCGGCGGCCCCGAAGCCGTTGAAGCGGGCGCCGAGCGCGGTGCCGTAGGCGCCGAGTTGACCGAGCTCGATCCAGTCGCCCTCGGCGACATCGTCGGGCAACAGGAACGGTCCCGGGATGAAATCGACGCTGTCGCAGGTCGGCCCGAACAGGGTGAACGGCACCGTCGCGGCCGTCGGCGCCGGGCGGGCCGGGTCGCGATGGAGCCGCACCGGATAGCGCACGCCCTCTCGGCCGCCGTCCGACAGGCTGCCGTACACACCGTCATTGACGTAGAGCGCGCGGCCGCGCCGATGCACCACCTGGAGCACCATCGAGCCGCCCGGCGCGGCCAGCGCGCGGCCCGGCTCGCACCACAGGCGGACCGACGGCGCAAGACCAAGCCGGGCGACCCCGCGGCGGATTGCGGCCCAAAACGCGCTCAGCGGCGGCGGTGTGATGTCGGCATAGGCGACCGGAAAGCCGCCGCCGACGTCGATCACGTCGATCGCGACCCGGGCTGCGGCGATCACCTCGCCGACCCGCGCCAGCGCGGTCTCGAAATCCGCCGGATCAAGGCACTGCGAGCCAACATGGAAGGTCAGGCCGAGCCGGGTCGCGTGGGCGCGCCCGCGGCGGAGCAGCGCGATCGCGGTCCGCGGATCGGCCCCGAACTTACCCGACAGGCCGTGCAGTGCGGTCGGGTTGGGCACCGCGAGCCGCACCATCAGGCCGCGGCCGGCCGCGGTGCCGCCGGTGCCGCCGGTTTCGTCCAGGATCTTGTCGAGCTCGGACGCGCTGTCGAGCGCATAGTCGCGCACGCCATGGTCACGCCACGCCGCGGCGATCGCGGACCGGCTCTTGACCGGGTGCATATAGTGCAGCTCGGCGGTCGGGCAGAGTCGGCGCAGCCGCTTAATCTCGGCCGGCGAGGCGACGTCGAAATGGCTGATGCCGCCGCGCGCGAGCGCGCCGACCACCGCAGCCCGCGGGTTCGCTTTGACCGCATACAAGACCTCGCCCGGAAACGCCGCGACGAAGCTGCGCGCAATGCCGGTCAGAACGTCGGGTCTCAGACACTCAAGCGGCTCGCTCGGCCGTCGTGCGGCAATCACCTCGGCGACGCTCGGCCGTCGCCATCCGACAGCGGTCGGCCGGTCCAACGCCGTCCCCCGCCCGCCGGCCTCGATCGGCCGGGCGGCACAGGAAGATCGCAAAAACCCCATCGCAAGAAAAACCCCCTGAAGACCACGACCACCGGGCCGCCGGTGGGTGTTACCCCGGCGGCCCGGTGCGGCCTCCCGTTGGTCTTGGTCCCCGAGGCGGCCCCTGGCCCGGGCGCAGCCGTCGGCCGCGATCGCCCGGCGGTTCCGGCCGCCTGTTCGTCCGACGGGAGCGGCGTCGGTTCGCGCCGGCTCACCGTCCAGCCGGCGTGGCGCGGCGCGCCATGCGCCCGGTCGGCCGGCCGATTGGGGCTAAGCGGAGGTAGCCCTGGCGTGGATTGCAAACATACTCACCTCCCTCTCGGGACCGACCGGCACCCGAACACGGGGCACCTCGAAACCCGCGACGGGGCGCGGGCGATCGGTACGGCCAAAAAGGACGCTGTACGCGTTGCTTAACCCACCCGGGGGCCATTGGCGTCTGCGAATGCGTCGTGGACGACAGAAAATGGGCGGTAGGCCCGGAAATGCAAGGAAAATCGTCGCCGTTCCGGGAGCGGCGGAAGCGCGCGCCGGCCGTCGGCATGCCGGCTCAAACCGGCGATGCGCCGCCGGCCGCTTCGGACAGACGTTCGGTGATCCAGGTCTGGACCGCCTTGCCCTCGCGCGCCGCGGCCGCGACGATGCTGCGATGCAGATCCGGCCTCAGCTGGATCGACAGGCGTCCCGGCGGCAGGCCCGACGGGACGTCGCCATGGATCGCACACAGATCGAGATAGGCGTCCACCGCGCCTTTCAGCGCTGTGCGCAACTCTTCGACCGACCGCCCGGAAAAATGCATGAGATAGCGCGAGTTGATGACCTCACCGACAAAACACCCGGCCTCGTCGTCGAAGTCGATCTGGGCCTTGTAGCCCCGGTACTCCATCATGGGTCAACCCCGGGCCGGACATCGAACATGGACGACAGTCTGTTACGTCGGTGCAGATCATGCCTTGATGTGGCTCAAGCAACACCATTCGCGACATAGTGACGCAATCGGGCGGCGACGCGCCGTCCGGCGTCACAGATCGCGTAGCGCCAGCATCCGGACGACTCGAGCAGCGGTCCAGACCTCGCCGCCCGGACCGGCGACCATCGCCGACGACGGCATGGTCCGTCCCAGGACCAGCCGGTCGACCGCGTCGCGAAATGCCCGGGTCAGATCGCCGATGGTGCGGGCGGTGACGGTGACACCGCAGTCGGTGCCGCTCCGCCGGTCGACCAAGCGGCCGTGGAGCTCGCCCGAGTCCGGGCGAAAGTCGATCTCGGCACGGAAGCCCTTGTACTTCATGGCCCCTCGGTCACGGCGTCGGCGCTGGTGGGCGGGGCGTCGCCCTGGTCGATCTTCGCCCGATCGTCCCGTGGCGCCCGGGCGTGGTCGTTGATCTGGCTCAATACAGATGCACGCTGTGGGTTTTTGGTGCGGCGCACCAACACCAATAAGTTACACAGTCCCCTCAAGGTGTGGCCGGTAGACCCGCGGGTCGATCCGTGCCGGGACCAGACCCGCCATGCAAACTGCGTGCAGCTTCGGCCCGGTGCGATTCGAGGCGGGGTCGGCACCAGGACCGTTGGTCGTTTCCCACCGTCCGTCGGCCGACCCACCCTGGATGAAACTGCGTGGTATCCCCGCCGAAAGGGGGGACCGTCCTCCCCCCCACGGCCGTGGGGGGAGTTAGAGGGGGGCAGACGGCGGTGCCGCCCGGCAACCGCCGTCGCCCGGTCGCGAGGCGGCCTTGCCGACCGGCTCCTTTGTCGCCGGTCGACCCTCATCCGGCCGCGGGTCCGGCCACCCCGCCTTGGGGCGGGGGAAGGAGTTCTTGCCGCGCCGCCCGTCGGTTTCTGTCTAAAGTAGGAGGCGCACCGGCCGATCAGCCGAAGGGCCAAAGGCCGACCAGCCGAGGGGGAGACCGTCCATGCCCGTCCGCCCGCCTGCCGCGCCGCCGGCCCCCGACCACCGGTCCCGCCGCCGCCGATCGATCGGTCGGGCCGGGCCGCGCGCGCTGCTTGCGGCGGTTGTGTTGCTGGTGGGCGTGGCGGGCCCGGCGGCGGCGGAGACGCGCCGCGCCCTGGTGATCGGCAACGCGGCCTATCCCGAGGCCGAGCTGCGCAACCCGTTCAATGATGCCCGGGCGATCGCCGCGGCACTGGGGCGCCTCGGCTTTGCGGTGGCGCTCCACGCCGACGCCGACAAGGCGGCGATGGAGGACGCGATCGGCGCGTTCGGCCGCGCGCTCGACCCCGACACGGTGGCCTTGGTCTATTACTCGGGCCACGGCGTCCAACTCGACGGCCGCAACTATTTGTTGCCGGTCGACGCCCGGATCTCGGCGCCCGGCGACGTCCGGCTCGAGGCGATCGACGCCGACCTGGTGCTCGATCAGATGGCGCGCGGCCGCAGCCGTCTCAACATCTTGATCCTGGACGCCTGCCGCAACAACCCGTTCGAGCGGCGGTTCCGCAGCGGCGGCGGCGGCGGGCTGGCGCCGATGACCGCGCCCAGCGGCACGCTGATCGCCTACGCGACCGCGCCCGGGGCGGTGGCGTCGGATGGCGAGGGCCGGCACGGCCTCTATACCGGGGCGTTGTTGGGGGCGCTCGCGACCCCGGATCTGGCGGTCGAGACCATGTTCAAGCGGGCGCGCTCTGAGGTGATGCGCCGGTCCGATGGTCTGCAGGTGCCGTGGGAGGCGTCGTCGCTGACCGGTGAATTCGTGTTCAACCCCGCAACCGGTGTCGGTGAGACCGGTCCCGCTGCCGCGGCACCGGCGGTC
>JANQHG010000098.1 GCA_028277115.1 Azospirillaceae bacterium
TACGCGATCCCGAGCTTCTTGTTCGCGGTGTTCTTGATCGTGGTGTTCGCCGGCGGCCGCTATCTCGACTGGTTCCCGTTGCGCGGCCTGGTCTCCGACAATTTCGCCGACCTCGCGTGGTACCAACAAATCGTCGATTACCTGTGGCACATCGCGCTGCCGGTGTTGGCGCTGACGATCGGCGGCTTTGCCGGCCTGACCATGTTGACCAAGAACGCGTTTCTGGAAGAGGTCAACAAACAGTATGTCCTGACCGCGCGCGCCAAGGGCCTGACCGAACGCCGGGTGCTCTACGGCCACATCTTCCGCAACGCGATGCTGATCGTGATCGCGGGCTTCCCGAGCGCGTTCATCGCGATCCTGTTCACCGGGTCGTTGCTGATCGAGGTGATCTTCTCGCTCGACGGCCTCGGCCTGCTCGGCTTCGAGGCGGCGATCAACCGCGACTATCCGGTGATGTTCGGCACGCTGTACGTGTTCACCCTGCTCGGCCTGGTGATGAACCTGGTCGGCGACATCATGTATGTCGTGGTCGACCCCAGGATCGATTTCGAGGCGCGATCGGTCTAGGGGCGCGGTGCCTGGTCGTTTGCGAAACGCTTGTGGGCGCAATGCGCAGCGGCGCTCGCCTCGGCCGGTCTGCACTGCCGGGCAAGGTTGGGGGACCGTCTGCAAACCCGATGGTGACCGTCTCGCCCCGACATGACCGATCCACCCCAGCCCCACGACCGGCTCTTTCGGGCCTTGCTCGGCCAGTCGGACACCGCCGCCGCGCGGATCCGGGTGCCGAGCCGGTGAACTGACCTCTGGCGCCAACCTGCGACCCATCTGGTTGCTCATCAACTCGCTGATATCCAGATCAGCATCCCTCTCACAAAATACGCGTCCGCATCCTCTGGTGTCATTTCGAAATACGGAAGACTCTGACAATCAGGATCAGGGCCAAGATTCCTCATGCCGCATTGAAGATAGAACCCAACAGCCTGAGGGTCCGGCCGGAGTGGGAGGACGAAATGGTGTCGATCGCCGCCAGACAGCGGATGGCAGAAGGCGAAGCCAAGGGCCGCGCCGATGTGCTGCTGCGCCAGTTCCGCCGAAAGTTCGGCGCGGTGCCGACCGCGGTCGAGGAGCGGGTTCGCGGTACCACCGGCATCGACCAGTTGGACGCGTGGAGCGAGCGGGTCCTGGATGCCGGGTCCCTAATCATCTTCTCGTACAGCTTACCGGCGCGCCGCGCCGGCGCAAATCTTGAGCATGTCAAGGTTTGCGCCGGGCTATACCAGCAATTTGGTGTACACCTTTACCCTCGAAATCCTGCCTTATTCGAATCAGGATTTCGAGAACGGTGTACCAGAGGACGTGTTCGCCGACCCGCCAAGGCGTCCCGGCGCTGCCTCGGTGAAAGCGTGCAGTCACGCCGGCGTCACGGTGCGCGGGAATAAAAGGTCCACGAACCGCCCCGCCGTCGGCTGCGGCTCATGGTTGGCGAGGCCCGGGCGCTCATTCGCCTCGATGATCACATAGTCCGGGCCGTCGACCCGCGGTACCAAGAAGTCGAAGCCGACCACCGGGATGTCGAGCGCGCGTGCCGCCTCGATCGCCGCATCGATCAGGACCCGGTGCAAACGGTCGGTGACGTCGTGGATGGTGCCGCCGGTGTGCAGGTTGGCGGTCTTGCGCACCGCCAAGGCCTCGCCCTCAGGCAAAATGTCGTCCAGGCCGTGGCCGTTGGCGCGCACGCAGCGCTCGGTCTCGTCGTCGAGCGGGATCTTGCTCTCGCCGCCGGTCGCGGCCGCGCGGCGGCGGCTTTGCGCCTCGATCAACGCGCGCACGCTGTGTTGGCCGGTGCCGGTGATCTCGGCCGGCTTGCGGATCGCGCCCGCCACCACCTTGCCGTCGATCACGATGATCCGGAGGTCGTGGCCCTCGATGTACTTTTCCAAAAGTACCTGGTCGGCGTGGCCGCGGGCGCGGGCGATCGCGGCGTCGACCTCCGCGGGCGTCCGCACGTCGACCGTGATCCCGCGCCCCTGCTCGCCGCGCACCGGCTTGACCACGAGTGCGCCGTGGCGCTCCAGGAATGCGGCGTTGTCGGCGGGGGTGCCGGCCAAGGTCTGGGGCGGCACCATGAGGCAGGCGGCCTCGAGCACCCGGCGGGTCACCGCCTTGTCGTCGCAGCGGCTCATCGCGACCGCGGTCGTAAGCTCGCTCAAGCTTTCGCGGCAGAGCACGGTGCGGCCGCCATAGGTCAAGGCAAAGTAGCCGGCCTCGGCATCGATCACCTTGACCTGAATGCCGCGGCGCACCGCCTCGTTGATGATGATCATCGCGTAGGGGTTGAGCGTTTCTTCGACCGGCGGGCCGACAAACAGCTTTTCGTTGATCGGGTTCTTGGCCTTGATGGTGAACACCGGCACGCGCTGGAAGCCGAGCTTTTCGTACAGCGCAATTGCGTTGGCGTTGTCGTGCATCACCGACAAATCCATGAACGCGCGGCCGCGCGCCAGGAAATGCTCGGCCAGGGTCCGGACCAGCGCCTCGCCGATCCCGGGGAAGGTCGCCTGCGGGTCGACCGCCAGGCACCACAGGGACGAGCCGCGCTCGGGATCGTCGAACGCCTCGACATGGTCCACCCCGGTGACCGCGCCGATCACCCGGTCGGTGGTCGCGTCGGCCGCCACGAAGTAGCGCAGCTGGCGGCTCGAGCGCTTGTCCCAGAAAAAGCTCGGCGGCACCTGGACCATGCCGCGGGCGGCATAGATGCGGTTGATCGCCTCGGTGTCGCCGCGGGTCTGCAGGCGCCGGCAGTGAAAGCCCTTGGGCCGACGCGCGCTCGGCCGGTATTGCGACATCCACAAACGATAGGTGTGCGAGGGGTCTAAGAACAGCTCCTGCGGCGCCAGCGACAACACGACATGGGGGTCGCGCAGGTAAAACGCGATGTCGCGCGCGCCCGGCTGCTCTTCGCGCAAGGTTTGGGCGACGTCGGCCAGATCGGGGAAGGTGTGGGCGAAGATCAGCCGGCCCCAGCCGCACGAGACCGTGACGTTGCGCGCGGACGGTGCGACCTCGGGCGGCGCGTCGTCCGGCAGCTGCCAGTTCACCAGCGTCGGCGCGGTGTTGCGTTCGACGCGGTGATCGAACCGCGAGGGGGTGGTGGCCATTCAAACGCCTCCGATCCGATGGGTCTGGAGCCACAGCTCGAGCAACGCGATCTGCCACAGCATCGAGCCGCGCAACGGCGTGATGTGCTCATCCGGCGCCGCCAGCAGACGATCGACATAGGCCCGGTTGAACAGCCCGCGCTCGCGCGCGACCCGCCGGTCGAGCACCTCGGTCACGAATGCAAGATAAGGGCCGCGCAGATAGGTCAGCGCCGGCACCGGGAAATAGCCCTTGGGCCGGTCGATCACCTCGGCCGGGATCAAGCGGCGGCCGATCGTCTTCAAGATGCCCTTGCCGCCGTCGGCGATCTTCAGCTCGGCCGGCACCCGCGCCGCCAGCTCGACCAGTTCGTGGTCGAGGAAGGGCACGCGCGCCTCGAGCCCCCAGGCCATCGTCATGTTGTCGACCCGTTTGACCGGGTCGTCGACCAGCATCACCGTGGTGTCGAGGCGCAGCGCCTTGTCGATCGCCCGGCGCGCGCCCGGGGCCGCGAACGCGGCCTCGACGAAGGCGCGGCTCGCGTCCTCGCCCAGCATCTCGGGCGCCAACACCTCGGCCATCGCCGCGTGATCGCGGTCGAAGAACACCCGGGCGTAGGTTTGAAGCGGGTCGTTGGCGCCGACCAGCGGCGGGTACCAGTGATAGCCGGCGAACACCTCGTCCGCGCCCTGCCCGCTTTGGACCACCCGGACGTGGCGCGACACCTCTTCGGACAACAGGTAAAAGCCGATCGCGTCATGGCTGACCATCGGCTCGGCCATCGCCGCGACGCAGGGGACCAACGCCGGCAACGCCCGGTCGGCACCGATGAAGATGCGGTGGTGGTCGGTCGAGAAATGGCGCGCGATCAGGTCGGAGTACTGGAACTCGTCGCCACTGACCTCGCCGACGCTTTCAAAGCCGATCGAGAAGGTCTTGAGCCCGGCCGCGCCCTGCCCCGCCTCGGCGAGCAGGCCGACCACCAGCGAGCTGTCGAGCCCGCCCGACAGCAACACCCCGACCGGGACGTCGGCGACCAGCCGGCGCGCGACCGCGCGGCGCAGCGCCGCCAGCACCTGATCTTCCCAGTCGGCCGGGGTCAGCGCCTCGTCGCCCGGCGCCGGCTCGAACATGAGCGACCAATAGGTCTCGGTCGTGGTGCGGCCGTCGGGCTCGATCGTCATCACGGTCGCCGGCGCCAGCTTGCGCACGCCCGCCAGGATCGTGCGCGGCGCCGGTACCACGGCGTGGAAGCTCATGTAGGTGTGCAGCGCCGCCGGGTCGATCGCGGTGTCGACCTCGCCCGCCGCGACCAACGCCGGCAGGCTCGAGGCAAAGCGCAGGCGGCCGGGCGTCTCGCTGTAATAGAGCGGCTTGATCCCGAGCCGGTCGCGCGCCAGCACCACCCGGCCGCTGTCGCGTTCCCACAGCGCGAGCGCGAACATGCCGTGCAGGCGATCGACGAACCGCGGCCCCCAGGCGTGATAGGCCTTGAGCAGGACCTCGGTGTCGCCGGTCGAAAAGAACTGGTAGCCCTTGGCCGCAAGGGTTTCGCGCAGCTCCGGATAATTGTAGATGCAGCCGTTGAACACGATGCCGAGGCCGAGCGCCGGGTCCAGCATCGGTTGTTGGGCCGCCTCGCTCAAATCGATGATTTTAAGCCGGCGATGGCCGACCGCGAGCCGGGTTTGGGCATAAACGCCGCTGCCGTCGGGGCCGCGCGGCGCCAGGACCTCGGTCATCCGTCCGACCGCCGCCGGGTCGGCGGCGGCGCCATCGAAACGCAATTCGCCGCATATGCCACACATGCGCACGGATCTCCTGACGTTCGGCAGATCTTTGGCTGGCGCGCGGGACCGGGCGACCGGTCGTTCAAATCAAAGGCGCCGCGACGCGGCGAACCGCGTCGCGTCCGACCGGCCGTCGGCGGGCCGGTCGAACAGCAATTCCCCTGAGCGTCGCCGCGAGACCGAGCGGTCCGCACATGTGTCAGGGTCAAAGGGCCCGCATAGGAGGGCCGCCGACAAGTCAGGAGAGCCTATCTAGTATGACAGTCGCTGTCCATACCCGGGATCCAGTGCTCACCCCGGCAGCACAGTGTCAAAAAATTGGGCACGCGCCCGCTCGATCACTCCGGTTGGGGCAGCGCGACCAGGCCCGGAGCGGCCGCCGTGGCGCGCTCCGGCACGACGAAGCCGGCGATCACGACCTCGGGCGTCGGGGTCAGATCCTCGGGGATGTCGCCAAGACCGATCCGTTGGAACCCGCGTCCGATCACCGGCAGCGCGGTGACCCAAGAGATCGGCACCCCGAACACCAGCCCGAACAGGATCGGCGCGGCATAGGGCAGGACCCAGGGCGCGGTGACCGCGAACCACAGCGCAGTGGCGCCGCCGATCAGGGTCTGCGGCCACAGGGCCCGGACGGCGACGATCCACGGCAGGCCGACGACGTCGCGCGCCTGGGTGCGCCAGCGGATCGCGCGGCCGCACAGCATGCCGAACGCGAACACCGTGATCGCGCCGGCGATGATCGGCGCGATCACCACCGACATCACCAATTCGGCGAGCGCGCCGGCCGCGACCTTCAGCCCGCCGCCATAGGTGCGCCGGCGGCTCTCGCGGATCATCACGTCGGCGAGCCCGAACAGCTTGGGCGCGAACACCATCGACATCATGGTCAAGAACAGCCAGCCGCCGAGCTTGGGGTCGACCGTGCCGAAGTTGACGAAGAAGAAACAGATCCAGGTCGAGACCAGCCACAGCACCGGCGACAGATACATCAAAATCGCGAGCACCAGCTGAATGCGACCGACCCAGCGTAAACCCGGCGTCGCCAACAGCGAGACATACTGGAAGTTTCCTTGGGTCCAGCGCAGCTCGCGCCGGATGAAATCGACCAGGCTCGGGGGGTTTTCCTCGTAACTGCCGCCTTCTTCGGGGATCACCCGGACCTGATAGCCGGCGCGGCGCATCAACACCGCCTCGACCTGATCGTGGCTTAAGATCTGGCCGCCCCAGGGGGCGCGGCCGGGCAGCATCGGCAGCCGGCAGTGCCGGCGGAACGGCGCCATGCGCAAGATCGCGTTGTGGCCCCAATAGGGCCCTTCGTCGCCCTGCCACCAGGCGCTGCCGGTGGTGAACGCGCGCATGCCGTGGCGCATGCCGAACTGGAACAGCCGCGTGAACGGCGCAACCGCCGGCAGGCCGACCGCCAAGGTCTGCAGAATCCCGAGCTCGGGCGAGACCTCCATGATCCGCGTTAAACGCGCGATCAGGTCGCCCGACATCAGGCTGTCGGCGTCGAGCACGACGAAATAGTCGTAGTGGTCGCCGCAGCGGTCGAGGAACTCCCAGATGTTGCCGGTCTTTTGGCCGCGGTTGTCGGTGCGCCGGCGGTAGAACAACCGCTCCGGCCGGGGATCGATCGCGCGCCAGGCGGCGAACCGCGCCTCTTCCTCGGCGATGATCTCCGGGTCGTTGCTGTCGCTCAAGAAATGGATGTCGAACTGGGCGGCGTCGCCGGTGGCGTCGAGCGTGCGCGCGACCGCGTGGAGATTGCGGAACACCCGGTCCGGCGATTCGTTGTACGCCGGCATGATGATCGCAACCCGGCTCTTGATCGGTCGCTTGGGGTCACCGCGGCGCCCGACCGGCGCGACCAGCCCGGCCGGGTCGCGCGCGAACGCCAGCAAACCGAACCCGATCACCGCATTCCAGAACCCGACCACGGTCCACGGCAGCATGCCGGCAAAGCAGATCACCACCGCCGTCTCGGCAAAGGTCAGGCCGTCGGCGCCGAGCAGACGCAGCATCATGATGAACACCGCCGTGCAGGTGACGGCGACCAGACCGGCAAACACCACGCGGCGGCCGCGCAGCGCCGGCGCCGGATCGGGGGTGAGAAGGGTCATCGGGTTTTCGTGTTCCTCGAGCCACGGACAACAGGGGCCTTGGGGCCCGCGGCGCTTCGCTTTGGTACAGTTGCAGATGCGCCGCACACGCGCGCGAAGATGGCGGAAAATGTCCGGCGGGAAAAGGGGTTGCGTTGCGTCGGCGACGCGAGGACCGCGACCGATGGCCGCGGTCGGCGGCGCCGGCGTTCGGCCTGACGGCCGTTGTCAGGGGCGCTGCCCCCGACACCCCCGCAAGGGGGCACACCCCCCTTGACCCCGACTAATGAGTGGGGTCCAGGGGGCAACCCCTGGTCGGGGGTGTCGGGGGGTGAAACCCCCTGACGTGGGGGCGGAGCCCCCAATGCTTCGCCGCCGGCGCCTGCGGCGCCAGATGCCCCCATCCGACCCACTTGCGTGGGCCACCTTCCCCCGCTTAACCGGGGGAAGGCAAAACAGCGTCAGTCCGCCGCCGCAGCAGCAGCAGCCGCAACCGGCGCGCGCCGGCTCTCACCGATCCGCCAAACGATCAGCGCCGGCACCCCGACCAGGATGTCGCGTGCCCGCTTGGTCAGGGCGACCGCAAGCGCGGCCTCGGGCGACACCCCGACCAGCGCGCCGGTCATGACATAGCCGCCCTCCTGCGCGCCATAGCCGCCGGGGACCGCAAAGGCGGCGTTGCGAATGCCCTGCGCCAGGCTGTCGATCACCAGCGCCTCGACCAGGGTGACCGGGGTCCCGAGCAGCGCCAGCGTCAGCCAGATCGCCCCGCCGCCGAGCATCCAGGCGACCAGCCGCCAGACCACGCACCACACGAAGTCCCACCGCACCCGGTAAAGCTCGTCGATCGCGGTGCGAAAGCGCTCCGCCGCGGCCGCGACCGAGCCAAGCCGCAGCCGCCCGGCAAGCGCCGCCAGCACGCCGGAGCGTTGAGCCCAGATCATCACCGCGAGCACCAGGGCGAACAGACCAAACCCGATCCACAACGCCGCCGGCAGCCCGTCCGCCCCCGGCACCCCGACCGCCAGCGCGACCAGACCGAACAGGATGTACAGCATGAGCGCGACGAAGCCGGCGGTCAGATCGACCACGGTCGCGGCCGATGCGGTCGCCGCCCCGAGCGCGGGCCGCGCCGCGAGCACCAACAGCCGGGTGCGCACCATCTCGCCGCCAATCTGGGCGACCGGCAACAGCTGGTTGACCGCGTCGCCGATCCAGCGGTAGACGACCAGCCGGCCGAACCCGACCCCGGGCAGCGCGCGCCGGATCACGACATACCAGGCGGCCGCCCCGGCGACAATCGCCAGCGAGTACGCCAAGGACACGGTTGCAACATGGCCGCCCAAGGTCTCGAGCAGGGCGAGCACCCGGTCGAGGTCATGGGCGACCACCAGCCAGACCAGGAGCGCCAGCCCGCCGCCGAGCAGGAGCGCGGTCGCGACCCGGCCGATCGCCGCGCCGCGCCGGCGCGGCCAGGCGTCGTCCGCGTCGGTCGCCGCGGCGGTCATGCCGCCACCGCAGGTGCTGCGATCCCGCCCAGACGCTGCCACACCGGCAACAGGTCTTCGGCGAGCACGTCGCCCCAACTCGGCCAGCGCTCCTCGATCGACCGCCGCGCCGCGGCGCCGAGTGCGTGGCGGCGCGCCGGATCGGCGATCAGCGCACGCAACAGCTCGGCGAGCCCGGCGGCGCTGCGGTCGTGCAGCAACAGACCATCGGCCCCGTCGGCGAATATCTGCTCCGCGGTCTTGCCGGTCGCCGACACGATCACCGGCAGGCCGGACGCTTTGGCCTCGATCACCACGTTGCCGACCACCTCGGACTCCGACGGGAACGCGAACACGTCGGCATTGGCGAACACCTCGGCCAGACAGTCCTGGCTGATCGGCCCGGCCAGCGTCACCGCGGGGCCGAGCAGGGCGCGGATCGCCGGCACCGCCGCACCGGTGCCGGCGACCAGCAGATGGCAGGCGACGCCGTCGTCGAGCAGCCGGCGCACCGCCTCGGCGACCAGGGTCGCGCGCTTGCTGTCGTCGACCCGGCCGGCGAACAGGATCACCGGCACCCGATCGGGCACCCCGAACTGGTCGGCGAGCCAGCCGGGCCGCCGGCGCGCCGGCGAAAAGCGGGTCTTGTCGATGCCGCGGCGCAGCCGGCTGAGCCGGCCGGGCGCGACCACCTGCGCCGCCTCGGCATACTCCTTGGGGCCGGACACCAGGACATGGTCGCACCCCGCCTGGAAGCGCCGGCAGCGCCGCTCGGCCGCCCGACCGGCGCGCTCGGCGACCCCGAGCGGTCCGACCAGCAACCGCGCGACCACGCCGGTGCCGAGCACCCGGGCGATGATCTCGCGGGTGTAGACCGCGGTCAGCACCCGATAGTCGGTGTGGCTGGAGTAGATCAGCGGCAAGCGGTGGCGCCGCGCCACCGTGCGCGCGGTCTGGGCAAAGGCGAACACGCTGGTCGCCTGCAGCACCTGATGGTGGCGCAGGCGCCGCGCCAGCTCGGGGTGATGGCCGGCGAGATCGGTGTGCCCCGCCCCTTGGGTCAGCATCGCGAACCGGTCGGTGCCGAGCCGCGCCGGCAACACGCAGTAGCGCACGGTCTCCGACAGCTCGACCGTGCGCGCCGCGGGGCCGAGGACGTAGAGGGTGAGCGACAGCCGGTCGGCGAACCCGACCGCGGCGCGCGCAAAATTCTCCCAGCATTTGACATGGCCGCCGGCGTTGTCCGACCAGACCAGATCGACCACCACCCCGACGTCCACCACCCCGACGTCCACCACCCGCCCTGCCATTGCCCTGTCCGTCCCCTGCCCCACCGTGGCACCACCCATCCCGCGCCGGCATTCGCACCGGACCGTTGCTGCTAGCACGTCCGCTGCCGCACGTGCGAACACGAAGCCGTCACCGCGACCGAACGGCCACGCATCCGTGGCGGTGGGGCAACGTTGCCGGGGAGCGATCCGGTCGTTCAGGTCAGATCGGTGTCGGCCAGGAGCAGGTCCACCGAATAGGGACAGGTGGCCGGAGAATCCCGGCGGCGCAGGCCGGTCTCGGCCAAGGCCAGGGCAAGACCGGCGACCACCCCTCGATCCCTGGTCATACATCGCACAGACCCTGGGCCGAGCCCGACGCGGACAGCCCCATTGTCCGGTCCCCGCTGCCGCATGCGTACAAGGTATGCGTACAAGGTGAGGTGAACGGTCACAGCATTCAGCCGGCGTTTGCACTTTTGAGCCGGCAACCGACGCCGCCGACCGCGATGCGGCCGCCCCATACGACCGTCTGCCGCGCCGGGATCGCTCGTGACGGCAGCGAACGCCTGAAAACGGGCATGGCGATCCGACATCGATCATCGCACTCTTCTGCGTCAGCGACTCTGCCCGTCTTGCATGAAGGTCTCGCCCGATCACACGATCCAGGTCCCCCTGAT
Source organism: Azospirillaceae bacterium (assembly GCA_028277115.1). Taxonomy (GTDB): domain Bacteria; phylum Pseudomonadota; class Alphaproteobacteria; order Azospirillales; family Azospirillaceae; genus JANQHG01. The sequence goes on from JANQHG010000098.1 coordinate 10,472, forward strand.
TTCCGGAGCTCACCACACCGCGCGGCCAGCCTCATCCGTCATCTATCCTCTGATGGCAACCAATTACCGGACGAATTTATCTAGAGTTTGCCCCGAGATGCAAAAGAGAGACCGAATTATTGTGGCCACTGCCCTGGTAACAGCCATACCTTACGTGCGATATTCCACACGATACCATTAACCAATCATTGATAGATCGTCTATAGTATCTAATAGAGTTGACAAGATCGGCAACGATGGCATAGGATCGTTAAGGCTGTCTTCGGATCTCAGCAATCGGGTTTCCTGTGGCTTCATGCCGACTTCAGGAAACCAGGTTAGCGACCGAATGGTTTGGAGGATTAAGAACGTGTGGCAACTCTAGGGCGGCACGTCGCCCACTCCTATGCAGTGCAATGTGTCTGGGCTTCTGTCACTAATATACAAAAACCAGGTGCGCTATGTCTGCAATCAAGACAACCCTCAGCAGGTTTTTCATTGGAACAAAGATCGCTGCCGCATTCGGGCTAGTTATCTTGACCCTTTTCGCTTTGGGTTTCCTGCTGGTCATTCTCGGATTATCCGGTGAACGTGCACGGGAGGCAATGGCGACCGCCGGACGCGATTTGGACTTGGTCCGGCAGGTTCAGATTTCGGCGCAGAGATATCTACGCACGCATGACGACGGAGACGCCACCAAAGCCGAGGCACTTCTGGCCAGCATTGAAGGCGGTCGGCAATCGGGAATGGCGGTTTCGCTACGCGATTACACCGCAGCGCTTCAGCAGGAAAGAGAGCATCTGAGCAACATTAACGCCCTGGGAGTGACCGTCGCCGGGCTTGTTGCTCAAGTTGTGCAAATCTCCACGGACATCTCTGCGCTCCAGGCAACCAAGCTCGAACGTTTTTCTCGCATCTGTGCCCAAGCCCGCGAGCAGCTTACCGCCGCTTCCGAGGCCCAGGATGCGGCCCGCCTGATCCGGGCCCTTCGAATGAACGATGCCGGCCAACAGCAACTGCGAAACAGCCACAGCGTCAACGAAGAGGCTCAAAAACTGATGCTGGCCGCGACCCGCGCTCAAGGCGCGACCTTTGAATACCGCTATGCCCGCGACGACGACATCCGCACCGCCGCTCGAACCAGTTTCCGTACGGCGGCGGCAAACATGGACGGGGCGGCTCAACGCCTTCAGGAGCGCTTGTCCGGAGTCTCAAGGCAACAAGCCGCCTCGGTGGCCGATATCAGTCGCGAGTTGCAGGAGGCGTTCGACGCGCTGCAGCGCGAAGCGCTGGCGCTGCGCCAGGCAAACACCGCACTTTTTGCCGCCTCCAATGATCTTGTCACGGCCTTCCAAGCGGCCAAAAACCAGGCCGAAGAACAGCTCGTCGCCGTGTCCGAGGGGATCAACACCACGCTGCTGGTGTCCCTTGGCTTCGCGGTTCTGATTGCCATCATCCTAACAACAGTCCTGAATAAAAACATCGGCGGTCCGATCCAGCGCCTGACCGGCGTGATGGGCGACCTCGCCGACGGCAACCGGTCGGTAACTGTCCCGGACCGCGACCGCGGCGATGAGGTCGGGGCGATGGCGCGCGCGGTCGAGGTTTTCCGCGAGAATGCCGAACGCATTGCCAGTCTTGAGGCGGAGAACCGAAATGCGGAGAAAAAGTCAACCGCCGAGCGGGTCAGGGAGATGCGAACTCTCTCGGCCGAACTGGGGACTGCGACACGATCGGTAATAGACAGCGTAAGGTCCGCCGCCGACAAATTTGCACAAGAGATGAAAGGACTGACGCACATCGCCAGCGACACACGAAGGCATGTCGAAGTGGTGCAAGAAGCAATGCAGAATGCAAACATCAACCTGGCAGCTGTCGCCAACTCAACGCATGAAATGTCCAGCGCGGTACGCGAAATCTCCAGTCAAACCAACAGCTCCAACACGCTCTCTCGAGAGGCGGTCAACGAAACGGTAAAGCTTGTCAATACCGTAACGGAGGTAACCGGCTCGGCGCATCAGGTCCGGCAGGTGATCAAATTGGTGCAGGGCATCGCCAAACAGACAAACCTGCTGGCTTTGAATGCAACCATCGAAGCGGCGCGGGCCGGCCAGGCGGGCAAGGGTTTCGCCGTCGTCGCGAGCGAAGTCAAATCCCTGGCGAAACAGACCGGATCGGCAACCGGCACCATCGAAGAGCAGATCGACGGCATCGGCACGGCTGTCGACTTGGCGGCGCAGTCCGCCAACGGTTTCCAGGATATGATGAACCGCATCGCCCACATCACGGATGCCATTGCCGGTGCGATCGAAGAACAGTCGACCGTAACCCAAGAAATCAGCATGAACGTCCAGACCGTCGCGGACCGGACCAGCGAGGTCTCGGATACCGTAGACGGTGTCACAAAGAACGCCCAACGGATTGAAGAAACGGCCGTCCTGTTGACTGGGTCAGTTGAGCACTTATCGAGCAACGCGACCAGTCTTCAATCGGCGGTACGCCGGCTTCTCGACCGCCTCGAGGCCGACGCCCGAGCGCTCGAGTCCTCTGCCGCGACCCTATGACAAGGCTGCGGCTTCCTCTCATCATCAAACCGACGGTAAACACAATCTCGGGAGATCGACAGAATGACTATTCGGCTTTTCTTTCTGGTCGCCACCCTTGCCGTGGGCGCTGCCTTTGCCTCGGCCCAGGCCAGCGATTTCGACGCGGGCGTGAGAGCGGCGTTCGACACCTATGTGAAGCCGTGGTTGCATCACGCCGAGATTCAAGACGCCTTGCGGACCCAGAATGCCGCACACGCCGCGTTGACGGCGGACGAGATATCGGCCCGCGACCAGCGCTGGCGTGCCGAAGGCGGCGGCGCCCAATTCGATGAGATCATGGCGAAGTCCTGCTCCTCCTTCATGCTCGACCAGCAGGAGCGCACAGGGGGGCTGATCGTCGAATTGTTCGTCGTTGATCTGAAGGGGCTGAACGCTTGCCAGACAGTCATCACCAGTGATGTTCTCCAAGGCGACGAGCCCAAGTTCCAGGTGCCGATGTCGGGCGGCGCCACCGGTGAAATCATCGAAGAGATGGAATGGGACGACGAGATCGGTAGCTTTCTGCAGAAGATTAGCCGGACCATTACCGATAAAGAAACCGGCGAGGTTATTGGGACTATTACCGTAGGCCTTGTCATCGACTTGTTGTAGTCTCTGAATCACTTCCAAACGGTTGACCTCCAGTCGTGGAGGTCAACCCACTCAAGCTCGCACTCGGCCCTGCCGCCCAACGCCCCGGTCTCCGCCATCGGCCCAGGCGCGGACCACCGGTCTTGCCGTGGTTGGCGGCCGCGCAGGCCGAGAGCGAATGGTCCTTAATCGAATGATCCTTAAAACGGCCCACCCGGGGACCTGATCCGATCCAAGCCCGACCCCCGAAGGGCACGCCCTCAAGGGGGTTGAGCCCCCTCTCTGACCCCGCCAGAGGTGGCGCCGTTAGTCGGTGCGGGCGGGATCGACATCACCCCGACGGCGGTCCGCCGCGCCCGATGGCGACGATACTGTCCATAGAAGCCGTAGACCAAAGATGCCAGGGCGGCGAGCAGCAAAACCGCCGTGATCGGGCGGCTGGCGAACGCCCAATAGCTGTAATCGACGATCATCAGGCCTTGGCGCAGACTGAGCTCGGCGATCGGTCCCAGAACCAGACCGATGATAAAGGACGCGACCGGATACTGTAGCCGACGCAGTAGGAAGCCGGTTGCGCCCATGATCAGCATGACCGCAACGTCGAAGGGATTTGAGTTGAGCGCGTAGACACCAGTCATGCACAAGACAACGATCGCAGGACCGACCAGCGCATACGGCGCTCGCAGAATTAAAGCAAAATACCGCGCGGCGGGGAGACCGAACAATAACATCAGCACATTGGCCAGCATCATACCGAGGAAGACGGAATAGACCAGCTGCGTATTCTGTTGCATCAACAACGGTCCCGGGATAATGCCGTGGATCGTCAGTCCGCCCAGCATCACCGCCGTGGTCGCGCTGCCCGGGATCCCGAGGGCCAGGAGCGGGATCATCGAACCGCCGACCGCCGAATTGTTGGCGGCTTCGGGAGCGGCGATGCCCTCGGCAACGCCGGTGCCGAACGCCTCTGGATGTTTCGACCAGCGAACCGCCTCTGAGTAGCTGATGAAAGCCGCGGTGGTGGCGCCGACACCGGGCAAGGCCCCAATGATCGCCCCCACCGTCGAAGACCGCAGCAGCGTGATCCGGGTCGCCAAGAGTTCCCGGAGCGTCGGCAGCTGGGTGGAGACTTTCGCCGTCGCCTCGGGGGTACGGTGGCTTTCGCTCACCCGTTGCAGCACTTCGGCCAGCGCAAACATGCCGATGATCGCCGGCACGAAGCTGACACCGGTCAAGAGTCCCAGATTGCCGAACGTGTAACGTTCCATGCCGGTGATCGGGTCGAGGCCGACGGTCGCCACACCGAGGCCCAAGAGACCGGCGGTCAGCCCTTTGAGGAGCGAGCCGCCGCCGATCCCGGAGATCGCGGTGATGCCGAGGACCGCCAGGGCGAAATACTCCGGCGGGCCGAAGCTCAACGCCAGCCGGGCCATGGGCGGAGCAAGCAAGGTCAGAACAACGGTGCCGAAAATCCCCCCGATCGCCGATGCCGAAAGGGCGATACCGAGGGCTTTGCCCGCCTGTCCGCGCTTGGCCATGGGGTAGCCGTCGAGGGCGGTACAAGCGGCTTCTGGACTCCCCGGTGTGTTGAACAGGATTGCCGAGATCGAACCGCCGAATGTCGAGCCGACGTAAACACCGCCGAGCAGCAGCAACCCCTCAGTCGGGTCAAACACGAATGTGAACGGAATCAATAGCGCCACACCGACGATGCCGGTCAATCCCGGCACAGACCCGAAGGCGATACCCCAGATCACCGCAAAGATGATCAATAGAAATGTAATTGGATTGCCAAACATATAGGCGATGGCTTCGACGAACGGTTCAAGCATTGCGATTGGCTCCAGGGGGGCGACCCGTCGGCCCAAACAGCGGCGAGCGCGCCTAGGTCTGGCAAGAGCTTAAGAGCGTTGTGCTTTCCTAAGGCTCGCAAACCAACGGTGTGGCGTGGGTGGGTTACCCGCACATCTTTGTCAAAATTTGGTTTAACTCACTCAGGTTCGGCTCTCGTACACCGCGGCGGAAGCAATATTATGCTGTCAGTGGTCCGCCGCGGCGCATTCTTCATCTTGGCGTACCGCTTTCCGGCTCAAATCCTGACCAGGTCAGGATTTGAGCCGGGCTGCACTAGTAAAGCAGCAGACTGATATCATAAAATACGCCGACACCACGCGGTAGCGGCAGCGCAAGTACCTGTGTGAAGATAAGGGCAAGGGCCATGGTAAATAATGGCGCGAACAATATCTTGACCGCCGCATTCCTGAACGACACGGTAAAAGTTGCCAGCCACAAGAACAGCACAGTCGCAATTGAAAATCCTAGATACTGAAAACCAAAATAGTAAGCCATAATCAGAACGGCCATGGCGATCACGCGCAGAAAAATAAACATGCTTTGCGCGGACGGCATGCCGGTGTCGGGGGCCAGGCCGGCATTCCACGCCTTGAGTTCGGCGCGCAGACTGAGGGCGGAGCTGACGACCTGCCCGCCTGTGGTCAGCGCCATCAGGGCGAACACCAGTTTCGGCCAATAATCCGTGTCGATCTGGCTATACCGTGGTGAGGTCGGAAACCCGTCGGCGATGTACCACAGCCAGATCGACCCGAGGAAAAAAAATCCGGCAACCGCCAGATTCACAATTGCTTTGCCCATTTTTTCGCCTTGTCCGGTGTCGGCGTTCCGCTCGGATGGGCCCCGCGCGGACCTGCGGCGCCGGTTCTGCTCCGCAGGTCCGTGTCCATCGGGAGTGGTTATTGAATGAACCCGAGCTGCGTCAGAACAGCGGTATAGACTTCGGCTTCGCGGTCGACGAAGGCCCTAAAGTCACTCGGTCCGAGCAAGACCGACCGGTACTGGAGCGCACTCTGAGCCTCGAAGGTCTTGTAGCTGTCCGTTTCCACCGCATGAGCGATCGCATCGACCAGCACTGCCGCGTGGTCCGGATCGGCGTCCGCGTGCATCGCGAACGCACGCCAGCGGCCAAGGGTGACGTCATAGCCGAGTTCTTGCGCCGTCGGCACGTCCGGGAGCACCGGCAGGCGTTGTTCGGAGAATACCACCAGCGCTCGCAAATCTCCTGACTCGAGCAGACCGCGCGCCGGTCCGTATTCCTCGTACATCGCGTCTACTTGACCGCCGAGGGTGTTGGACACCATTTCAGCCGAGCCGAAGGGCACCGCGGTCACTTCGGCCCCGGACCGCAGGTTCCAAAGGCCGACCAGGGTCTCGTCAAACCCGGCGGCGCCGGTTATGCCGACCTTGATGGCGCCGGGATCGGCCTTGGCCGTCGCAATCAAGTCATGAATGGTTTCAAATGGACTGTCGCTTCGCACGATAAATAGGCCCTGGTCATACTGGACCCGTGCCAGGGGCATGAGCGTGTTGATGTCGATCCGTCCCAGCGCGTGGGCGATCACTTGGTCCGGACCGATTGCCATCAGCGCATACCCGTCGGAACGCCGCAGGCGGAAATTGGCGTACGCCGGGATGCCGCCGCCGCCTTGAACGGAGATCGGCACCAGCGCTTGGCCGGTGACATCTTCGAACGGCACGCCGACGGCGCGGATGAAGCGGTCGGTGCCGCCGCCCGCGCCGTATTGATGAACGACTTCAATGCTCCGGGACGGATAAGTCTGAGCCTCGGCCCTGGTCGGGTTGGCCGCAACGGTCAAGGCGAGCGCACAGATCGCGGCCAGTGTCGGAGCCGTGCCTCGTGGCATTGAAAACATCGATTTACCTCCCGTCGAGTGATTTATCGTGATTGATATTGATATGGCTGCACCGATCCCTAGCGCCGTTGCTGACCATAGGCGCCCGCCGCCGCGCTCCTCGGCTGAGCCGCTGCTGTCGGTGTGGCGGTTTCTTGCCGAAGCACTGCCATGGCGGCGGCGACCCCACCGGTCTCGTGCGGCACCTCGGCCTGCCCCAGGGCCATTTCGATGCCCGAAAGCGTGCCCAGCAGCATGGCATCGTTGAAATCGCCCAGATGGCCGATCCGGAAAACCCGATCGGCCAGCTTCGACAGGCCGTTTCCCAACGAAATGTCGAAGTGCTTGAGGGTTGTTGCCCTGAACGCGTCGGCGCTATGCCCGTCCGGCATCATCACGGCCGTCAACACGCCGCTCTCCTGCCCCTGCTGCCGGCAGACGACCTGCAGCCCCCAGGCCCGGACCG
>JANQHG010000174.1 GCA_028277115.1 Azospirillaceae bacterium
TCGCCCGCGTCCGCCGCCATTGCCCGGCCGCGCCCCCGTGCGCCCGGCGCCGGCCGCCTAGCCGCGCGCCCCCAGGGCGGCGAGCACCCGGGCCCACGACCGCGCGCCATGGCGGAAGCTCGCGACGTCGTACTTTTCGTTCGGGCTGTGGACCCGGTCGTCGTCGAGCGCAAAGCCGACCAACAGGCTGTCGATCCCGAGGTCGCGCTTGAACTGCCCGACGATCGGGATCGAGCCGCCGCAGCCCATCAGCACCGGGTCGGTGCCGAACTCGGACGCCAGCGCCGCCCGCGTCGCCGCCATCTGGGCGGTCTCGGTCGCCAGCACGATCGCCGGACTGGCGGCATGGTTTTCGAACCGGGCGACGCAGTCGCCCGGCAAGCGGTCGCGCACGAAGCGGTGGAAGGCGTCGCGCACCGCCGCCGGGTCCTGGCCGCCGACCAGCCGGAACGACACCTTGGCAAAGGCCTCGCGCGGGATCACGGTCTTGGCGCCGGTGCCGGTGTAGCCGCCGCAAATACCGTTGATGTCGCAGGTCGGCCGCGCCCACAGCTGGTTGAGCGCCGGCACCCCGTCCTCGCCCGCCGGCCGGCTCAATCCGACGCCGCCGAGGAAGCCGGCGAGGTCGAAGCCGAGCCCGTCCCACTGGCGCTGCACCGCGTCCGGGACCGGCGCGACGCCGTCATAGAAGCCGGGCATGCAAACCCGTCCGCGGTCGTCGTGCAGCGCGCCCAGGATCCGGGTCAACACCCGGATCGGGTTGATCGCAGCACCGCCGTACAGGCCCGAGTGCAGGTCGCGGTCGGGTCCGGTGATCGTGACCTCTTCGGCGACCAGGCCGCGCAGCGTGGTGGTGATCGCCGGCACGCCCGGTTCCCACATGCTGGTGTCGCAGACCAACGCGACCTCGGCCTTGAGCTCCTCGCGGTGAGCGGCGAGGAATGCGGGCAGGCTCGGGCTGCCGGTCTCCTCCTCGCCCTCGAACAGGATGGTCACCGGCACCGGCAAAGACCCGGTCGCGGCGAGCCAGGCCCGGCACGCCTCGACGAAGGTCATCAGCTGGCCCTTGTCGTCCGACGCGCCGCGCGCGACGATCCGCCGGCTGCCGTCCTCGGCGACCTCGATCCGCGGCTCGAACGGCGGGGTGTCCCACAGCTCCAGGGGATCGGGCGGCTGGACGTCGTAATGGCCGTAGAACAACACCCGTCCGGCGCCGTTCGGCGCCGTCGCCGCCGGTGCACCGGCGTCGGGCGCCGGCCAATGCGCGACCACCATCGGCTTGCCGACGGTCGGCCGCACCGAGGCGGCAAAGCCGAGCCCGGACAAGGTCTCGACCAGCCACGCCGCCGCCGCGGTGCAGGCGCGGTCGTAGGCGGGATCGGTCGACACGCTCGGGATGCGCAACAGCGCGAACAGCCGCGCCAGGCTGTCGTCGAGGCCGTGGTCGAGGCGGGCCAGCACGTCGTCGAGGGCGGTGGACATCGGCCGTCGTGACTCCATCGATCGGTGACCGGCGCCAAGGCGCGCCGGGGGGCAAACTGACGCCTCAAGGTTAACGCCGCGGACCGGCGGCGGTGTCAAGATGATCCTGGCCGCGGCGCCCCCCGACCGTCCGCCGGATCGTCGCGCGGTCGATCAGGATGCCGAGCCGCCGGACCTCATCATGGCGCGCCCGCCCCCGGTCCTGGTCAAACTCGGCGCGCGCCTCGATTCCGTCGAACTGGCCGATCGTCCGGTCGGTGTGGAACACGGGCACCGCGAGCCGCCGGCCGATCTCCGCCCAGCGGGCGCGCGACGTCGGCGAGACCGAGGCGATCGACCAGCCGCGCCCGAACCGGCGCCGGCTGGGTCGCCATCGCCTTCTCGGCGGTGTCCATCAGCCAAGCGGCGAGGATGTTGATGTCCGCTCCGACGCCCCCTCGTCGACCGCGGTGCGAAACCGATCCTTGTCCTTATCGACCGTGATGACGCCACCAACACGCAACCTATCGCCGTGCCGGGCCAACACCGTCCGCAGCCGAAAAGGCTGATCGTCGATCCATACCGACGGCGCAATCCTCACCAAGCCGGCATGGGGAAGGCCGCGTTCGAAGACCAGGCGGCCGAAGTCCTTATCATGCTTTTCCTCTTGCTGCACCGCGACGATGCCCGGAGACAAGCAGGCGTCAAGCAACAGCTTCATGTTGGTCTACCCGGTGCCGCTCCGCGGGCGCGGGGGCTTTCCCGGCGAGCTGTGCCCCAAAGAGCAGGCAGGCCTCGATGTCCGCGGGTTCGAGATACGGATACGCCTCCCGGTCGAGCACCCATCCGACCGCGCGGCCCTTGTCCCGGTCGAGGTCGGGGCGCAACTCGACCACCTTGCGCCGTGGTAACGGCGCGCGATCGGCAATTTTTTAGGTAACCCGCTTGCCTCGTTGGAATGGATGGCGGTACACGACTAGGTGGGAGCGCGTCCAGCGCCCCAGTGGACAGCTATCTCGAGCTTGGGGGGAAACATGTTCGTTGCCAGGCCTGTGCGGGCCGCGGCGGCCATGCTTGCCGTGGTTGCGCTGACCCTGTCGGGGTGCGGAACGACGCGCGAGCAGCGGATCGGCACCGACACCGCCGATGCCTGCTACCAGCAGCGGGTCGCCTTGGACGCCACCGGCGATTATTTCGCCGAAGACATGATCAAAGGTGCGGCGGTCGGCGCGATCGGCGGTGCCGTGCTCGGCCTCCTGATCGGCGGTGACGCCACCAGCGCCGCGATCGGCGCCGCCACCGGCGCGATCGCCGGCGCCGCCGGCGGCTATTGGCAGGCCCGCCAGCAACAGGCCGCCGACAAGGCAACGCTCTACAACACCGTGTTGAGCGACGTCGAGCGCGAGGCGGCGCGGATCAGCGAAACCCACCTCGCGTTCGTCCAGCTGGTCAACTGCCGCAAGCGTCAGGCCGAAGAGGTGCGCACCGCCTACCGGTCGGGCGCCCTGACCCGCGACCAGGCCAACGCCCGGATGAGCGGCCTGCGCGACAAGGCCCAAGGCGATCTCGAGATCGCGCGGCTGATCCGCGAGGACATCGGCGAGCGCACCGAACAGCTCGCCTACGCGACCTATCAGATCGCGCCCGATGCGCAGCAGCGGGTCGAGACCCGGGTCACCCGCGCCCCCGTCCGGCCGACCGCCTCGGTCGCTCGGGTCGAACCGCCGCCGCGTCGCCCGGCGCCGCCGCGCCAGACCCAGACCCAGACCCAAGCCCAGGCCAAGCCGAGCCTGCCGCCGGCCCGGGCCCAGCAAGCCACCGAGGAAAAGACGGTCGAAATGCTGGTGGTCGAAAAGACCTTTGACGAGGACATCCAGGCCTATGCCGACGTCTCCGCCGGTTCGGGCTGGATGAGCGACGTCGCTTAAAGCCCGCCGTCCACCCCCCGTCGGCCGAACGGCCTGCGGGGGGTGGACGTCAGGGATCAGGGATCAGGGATCAAGGATTTAAGACATCAGAGTTTGAGGTCGAACAGCCGGGGGCAGCCGTCTCCGAACAGATGCCGGACGGGAGTCGATGGCGATGGCGATGGCGAGACTGCAGGCCGTGACCGCGGGCGGGACCGGTCGTTGGGGCGCGGCGCTGGTCTGTTTCTTGCTGGCCGCCGTGAGCGCGGCGGCCGGACGGGCCGAGACCGGGCGCGAGATGCCGACCCAGCCGATCCTTCGGATCGAGACCGGGTTGCACACGGCCGCGATCCGGCGGATGGACGTCAGCGCCGACGGCAAGATCCTGGCGACCGCGTCGGACGACAAGACGATCCGGCTGTGGACCCAGCCTGACGGCAATTTGCTTTCGACCCTGCGGGTGCCGATCGATCTCGGCGACGAGGGCTCGATCTTCGCGGTCGCGCTGTCGCCCAACGGTAAGCATCTGATCGCCGCCGGCGTCACCGGCGGGCGCTGGGACGGCCAGACCAGCATTTATCTGTTCGACCACACCCAGGAAAAACTGTTGGCCCGGCTCGCCACCGGGGTGCCGGCCGCGATCAACCATCTCGCCTTTTCGCCGGACGGCACCAAGTTCGCCGCCGGCTTCGTCGGCCGCTACGGCGTCTATGTCTGGGACGCGCGCAACGCCCGGTTCCTCGGCCGCGACCAGGCTTACGACGGCACCGTGCACTGGATCGCGTTCGACCGCCGGGGCCGGATGGCCACGACCTCGGCCGATGGGCGGCTGCGGCTCTATTCGGCGTCCTTGTCGCGGATCGGCGCGACCAAGGCGCCGCGCGGCAACCTGCCGATGGCGATCCAGTTCTCGCCGGACGATCGCTATCTCGCGCTCGGCTACGCCGATCGCACCCGGGTCGATGTGCTCGACGCCGGCAACCTTCGGCTCGCCTATCGGCCCGACACCCGTGACATCCCGTCGGCCGGACACCTCGGTGCGGTGAGTTGGATACCGCGCGACGGCGACTATCACCTCGCCGCGGCCGGCAAGGTCTACACCGCGGACGACGCCGCCTATCTGCGCATCTGGGACAACCGCGGGCGCGGCCAGCCGCGCGACGTCGCGATCGCGCCCGACCTGTACGGCCCGATCAGCCAGGTGACCCAGCTGGCGTCGTCGACACGCGGCGATCTCGTGTTCGCCACCACCGAAGCGGCGTGGGGCCGCGTCGACCGCGCGGGACGGATCGCCTATGTCCTGCGTGGCCCGATCGGCGACTTCCGCGACATCGGCACCGGCCGGTTCGCGGTGTCGGCCGACGGCCAAGTGATCGAGTTCGGCATGCGCCAGGGCGGGCGCGACCCGTTGCGCTTCGACATCGCGACCCGCAGCCTGACCGCGGCACCGAACCAGGCCGCGGGCCTGCGCGCGCCGATCACCGAGGCGCGCGGCCTCACCATCACTGACTGGCGCAACAGCCCGGCACCGCGGCTCAACGGCCGGCGCCTGGTCGACGAGCAGGCCGAGCTGTTCCGGTCGCTCGCGATCAGCCCGGACGGCCAGCGCTTCGTGCTCGGCGGCGAATACAGCCTGCGCCTGTTCGACCGCGGCGGCCGACAGCTCGGCATGGTCAACCTGTCGCGGCCGGCGTGGGGGGTCGCGATCAGCGGCGACGGCGAGCTTCTGGTCGCCGCGCTCGGCGACGGCACGCTTCGGTGGTACAGCCTGCGCCGCGGCGACCCGGTGCTGCGCGAGCTGCTCGCCCTGTTCCCCGAGGCCGGCAGCGGCCGCTGGGTGGTCTGGACGCCCGAGGGGCTGTTCGACCATTCCGACGTTGGCGAACCCAACCTGGTCGGCTTTCACCTCAACACCGGTCGCGGGTCGACCCCGGTCTGGGTCGATTTTGCCCAGGCCTATCGCCAGTACTATATGCCGCGGGTCGGGGAAAAACGACTGTCCGGCACCGCCGAGGCCGAGCTTGGCGCGCGCTTGGCGCGCGCCGGCGATCTCCGCGAACAGGTGACCGACCGCCCCGCGCCCAAGGTCACGCTCGACCAATACTGCGTCGTCGGCCCGGGCGGCCGTGACACCGATTGCGCGCCGCTCGCCGGCCGCCAGGTGGCCAAGACGATCACCACCACCCGCGGCTTCCGGCGCCGCCAGCCGGGCGGCCAGGCTGCGGCCGCCGCGCCCGCGCCCGCACCCGCGGCGGACCATGCGGATGACGGCTCGGCGTTCGCGATCTCGCTGCCGGCGGGCGCCGACGCGGTGACCGTCAAGCTCGCGGTCGCCGACCAGGGCGGCGGTATCGGCACGGTCGATCTGTTCTTGAACGGCCGGATGGTCGATCGCGCCAGCCGGACCCGCGGCTTCCGGCGCCGTCCCGGCGCCGGCGGCGCGGGCGCCGCCGCGGCCCCGCCGGCGCCCGCGCCGGCCGTCGACGACGGCGCGCTCACGATCGAGCGCCGAGTCGCGCTCGACCCCGGGCCGCGCAACGTGATCCGCGCGCGCGCGTTCCGCGCCGACGGCCAGCTGTCGGCGGACTCGGGCGAGGTCGTGTTCCTGGCCGCCGCCCTGGCCGACCGGCGCGCCGCCGCCGCCCCGACCCCGGCGAAACCGGTGCTCCATGTCCTGGCGATCGGGGTCGATGCCTACGGCTCGCCGCCCGGGGCGTTGCGGTTTCCGGTCAAGGATGCCGACACCTTCGCCCAGGCGATCGACCAACGCGCCGCCGAGCTCTACGACCGGGTCGCGATCACCACCCTGACCGATCGCGAAGTCAGCCGGGAGAGTTTCACCGGCGCGCTCGCCGCGCTCGCCGACACCGCGAGCAACCGCGACACCGTGATGGTCTATCTGGCCGGTCACGGGGTGGTCAAAGATCCGGCCGACGTCGCCGGCGACCAGGAGTACTATTATTTCATCCCGGCTGATGTCACGTCGTTCGAGGCGATCGAACAGCGCGGGGTCAGCGAGGTCGAGCTGACCGAATTGCTTGGTCAGATCACCGCGCGCAACCTATTTTTATTCCTGGACACCTGCCACTCCGGCGCGTTCGCCTTCAAGCCCGACGTCGAAAGCAGCGTCGGCAAGCTGTCCAACGAGATCCGCGGCCGCTACATCCTGGCGGCGTCGGCCAGCGACCAGGAAGCGTTCGACAGTTACAACGACATCAACGGCCTGATGGCGTTTGCGATCACCGAGGCGATCGGCGGCGAGGCCGCCGATCGCGCCGGCATGGTCAAGAGCACCACCTTCGGCGAGTACGTCCGCGACCGGATCAACGAGATGAACGTAGAGATCTGGGAGCAGCGCGGCCGTTATGACGTCCCGGTTCGCTCGTTCTTCCGGGTGACCTCGGACGACCTGCACTCGTTTGCGCTGGCGCGCGCCGGCACCGTGACCGTGCCGACCGGCCCCGCCACGACGACGCCGGCCGCGGCAGCCACGGCGGCTGCGCGGGGGCCTGGTGCCGCGACCGCCGAGGGGCCGGACGCGATCGAGCTGACCTATTGGGAAACGATTCGCGATTCGAACTCGCCGGCCGAGTTCGAGGCCTATCTCGCGCGCTACCCGAACGGGCACTTCGCCGACCTTGCGCGCATTCGGGCAGGCAGCTCGCGTTGCAGCTGCCCCTGACACCGACATCGGCGACGCCGCCTCGGCCCGGCTCGGCCCGGCCCGGCCGGGCCGCGGCGGCGCGGGTCGCCGGCGCGCCGACCTTGAACTTCGTCCGGCGATTGCTTAAGGTTGAATTGGTGCATTTGGAACCAACTGTTGCGTTTGACCGATCCAAGGACTCTTGACCCGAGACCGGGATGGATTACGAGTTATGGAAATGTTCTCGATTTTTTGACCGTTCCGTCTTTCGGACTGATCGAGTGGATAACCGTAATGATCCTCCATCAAAATGTTCGAAACCGGCCGGCCCATCGTGACTGCGCGGTCATTCGCCGGGCCGCGATCGGTGCGCGCGGCGCGGCGATCGGGGTCGCGGCGGTGCTCGGCGCGGCGGCGGTTGCCGCACCGGCGCGGGCCGACTGCGACGGGCTCGCGCGGTCGGTCGACACGGCGCGCGCCGACCGCGACGTCGCGCGGTCGCTCGCCTTGTTTGAAGAGGTCGCGCGCACGCCCGGGTGCAGCGGCGCCTATCGCGCCTGGCTCGGCCAGACGGTGGCGCGCGACGTCGCCCGCCATGTCCAGGGGGCGCTCCGGTCCGGTGGCGCGCTCGCGGACCATTTGAGCCTGCTCGAGGCGGCGGCCGGTGCCGGCAGCTTCTGGATGATCCACGCCTGGCTCGGCGACATTCATTTCGCCGACCAGGCGTTCGCCGACGCCGCCCGCGCCTATCAAGAGGCGCTGACCATCATCGACGACGAGCAGGCGACCCGCCGGGCCCCGCCGGT
The DNA here is from genome assembly GCA_028277115.1 of Azospirillaceae bacterium. GTDB lineage: Bacteria > Pseudomonadota > Alphaproteobacteria > Azospirillales > Azospirillaceae > JANQHG01. The sequence goes on from JANQHG010000174.1 coordinate 7,818, forward strand.
CCCGGTGATCGAGCATGTGTTCCGCCAGGCCGAGCAGAGCCGGCTGCTCGCCGACGATTACGTCGCGACCCCGACCACCCGGGCGGGGGCGCCGGGCGGGCTCGCGGCGCAGAGCGTGCGCGGGTTCAAGCCCCAGGCGGTCGCCTTGCCGATCGAGTTCGAGTATGACTCGGACGGCTTCACCTCCAAGGGCGAGGCCGCGGCGGCCGATCTGCTCCGCCTGTTGAAGGCCGAAAGGCCGGCCCGGATCACCCTGATCGGGCACACCGACCCGTCGGGCAGCGCCGCCTACAACCAAGGGCTGTCCGAACGTCGTGCCGCGGCGGTCGCCGCCTATCTCGCCGAGAACGGCTTCGTCGGCACGGTCGAGACCGAGGGCCGCGGCGAGTCGGAGCCGCCCACGGTCGCCGCCCCCGACACGCTCAGCCCCGAACAGCTCGCCCAGATCGCCCGCCGGGTGGAGATGCGCCGATGACCAGTCCGACCGCCCGGCCGACCGGGTCGGCCTTTCCGGGCGCCGCGATCCTCGCGGCGATCACGATCGCGGCGCTCGCCGGCGCTCAACCGGCGCGCGCCGAGGTCTGGGGCCTGTTGATCGGGATCGATCACTACGAGCACGGCGGCTCGCTCAACGGCGCGGTCAACGACGCCCGCGACCTGGCCGACGCGCTGGAGCGGCTCGGCGCCCGCGAGGTCCGCGTCCTGATCGACGGCGACGCCAACCGCGACAACATCTTGCGCAATTGGCGCGAGGTGATCGGGCGCGCGGCACCGGGCGACACCATGGTGGTGTCCTACGCCGGCCACGGCAGCCAGCAGCCCGAAGCGGTCGCCGGCACCGAAACCGACGGCCAGGACGAGTTTTTCCTGCTCGGCGGGTTTGCCAGCTCCGGCCCCGGGACCTACGAGCGCATCCTCGACAACGAGATCAACCAGCTGCTCAAGGAGTCGTCGCACCTCAACATCTTGTTCATCGCCGACGCCTGCCATTCGGGCACGATGACCCGGGCGTGGGATCGGCGCGCCGGCCAGGCGTCGGTGCGTTATTACGATTACGGCGAGATCAGCGACGACCATCTGCCGCCGCCCGACCCGGGCGCGGCGATGATCCGCTCAAGCGATCTGACCCACGTCACCTTCTTCGCCGGGGTCACCGACGACAAGGAGGTGCCCGAGGTCCGGATCGACGGCGACATGCGCGGCGCGCTCAGCTGGAGCGTCGCCGAGGCGTTGCGCGGCGCCGCCGACGGCGACGGCGACGGCCGGCTGACCAAGGGCGAGCTCGAGACCTATGTGCTTGAGAACGTCCGGATGAAGACCAACTACCGCCAGCAGGCGGTCGTCGAGCCGCCCGGCCGGGCGAGCCGGCCGGTGATCACCCGCGGCAACGGCGGGCCGTTGCCGGACGCCAACCCGGCGCCGCCGATCCGGCTGACCCCCCTGCCGTCGGTCAGGGTCCATCTGATCAACACCGGCGGCAACGACGCCGCGTCCACCCTGGGCCGCCTGCGCCGCGCCCAACGCGTGCCCGCGCGCGACGCCGCCGACCTGATCTGGGACCTGTTGGTCGGCGAGATCATCCTTGCGACCGGCGAGGTGGTCGCCCAGGTGCAGCCGGCCCAGCGGGCCCGCGAGCGCCGCGGCTTCGCGCGCACCGGCGCGGTCGGCTCGTCGTCGTCGGCGAGCGTCGATCCGGTCCCGGCGGCCGGGGTCGACTACCGCCAGGTCCAGACCGTGATCGACAAATGGGCGCTCAACGCCCGGTTGGTCGAAGCGAGCGAGACCCGCAGCCTGCGCCTGCGCACCGAGCCGGACAACCGGACCTACCGGGGCGGCGAGCGCCTGACCTTCGTCGCCGGCGGCCACCGGCAGCCGTACTTCACCCTGTTCAACCTGTCGGCCGACGGCACGCTCAACTTCCTTTATCCGCTCGCCAGCTACAACGACCCGCTGACCATCCCCGACGGCCGCGACTTTCCGCTCGAGCTCGAGCCGGAACCGCCCTACGGCGGCGACCATTTCGTCGCGATCGCGAGTTCGCAGCCGCTCCAGACGCTGCACCGCGAGCTGCTTCGGCTCGACGGCACCCCGGCGGCGGCCGAGGCGGCCGAGGCGCTCGACCGCGCGCTGGTCGGCGGGCGGGTCCAGCTCGGCGTCCATGCGGTGTTCACCGGGGCGCGCTGACCGGGTGGCCGGGCGATGACCCCGCGAGAGCCTGTTCAAGTTCAACCCAAGCCTGATACAGTCAAGTTGCAAATCACAAAATAAAAAACAGTCAAACACAAGACAAATCGAAAGGACTCGTCGATGCCAAGTTCGTCTGACCTTCGCCCCGTGCGCCGCGGCGCAGCGGCCTTACTGGCGCTGGCGCTGGCGCCTGCGGCTGTGACCGCGGCGGCGCAGGCGCAGGACGCCGGTGTCCCGGACGGCGACACCGTGCCGACCCAGCGCGACATCGCCCCGCCGGCACCGCCGCCGATGCCGGGTGCGGCGACCGCGCCCGGGGTCACGGTCACCCCGGCATCGGCCCTGCCGGTCCAGGTCTGGCTCGACCGTCCGAACGGCCGCTATGCGATCGGCGACCGGATGCAGCTGTGGGTCCGGCCGAACCAGGCCGCCTACATCGCGGTGGTCAATGTCGGGACCTCCGGCCGGGTAACCCAGCTCTACCCCAATGCCTATCAGCCCAACACCTATGTCCCGGCCGGCCAGGTCGTTCAGATTCCGCCGCCGGGGGCGCAGTACAGCTTCACCATCGGCGGCCCGCCGGGGACCGAGCGGGTCAAGGTCTATGCATCCTCGCATCCGACCGGGCTGACCCAGCTGACCTCCGGCACCCCGGCGGGGGCGTTCCGGACCTATGACATGTCGGTCGATCAGGTGACCCGCGACGTCGCGACCGTGATCGGCGGCACCCCGGGTGCGGTCTGGGGCCAGACCGAGGTGGCGGTCGCGGTCGCGGCGACGCCGCAACAGCGCGATGTCGGGCTCGGCGCCGCGGTGCCGCCGACCACCGTGCCGGTCGGGGTTCCGGTGGGCGTGCCGGTCGGTGCGCCCCAGCAGCCGTTCTCCCTGCAGGTCGCCACCGACCAGCCGGCCTATCGGGTCGGCCAGGCGATGCAGGTCTATGTCACCTCGACCCGCGCCTGCGCGCTGACCCTGCTCAACATCGGCACCTCGGGCAACGTTCACGTGCTGTACCCGAACCGGTTCCAGCAGGCCAACATGATCCCGGCCGGCCAGACCGTGATGCTGCCGGGCCCGAGCCCGGCGGTGCGTTTCCAGATGAGCGGCCCGCCGGGTCAGGAGCGGCTGATGGCGGTGTGCCGGACCGACGGCCAGACCGCGTTCGCCGATCGGCTCGACTTCCAGACCCATGTGTTCCAGCCGCTCGGCGCCGAAGGGGCCGTCACCCGTGACGTCCAGGTCGCGACCGGCCCGGCGGCGAACGTCCAGGCGGTCGCCCAGCACAGCGTCGTCGTCTATCCGTAACCCGGGGCGACCCCAAGGATAGGGCCCCCGAAAGGCGCGGGGACCGTCCGCGGTCCCTCGCGCCCGCACCCGCGGTTTGGCGGCCGGGCGGCAACCGCCCGTCGGATCAGGCGAAAGAGAGAAGCGATGATCGCCAACGTGTTGTTGCGTCGCCCGGAACCCCGGGCGTGGCAGACGGCGGGCGGCCGGGGCCGATCGGCCGCCGCGCGGCATGCGGTCGGCGTGCTCGGTCTGGTCGGCCTGGTCGGCGTGGGCGTGGTCGGTGCGGCGGCGGTCGGTGCACCGGCCGCGGCGCAACAAAGGCCGCCCGGGCGCGCGCTCCTGATCGCGATCGACGATTATCGCGACGACCGGCTGGATCTGCCGCCCGGGTCGTCGACCGCCGATCAGCGCAACATGGAGCGGCTGGTGCGCGATGGCCTCGGTTTCCGGCCCGAGGAAATCCGCCTGTTGACCAACCAGGACGCCAGCCGCGCCGGCATCCTCGACGCGATCGATCAGTGGTTGATCGCCGGCACCCGGCCGGGCGACCGGGTGTTCTTCAGCTACAGCGGCCACGGTGCCCAACAGCCCGACGCCAACGGCGACGAAGACGACGACAAGGACGAAACCCTGGTGCCGTGGGACACCGAGGTGCCGCCGGGCGGACCAATCGGCAACATGGTCACCGACGACGATCTCGAGGCCCGATTCCGCCAACTCGCCGACCGCAACGTCCTGATGGTGGTCGATGCCTGCCACTCCGGCACGATCTCGCGCGATCTGTCCGACCTCGAGGCCGGGTCGGCGCACTACATGCGCACACCCCTGTTCGGGCCGTTCGTCGAACAGGCGGCCGATCTCGGCCGGCGCGGCATGGCGCGCGCCGCAATCGGCACCGTGGCCGGCGCCGAGGGGTCGCTCAGCCAGCGCGCGCGCGAAGAGAGTTTCCTTTCGGGCGCCGAGAACCTGTCGGTGTGGACCGCGGTCACCCCGACCCAGGTCGCCTTGGTCGAGCGCGGGGTGACCCCGGCCCAGGGCGTGTTCACCCGGCGGTTCGTCGCGGGCGTGCTCGAGCGGCGGGCCGACGCGAACGGCAACGGCTTGGTCAGCCACGCCGAGCTTTTGAACTATGTCCGCGATCACTCCCAGTCCTATTGCGACACCGAGCGCGAGCGGGACTGCCGGCGCAACGGCGCGCGGTTGACCCCGACGCTCGAGACCTCGGCGCGCAATCTCGCCCGAGACATCATCACCGGCCAGGTCTCGGGCGACATGCAGGACCAGGCGACCGACACCCTCGGCCAGGGCAACGCGCGCGACCTCAGGCTCTCGATCCGCCCGGCGGCGCGGGTGCGCGAGGGCGACAAGGTGGTGTTCGAGATCGAAAGCCGCAATGCCGGACATCTTTTGGTGATCGACGTCAACGCCGACCGCCAGGTCATGCAGATTTTCCCAAACCCGTTCTCGGCCGCGACCAACCCGACCGGCCGGATCGAGGGCGGCCGCCGGGTCGCGATCCCGGACCAGACCTACGGCTTCGACTTCGTCGCCCAACCGCCCTACGGCGACGGCCTGTTGATTGCGGTGGTGACCCAGGACCCGGTCAACCTCGACGATATTGCCGGCAGCCGTCGCGGCTTCCAGCCGGTCGACCGCCCGGCCGACTATCTGTCCCAGCTCGCCCAAACTCTGATGAGAACCTTCGCCGAACGTCTGCAGGCCCGCGGCCTGCGCTGGTCGATGGCCCACGCCACCTACACGATCTCGCGGTGACCGACGGTCAGCGCCCGCGAACGTGGCGCAGCCGGTCGTCCCAAGGAAGGAGAGGTTCGTCATGACCACGCCCCTTCGCACGCTCTTCGGTCGGCCGGCCGCCCTTTGGGCCGGCGGCGACCGCGGCCCCGGGCCGGCGCTCCGGCACCGGCTTGCCATGGGCGCGGTGGTCGCGCTGGCGGCGCTGGCCACGGGCGGCGCGCTTGCCGAGGACGCGACCAGCCTGCCGACCAAGGACGAAATCGTTGAGACGCTGACCCGACAGATGCGCGCGGCCGCAGCGGGTGCGACCCGCGGGGTTGACGCGGCGGCCGAGGCCGGTGCCGCGGCGGCCGACCAGGGCGAGGCGGGGCTTGACGCGCTGACCGACACGATCGACGCCCTGATCAACGACACCGTCACCTCGGACAGCGCGACCGCGCCGGCGCCGGCCGACCTGGCGCCGGCCGACTTGGCGGGGGCAATCGCCACGGCGGCGGCGACCCGCGCAGCGGTGTCGCCGGACCAGGAGCGGGAGGCGGCGACGATGATCAACGGCTTCGGGCGCCGGCTGCTCGGCGAGGTGATCGCCGAAAACCCGCCGGCCAACCCGGTGGTCTCGCCGGTCAGCGTCGCCTCGGCCCTGTTGATGACCGCGGTCGGTACCGCCGGCCCGACCCGCGCGGCGTTCGCTGCGACGCTCGGGGTCGAGGGGCAGGCGATCGACGGCGCGGCGGCCGGGGCCGGGGCTCTGGTCGCGGCGCTGACCGACACCGGCAACCAGACCGAGGTGGCGATCGCCAACGCGGTGTGGGGCGACCACACGCTCGAGTTCCGGCCGGCTTATCTTGACACCCTGAGCGCGCAGTTCGGCGCCGAGGCCCGGTCGATCGACTTCGCCGACCCGGGCGCGGCCGCGGAGATCAACGGCTGGGTCGCGACCGCGACGCGCGACAAGATCACCCAACTGGTCGCACCGCCGCTCGCCGGCACCTTGGTCGCCTTGCTGAACGCGACCTATTTCAAGGGCATCTGGCTCGACCCGTTCGACCCGGCGGCGACCGCGCCGCAGCCGTTTACCCGCACCGACGGCACCGCGGTCGAGGTGGCGATGATGCGCCGCGACGCCGCCGCGCTGCCCTATCTGGAGACCGAGGCGGTGCGCGCGGTGCTCCTGACCTATGCCGGCGGTTTCTATGAGATGGTGCTGGCGTTGCCGGCGCCCGGCGGGTCGGTGGCCGGGCTGCTCGACGGCGCGGGTGCTGCGTGGCAGGACCGCGGCCGCTATCACGACCGGCCCGGCCTGCTGGTGCTGCCCCGGCTCGACCTGGAAGCCGCGTTCGAGCTGAAGCCGGCTCTGAGCGCGCTCGGCCTCGGGCCCGCGTTCGCCGCGGCCGATCTGTCCGGCATGGTCGGCGACGACCAGGCGGCCGAGCTCTCGTCCGTGCTTCACAAGATCGCGCTGACGGTCGACGAAGAGGGCACCGAGGCCGCGGCGGCGACCGCGGTCATGGTCAGCCGCAGCTTCTCGTCGGTGGCGACCGAACCGTTCGAGTTGGTGCTCGACCGGCCGTTCCTGGTCGGCCTGCGCCATGTTGCGACCGACACTCTGTTGTTCCTTGGGGCGATCGCCGACCCGACCGGCTGACCCCTCTTGGCCCGCGCCGTCCCGGGCCCGCTCGGCCCGAGGGCCGGGCCCTCGCGAAAGACGAGGTTGATCGCCATGCAACTCGCCACCGCCGGCTTGGTCCTGATCGCGCTCGCTATCGCCCCCGGGGTGGCCGATGCCGGCGCCCAAGGCCCCGCCACCCCTGGACCGTCCGTCACCCCGGCCGTGCACCCGGTCCAGCTGACCGACGACCGCCGCGGCTTTGGTGCTCAGGCGCGCCCGGCGCCCACACCGCAAACGGCCCAAATGTCACTCGCGATCGTGCCGGCCAGCCGGGTCCGGGTCGGAGACAAGATCCAGTTCCGGATCGATAGCCAGCGCGACGGCCACCTGTTGGTGATCGACATCGACGCCAGCGAACGGATCAGCCTGATCTATCCGAACCAGTTCTCGATCCGGAACCGGCGCGACAACCGGGTCCGACGCAACGAGACCGTGCTGATCCCGGACCACAGCTACGGCTTCGATTTCCAGGCGAGCGAACCGACCGGACGCGGCCTGTTGTTCGCGGTGGTCACCGATCAGGCGATCGGCCAGCACCGGGCGATCGACGACACGCTGGCGGCGCTGACCGCGCCGCCCGACTATGGCACCCGCGGCTTTGCGCCCCAGGCGCGCGAGCAGGCGGTTCAGGGGACCGACCGGCTGCGGCCGCTGGCGCAGCGGTTGCTGGACGCGTTTACCCGCAAGCTCGGGCCGATCAACGGCACCTGGACCGCCACCCTGCTCGAGTACGAGATCGCGCGCTGAGCCGCCGCCCGGCCACCGCCGGTCGCCTGTTTACCCCTTTTCGAACCCTTGCCGAGGAGCCCTGCCATGCCCGGTATCCGTCTTATCGCCGTCGTGTTTGCGCTCGCGAGCCTCGCCGCGGCACCGGCGTTGGCGCAGAGCAACGACGATATCGTGAACCAGTTGTTGGGCGCGCCCGGCCACGGCGCGGCGCCGGCCACGCCGCCGCCGCCGTCGGCCCCGGCCGTGGTGCCGGCACCGTCGGGTCCGAGCGAGCCCACGCGCTATCGCCACTTCGACACCGCCCCGCCGGTCGAGGACGTGGTCAACGCGCTGATCCCGTTTGCCACCGTGCGCGACCTTGCCGAAATCCCGCAAGGCCAGCGCCGCACCGCCGGGCTTCAGGTCGAATTCCCCTATGACTCGGCCGAAATCACCGCGAGCGCGCGCGCGATCCTCGACCGGATCGGGCCGGCGCTCAACGATCCGCGTCTGGCGTCCTACCGGATCGCGCTCAACGGCCACACCGATGCCCATGGGTCGGCCGGCTACAACCTCGACCTGTCGCGTCGGCGCGCCACCGCGGTCGAGACCTATCTGGCCCGTTACCATGGCATCGCGCCGTCGCGGCTCGAGACGCGCGGTTACGGCGAAAGCAGCCCGCGGTTCCGCCCGGCGACCGACGGCCGCAACCGTCGGGTCGAGGTCCAGGCGGCCGGCCGGTGAGCGCGCCCGCCCGCCCGCGGCGGCAGCCGCTGGCCGCGCGCGCGCGCCATCTCCTGATGGCGCTGGCCGTGGCGGTCGCGGTGCCGCTCGCCGCCTGCCAGACCAGCCAGGGTGACGTCGGCCCGGCACCGGGGCCGTTCGGGGGGCCGCGGCCGCTGCTCGACGCGCTGGTCAATCCGGGCGTGCCGCTCGGGCTGACCCTGTGGTCGGGCATGCCGGAGGCGCCGTCGATCGGCACCCGACTGGCTTTGCTGATGCGCGCGGCGGTGCCGGCCTATCTCAGCCTCTATCACGTCGGCGCCACCGGCCGCCCGTCGGTGTTGTTCGAAAACCAAGCGATCGATGCCGGGGTCGCCGAACGGTTCCCGGCGGTCGACAGCCCGACGGATCTGGTGTTGGCGCCGCCGGCCGGGGTCGAAAGTTTCGTTTTGGTCGCAACCACGGTGCCGTTCGCGCCCGGGTTGCCGCGGGCCCCCGGCGGCGGCCTTGCGACCCCGCTCGCGGTGTCGACCACCGAATTCGCGAACCGGGTGCGGGCGACCACCGCGCGGCTGCCCGGCGCCGCCTGGGACGTCGCGGTGCTCCACGTCCGGACCCACGGCGCACCGAACCAAGCCGGAGACGACGAGACATGGGGTCTCTAATCCTGTCGCGTGCCGCGCGTGCGGCCGCCGTGATCGGGCTTGCGGTCGCCGCACCGACCGCGAGCCCGGCCCAGGAGCGATCGTTCGACCTTGAAGGCCTGTTGAATTCACCGGCGGCGGCACCAACCCCGGCGCCGCCGACGCGCAGCGGGTCCGGCGGCGGCGCCGGCTATCCCTACGGCGACCCGGCGCGGGCGTCGGCGGCGGCACCGCAGCTCGGCCTGCCGTCGGACAGCCGCGGCAGCATCGGGGTCGCCAATCAACCCTGGGCGCCGATCGGCGGCGTGCCGGAATCTGCGCCGATGGCCGACGGGTTGGCGGGCGGCGCGATCGATTTGTTCGGCCGCAGCGGCATGGACCGGGTGATCGGCGGCACCTCGGCCGCGCCCGGCGAGTTCCCGTGGCAGATGCTGTTGCGCCGCCGCACGCCCGGGGGGTTCAGCACCTGCGGCGGCTCGCTGCTCAACCAGCGTTGGGTCCTGACCGCGGCCCACTGCGTGGTCGATGACCGGGGTCGCCAACACGACGCCCGCAGCATGACGATCACGTACGGCAGCGTGCGCTTCGGCGAAGGCACCAACGTCCCGGTCGCCCGGGTGGTCGCCCACCGCGACTATGTCCCGAGTTACGACCGCAACCGGCGGGTCGCGTTTCCGAACGACATCGCGTTGGTCGAGGTCGCGTCGCCGATTTCGGCGACCCCGGTGACCCTGATGACGCCGGACCAGGAAGGTGGGTTGGCGCGGTCGGGCCACCGGATCGGCGCCGCCACGGTCAGCGGCTGGGGGCTGGTGCGCGACCGCGCCGACGGCGGCCGGCTCGCCACCACCTTGCAGAAGGCGGAGCTCGACGTCTTCAGCTTCCAGTCGTGCGCGCGCGACCTGTGGCCGGACGCGGTGTGGGACCGACAGATCTGCGCGGGCGAGCTGTCGGGGGCCCGCAGCTCCTGCAACGGCGACAGCGGCGGCCCGCTGCACACGCGCGTCGGCGGCGGCCGGTTGGTCCAGATCGGCGTGGTCAGCTTCGGCGGGCGGCGCTGCAACGCACCCAACTCGCCGGGCGTGTTCACCCGGGTCGCGAGTTACCAGGGCTGGATCAACGGGGTGGTCGGCACCGGGCCATCGCCGAACCCGCGCCGCCCGGTCACGGTGGCGATCGCGCCGTCCGAGCGGGTTCGGGTCGGCACCCGGGTCCGGTTCGACGTCACCAGCGCGCGCACCGGCTATCTGTTCATGATCGACATCACCTCGGACCGGCGGGCCAACCTGGTGTTCCCGAACCGGTACGCCGCGGGCGGCCGGATCAACGCCGGGTCTTCGGTCTCGATGCCCGACCCGCGCGCCGGCTTCGACTATGTCGCGACCGAGCCGCCGGGGGCCGGGTTGATGTTCGCCGTCGTCTCCGACCGGCCGCTCAACCACCAGCGCACCCTCGACACCGCCGGCGCGATGGCGCGCGGCTTTGCGGCGCAGTCGACCTCGGCCACGCCGGCGGCCGGGGCTACCACACCGGCCGAGCTCGAGGCGCTGGCGCGCCGGCTGATCGAGTTGCTCAACCGTGAGCTCGGCCCCTATGGCCAAAGCTGGGTTGCGGGGTATCTGCTGTATCAGATTTATCGGTAAGGTCCGGCAGAGCCGAGCGATTGCCAATGGTCCCCGGGCCCCCGGCCCGCGCCGGACGCCACCGACACCCCCGACGATCCCCTGGACCATGGGAGGACAGGATGACTGTTCGGATTTGCCTTGCGGCTGCCGCGCTGATCGCGGTGACCGCAGCGGTCGCGCGCGCCGAGATCGTGACCGAGGTCGTGCCGTACACGGTCGGCGGCACCACGCTCACGGGCTATCTGGCCTATGACGACGGCGTGACCGGTTCCCGGCCCGGCGTCTTGGTGGTCCACGAGTGGTGGGGCCACAACGCCTATGCCCGCCGGCGCGCCGAACTGCTGGCCGGGCTCGGCTACACCGCGTTCGCGCTCGACATGTACGGCGAGGGCAAGGTCACCGACCATCCCAGTCAGGCGGGGGCTTTCGCGCGCGAGGCGCTCGCCGATCTCGGCGTTGCCGAGGCGCGGTTCGCCGCGGCGCTCGATCTGTTGCGCGGCCATCCGACAGTCGATGCGGCGCGTGTCGCCGCGATCGGCTATTGCTTCGGGGGCGGCGTGGTGCTGCACGCCGCGCGCACCGGCACCGATCTCGACGCCGTGGTCAGCTTCCACGGCAGCCTGGCACCGAAGGCGCCGGCCGCGCCCGGTGCGGTGAGCGCCGAGATCCTGGTCCTGACCGGCGCCGACGACCCGCTGGTGCCACTGACCCAGGTCGACGCGTTCCGGGCGGAGATGACCACAGCCGGCGCCGACGTTGAGATCGTCAGCTACCCGGGCGTGGTCCACAGTTTCACCAACCCCGACGCGACCGCGATCGGCGAGCGGTTCGGCATGCCGGTGCGCTATGACGCCGCCGCCGACGCCGATTCTTGGCAACGCATGCAGGCGCTTTTCGACCGGTTGTTCGCCGCAAGCGAGTGACCAAGGGCGCGCCGGGGCGCACCCGCCCGACGGGGCCCGGGTCCGGCACACGGCCGTCGACGGAGGCGGGATCGGGCGTCGCAGCACAGTCACCGACCCGCCGACCCGACCGACCGGCGTTGCTCCGAACAAACGGAACGGTTCAGCCGGATTTCGTATGATGTCTCGCGCGTCACTCAACACCCGCTCACACCGTCATCGAAGTCCCACGATAAATCCGAGCCCGGTAGCGCGAGTCCTGCGCATCGGGCAGCGGCGCACCGACCAGCAACACTGCGCGGACAAATCGTTTCAGCTCTTCCTTGTGCTCGTCCTCGTTGCGCGGCTCTTCCGAGCGCACGCGGCGGGTCAGGTTGATCTGGTTGGTCGGGACGTCGTGGACCAAACGCTCGTTTTCGACCGCCAATGTCACCGTGAACGCGTGCAGCGTGGTCTTGATGAAATTGGCAAGCGCGAACCCGGGCCCGTTGGTGCCGTAGGGCACGTCGGGCGACACCAGCACCAGCTGACAACCGTCGTAGAGCGACGCCTTGCGCGCGACCCGGAAATGCTGGGTCAGGTTTTGTTCGACCACCCGGCCGAACTCGTCCGGGGTGAGCGGCCGGTCGGGGTCGAACAGGCGGTCGGGCAGACCCTCAAACGGCATCGACACCACGGTGGTCGGCCGGTCCCACGCCGTCAGCGCCCGGTCCATCGCGGTTTCGATGTCGTCGCCCGCCGGGACCAGGTGGACCGGATCGCGCGGGCAATCGCCGAGCCGCGACAGGATCGCCTGGCCGCCCGCCTCGGTCCGGGTCAGGACCACGACGTGAGCAACCTTGCATTCGGTGATCAGATGGACGACCGTCGCCGCGATGTAGTCGGCGAGCGCCTCGCCGATCAGCCACACCGTGCGGCCCTGCATCTGGGCCAGACGCTCGGGCTTGGGGCTGCCGAACATCTCGCGCTCGGTGGTCGAGCGTTCGACCCGAAGCCCGCCCGACGGCATGAAGGTCTCGCCGCTGACCGCCCGGTCGGCCAGGAAGAACACGGTCGCCTGGGCCACGTCCGCCTCGGTCGGCATGGTGCCGAGATGGAGCTGTGACAAGACGCCCGAGCGGATCTTCTCGGCCTCGCGCCCGATCAGCCCCTCGGGCAGGAACGGCGCATCGTCGGGCGGCACCATCTTCAGCCAGTCGCCGCCCGCGGCATCCCCGGACGCGCGGTCGCGCCAAGCATGGGTGTCGGCCAGGTAGCCGCCGCGGCCGAGCCGCGACAACAGCCGCGCGGCCAGCGCCGGGGTCAGGACGAAGCGGTCCCAGCTGCACACGCCGTCGCCCTGACGCGCGAACTCCAGCACCAGGTGGCGCAACTCGACCGGGGCGTCGGCGTCGTGCGAAAGCGCGCTGATGTTGTTGCGCGACAAACGGGTCAGCACCCGGTCGATCTCGGCGCCGTTGCGCACTGCGCGGATCACCGCGCCATAGGTCTCGTTCAAGCGCTTGTTCTCGAGGATCAGCTTGGCCCGGCGCTGGAACAGGCCCGGCCGGCCGCCGACCCCCGACAGCCGGTCGCCGTCTACAGGCCCCGGTGCGATCGCGTTCAGCTGGACCTCGGGGCCGAGGAACCGCGAGAAGCTCTCGACCATCGCGCGCTGGCCGGCCTTCGACACCGCATAGTCGGAGCGGTTGGGGTAGGCGACCGCCAAGAACTTTTCGCCGCCGAAATAGGACGAGACGTTGAGGACATAGCCGCTGCCCTCAGCCTTCATCCGCGGCACCACCTCGTGCATCAAAAAGTAATTCGAGATCAGATTGGCATTGAGCGTGAACCGCCAGGCGTCAAGGTCCATGTCGACCACCATGTCCTCGGCCCCGGCGACCCCGGCGTTGTTGATCAGATAGTCGATCCGGCCGAAGGTCGCGATGGTGTCTTCGAGCGCGCGTTTCAGCGAGGCGAAGTCGTTGACATCGACCCCGGCCATGGTCTTGACCCGCCGGTCGACCCCGGCAAAGCCGATGTCCTGCAGTTCGCCGACGATCCGCGCCTTGGCCGCCGCGAGTTCGGCCTCGCGCCGCGCCACCATCATCACCTTGGCGCCGGCGAGCGCGAGCAGCCGCGCGACCTGGCCGCCGATCCCGGCCGAGCCGCCGGTGATGAAGGCGACCTTGCCCAGATGCAGGCCCGAGATGTTCTCGGCCGACCCGGCCATGGCGCGGCGCGCGCCGGTTTCCTCGCCGATGTTGGCCGGGAGCGCGAGCTCGATCTCGGTGACCCGCTGTTCCTTGAAGATGATCCGGGTCGCGTGGCTGGCGGCGAACCGGGTGTTTTCGTCCTCGCGGTTGGTGTAGCGCAGGATCTGGTTGCCCCAGACCGCGGTCGGGCTTAAGCCCTGGTCGGCGTTGACCCGGGCCTCGTCGCGCCAGATCCGGATCAGCTGGGTGATCCCGGCCGACACCAGCTCGTTGTAGGTGTCATCGGCGCCGTCGCTCGGGTTCGACATGAAGACGAACCGCGGCACCTGTTTCAGATCGGTCGTCTTGGTCCAATAGCGGCTGAGCGTGCGCGCTGCCGCGATCGCGCCGACCAACTCGACGTCCATCAACTCGGCGACCGTGCCGTCTTCGGCGTCGATCAGCGGGCCCGCGAAATGGTCGGGCGGCTTGACCGGCATGATGATCGCGCTCGAGACCGGCCCGGCCTCGGCGGTGTAGGCGTCGAGCTCGGCTGCCATCTTGTCCGGTTCGGCGCGGTTGAGCCGGGCGATCGCCAAGCCGTCGCCGAGCCCGAGCGCGCCCGTGCGCGCCTCGGCCTGGGCGACGTCGGCCTGGCGCGCAAGGCCGAGCAGGACGCGGGCGCCGCATTTCAGCTGGATCTGCGCCATCTCCAGCGCATCGTGCCAGTGCTCGCCGGCCAGGATCACCACCCCGACCCCGGCGCCGTCGAGCGAGCGCATCGACGGCCGCATCATGTAAGTGGTGCGCGAGTCCTTGCGCACGTCCATGCCGTGGGTGACGTCGATCTCGATGCCGTTGAGCGCCGCCGCCTCGTCGCTCGAAAGGAACAGGCAGCTGCGGGCGATGTCGTGCGGGGTCGGCAACGCGGTGCGCAGCAGCGCGTCGTCGGTCCGGCGTTTCAGCGACATCCGGCCCATGAAGTGGTCGGCGGTGGTGCCGTCGGGGTTGCCCTGGATCTTGTCCATCGCCGCGAACACGGTGCGGATGCGCTCGCTTTCGATCGGGCCCGGGAACACCGTGTTGACCCGGATGCCGCGGGGGCCGAGCTCGCGCGCCAGCCGCCGGGACAAGGCGTTCAGCGCCGCCTTGGGCACGACATAGGCGGTCCGGCCGTAGTAGCGGGTGTGCGAGAAGATGGTCGAGATGTTGACCATCGACCCGCCGACCGGCATGTGCGGCGCGGCGGCGCGCGCGAGGTTCCAGGTGACGCCGAAGATGTTGCGCATGGCGTCGGCGACGGTTTCGGTCTCCGACAGTGCCTCGCACTCGGTGCGGGTCAGGGGGACCCGGTCGAGCGGTTGTTTGGGGCCGGCGGAGCCGGCGTTGTTGATGAGAATATCGATCCGGCCGAACTGGGCCTTGACCTGTGACAACGCCGTGCGCACGGACGCGGGGTCGCCGCCGTCCAGGATCGCGGTGACCACGCGGCCGGCCGAGGCGTCGGTGTCGGCGAGCACGGCGTCGCGCGCGGCCTCGATCCGGTCCTTGGTGCGGCCGGTCATGATGAGGAACGCACCCTCGCGCACGAAGGTGCGCGCGATCTGGCCGCCCAGGTTGCCGGCGGCGCCGGTGACGACCGCGGTTTTGCCGGCGAGGCGGCCTTTGCCCGTCCTGGTGTCGGTCATTTCCCCCGTGCCTCCTGTTTTCGCTTCGCGAAGGTCAGGGGGGTTCACCCCCCGACACCCCCCGACCAGGGGTTGCCCCCTGGACCCCATTTAGGGGGGGTCGAGGGGCAGCGCCCCCCGCAACGGCCGTCAGGCCGCGCCGTTTGCCGCCGACCAGTATTCCAGTAACTCGTCCCGGCCCCGCAGCCCCGTCGCCGGCAATGCATGATTGACCAGATAGGTCGCCCCGGCATGCCGATTGTCCCACATCGACTGATGCGCCTGGGGCAACCTCTGCCACGGCACCGTCACCGGCTCGGTCACGTCCAACAATCCGGCCGAGATCATCTTGTTCATCAAGGTGACTTCATACGCGTTACACAAGTGCGTCCCCAAAATACTGGCAGTCGGCATCAAGATACGCCGCTGCCGGGTCCACACCTGCGGCGCATAGAAGCTGTAGCGCCGCCCCGCCATTTCCTCGGCATAGACCACGATGCCGCCGAACGGTTTGACCATCGCGGTCGACACCGCGAGCGTATCGACGGCGGCTCGCTCGATGATCAGATCGGGCACCCCGCGCGGGTTGCCGGGCCCGCGCAGGTACCGGCCGACCGCCGAGCCGAACGGCTTCATGGTGCGCTGCTGATAGTCGCGGACCGCACGCTTGAAGCTCTCGATATCGGCGCGGGCGTCGGGCAGACGCGGCAGGGTCTCGGGCCAATGGAACTGGTCGCCGTCGCGCCGTTTCAGGCTTTCGAGGCTGACGATGCCTTCGAGCGCCTCTTCGAGGCCGAGCGAGTTCAAGAAGTCGCGCTGCCCATCGGTGGTGGTGACCACGACGGTGCGCGCCTTGAACAGCCGCACCGCCTCGATCATCTCGAGCCCGGTCTCGTCGGCCAACGTGCGCGACCCGGGACCGTAGTACAGGACCACGGAATCGCCGCCGCGCAGGCCGGCGCGCCCCAGCATGGTCTCGGGCGTCGCCCGCCCGGGCTTGCCCATGAAGGTGAAATGGTAGCCGGACGACGCGCCGTAGAACGCGAGCGTGCCATGGTCGGCGAGCAGCTGGAAGCTGCGCGGGAACGCCCGCTCGCCGGCGTGGCTGACCACGAAATCGGCGAGCTTGCCGCCGTTCAGCTCGCGGTAGCGATCGACGATCGGCTCGCCTGCCCGCTCCCAGGCGCGCGCGGCCGCGAGGTCGTCCGGGACCACGGTGAAGGCGTCGGCGATCGCGGGGTCGAGCCGGTTGATCGCCCCGACCGCGCCATGGTCCCGGATCGTCTCGGCCCGCTCGTCGCTGGACACGAGACCGGTCACCGCCAGGCCCGAGCGCACGCCGGTCTTGAGCGCTTCGGCGCCGGTGCCGGTCGCCGCCCCCTCGACGAACAGGGTTCGGCCCGGCGTGATCTTCAGCGTGGTGAACAAACAGCGCGTGATCGTGCCGAGGTTGAGCGTGTAACTCCCCGCCTGCTCCAGGGTCAAATCGGGCGGCGGGTGGTGGAGCTGCGGCGCCTGGACGGTCAGGAACTGGGCATGGCTGCCGGAGCGGGTCTCGTAGCCCTGGATCGCAAAGCCGACCGACATCGGGTCGTGCCCGGCCTCGGGCGCCAACAGATCGCTGGTGCCGGAATAGACCGAGACCAGGTCGCCGACCTTGAGCCGGCCTTCGGCCTTGGCCTCGCTGCCGAGCGCCGCGATCAGCGCGAGCCCGCCCGAGCCGGTGACCTGCACGTCCTCGTCGTGATAGTCGAACGGCGACACCGGGATGCCGGTGAGCGCCCAGATGTCGTTGAAGTTGACCTCGGACGTCAGCATGTAGACCAAGGCTTCGGTCGGGCCGGGCCGGTGCACCGGCACCACCAATTCGCGCTCGTGGCTCGCCGGCGGGCCGAAGCGCGGCGCGCCGGTGTCGGGGTCGCGGGCGACCCCGAACGCCAGCTGATAGGCCGGGATCGGGGTGACGCCGGGGTAGAACGGCGCGCCGAGCGGCAACAACGCGCCCTCGGCGATCAACCGGTCGCGCAGGGTCGCTTGGTCGGCATAGACGTAGACGCCGTCGCGGCGCACCGGCAGCGGCGGGCTTTGCTTGTCGAGGAACTGCTGGATCCCGGTCTTGCCGCCCTCGGGGTCGATGATCGCCTCGGCGAACCGCTCGGCCTCGCGCGCGAGACCGGCGGTCAGCCCTTGGGTCCAGCCGGTGCGGATCGCGTCGAGCGCGCGGTCGCGCGCGGTCGCGCGGCCGGCCCAGGCGAGCTGCGCCAGGACACGCGCCAGGAAATCGTCGGCGAGCACGGCGTCGAGATCGAGCTCCGCCGGCTGCTCCCAGCGCGCGACCATGGCGTGGCGCGCGCCGAATGCGATGCCGAGCACGCTGTCGGCGCCGTCGCGCACGAAGTCGCGCACCAGCGCGTGGGCCTTGGACAGCGCGTCCTCGGACCCGACGGCCAGCGCATCGACCGCGCCGACCGCGAGCGCCGCGTCCGCCTCGATCGCGCGGCCGCCGAGGATCAAATCGAGCGCGTCGCGCAGCCCCTTGGCGCCATGCTGTTCGGCGAGCAGCCGCGGCAGGCGCTGGGTCCCGCCATAGCCGGGCAGCAGGCGCAGGTTGATCTCGGGCTGGCCGAGCCGGGCGGTCGGCTCGGCGATCCGATAGTGGCAGGCGAGCGCGAACTCCATGCCGCCGCCGAGCGCGACGCCCTGGATCGCCGCGACGCACGGCTTGCCCATGGTCTCGATCTTGCGGAACGCCAGCTGGGCGTTGTTCGGCAGCACGCGGGCCTGGTCGACCGTGTTGACCTCTTCCAGCATCTGGACGATGTCGGCGCCGGCGACGAACGACGCGGTGCCGGCGCCGGTGAACACCACCGCGGCGACGTCGTCCTTGCGCGACAGATGGTCGACCACGGTGGCCAGCTCATCGATCGCGCGTTCGTCGAGCGCGTTGACCGGCGGGTTGGTCACCGTCACCGTGGCGACCCGTTTGCCGGGCGCGAGTTGGTTGTATTGGATCACGAAGTAGCGATAGCGCTCGAACAGCGCTTGCTCGTCGGCGCGCTGGCGGCTGGCCTGCCAGACCGCGACGACGCGGCGCAGCTCGTCCAGGCTGCCGGGGTTGCGCAGGGTGGTGGCGTCGCCGACGTTGCCGCCCTCGATCACCGCGCGGACCATCCGGCGCATGTATTTGCCGCTGCGGGTCTCCGGGAACTCGCTGACCTCGAGAAAATCCGACGGCACCGCGACCGCGCCCTTTTCGGTGCGCACCAGGTCGGACAGACGCCGGCGATCGTCGAGCGTCAGCTTGCGCCCGGCCACCGGCTTGACGAAGGCGACCGGCGTCAAGCCCTTGTCCCGGTGCGGCGCGCCGACCACGATCACGTTGCCGACGGGGGACTGCGGGTCGAGCGTCTTGTCGCGCAGGATCGCGCCTTCGATCTCCTCGGTGCCGATCCGGTGGCCGGAGACGTTGATCACGTCGTCGGAGCGGCCGTGCAGCGAGAACGAGCCGTCGTCGTGGCGGATCGCGAAATCGCCCTGGGTATACGCCCAGGCGCCGCGCCAGCGCCGCCAATAGGTCGCGCCGAAGCGGTCGGCGTCGCCCTTCCAGCCCGGGCGGACCCGGGCGGTGCGGCCGTCGCTCACGACCGCGAACCCGGCGGCGTCGCCCCAGATCGTGCGCGCCAGATAGGGATAGGGCAGCGCGACCACGATCTCGCCCTTTTCCCCGGCCGCGGCGCGGCGCCAGTCGGTCCCGCCCGCGTCGTCCGCGCGCGCGACCAGCGCGACCTCGGGGTCCGGTTGGTGCGCCCCGGCGCTTTCGACCCAGACGTCGCCGAACACCCACGGCAGCGGATAGGTGTGGGCGTCGGCGCGCAGCGGGAAATCGGGGTTGCCGTAGAAATGGGTCCAGACGATGCCGCCATGTTCGGTCGCCCAGTAGCTGTTGATGTACCAGGGCGTGACATGCTCCATCGCGAACGCCTGGACCGCGGGCGAGGTCGGCTCGGCGCAGAAGGTCGCAACCCGCAGCGACGACAGATCGTAGGTCTTGACGTCACGCAGGTTTTCCGGGTCCTGCATCACCGTCTTGAGGAAGGTGACCCCGGCCTTGAAAATCTTGACCCGGTGGCGCTCGATGATCGAGGCGAAGCGCCCGGCGTGCGGGAACACCGGCGCGCCCTCGGTGACCACGGTGGTGACCCGGGTCAAAAGCGCGGCGGCGATCAGATAGCTCTGGCCGGTGATCCAGCCCGGGTCGGCGACCACGTACATGACCTCGCCCGGGCGGGCGTCGAACGACACCGGCATGGTGGCGGCGAGGCCGGCGCTGTAGCCGCCGTGGACATGGACCACGCCCTTGGGCTTGCCGGTCGAGCCCGAGGTGTAGATGATGAAGCTCGGGTACTCGGCATCGACCGCGAGCACCGGGGCCGAGGCCCAGATCGCGCGCACGAAGTCCTGGTCGGGCAGCGCCAACAGGGCCGCCTGGTCGGCGACGTCGAAGCCGGCGGCCCGTGCGGCGGCGAGCAGCTGGTCGGCCGCCCGGTCGGTCAGTTCGTGGCTCCAGTGGTCGCGCGCGCCGTTCCAGATCAGGCCGGGCTGGGCGGTGTGGCGGACCACCACGACCGCCTCGACCCGGGGCGGCGCG
>JANQHG010000230.1 GCA_028277115.1 Azospirillaceae bacterium
ACCGGCGCCGGATCCGCCGCTTCGATATCCGCCGCCCCCGGCTCCACCGGCTCGGGTGCCGCCTCGGCATCGGCCGGCGTCGCCGCCGCCGCCGCGACCGCCGTGCCGGGCAGCGGGTCCAGGACGTCGAGCACGATCTTCGTCCCGACCCTGAGGTCGCGCAGCCGGCTGCCGGGGGTCACCGACACCTCGACCATGCCCGGGCGCTCGCCGGTCTGGCGGACCGTAAGGACGTTGCGCGGCGGATCGCCGGCGACGCCGGCCAGTGCAAGCCGGACCGGCCGGTCGAACCGAACCCGAACCCGCTCGCCGTCACGCTCGACCCGATACGGCACCTCGGTGGTCCAGTCGAACACCAACCGGCCATAATCAGGGTGGTCACCGCCGCGCACCCCGATCGACGGCAGCGCCGACGCCTGGGCGTAGCGCCGCGGTTGCGGCGTCGGCGGCGGCGCCACTGTCGGGGTGGGGTTCGGTGGCGGCGGTGTCGGCACGACGATCGTCGGGCCGGGCGACCACAGCGGCGCCGAGAACGCGGAGATCGACCGCGCCTCGGCGATCGATGCCGCCGTCAGCAGCACCGCCGTGGTGACCGCCGTCACCGTCCCGACTGGGCGCCCGCGCGCCGCCATCGCGTCAACCCTTTTCCGCCCGCACCACGAGCTCGATCGCCCGCGCACCTCCGTCGGCGACCGGGCCTGACCTGGGCGCGGGCACCGCCGCGCCGCCGCGCGCCCGTACCGCCAAAGGGCGCCGATACCCGGACTCGCCAAGCGCACCGGCGACCGCAATCGCACGACGCAGCGCCGACACCCAATCCTCGCGGTCCTCGGGCAGTGCGCCCCGCGGTCGGGCGAGCGCGACCACCTCGACCCGATTGCCGATGCGTTCGAGTATACCACCCAACAGGAACAGACTGCGTCGGCCTTCTTGGGTCAAGGTCGTGCCGATCGGGCCGAATAGCAAGCGACCGGGCAAATGGATGACAAGACGGTCGGTCAACCGCCAGGGACGCAGACCGGCGAGGCTCGGGTCGGCATCGAACCGGCCGCGCAGCAAAGCCGCGAAATAATCGAGATCGGTCGCGGCCGCAGGCCGCCGTTGCGGGACGTCGAACGCCCGCGCCGGCGCGCCGGCCGGCCGCAACGGCACCACCGCCGGTGCCGCGTCGCCGCCGCCGAGCCGCGGTTTCGGATCGGACACCGAGTACAGAAGGACGAAGAACGCCAGCAACAGACAGACAAGGTCGGTGAAGCTGACCAGCCAGACGTTGCGCGAGATCGCGCGGCCCCGGGGCTCGGTCGGACGGTCGAGTGCCGACCGGTCAATCGGTGCCACCATCGCGACCCCCAGCGGGCGATCCGCCGCCGCCGCGCGGCCGAGCGGGCGCATCGGTCGGACGCATCGACCCGGCCGGCACCGCGACGAAGACGAAGCGCACCAAGCCCGGCTCGCCCTTGTCGAGACCGACCGACAGCCGTTCGCCCGGTGCGGCCGCGTTGAGCAACCGATGGGCCAGCGCGCTTGCCCGCGCGATCGGATCGCCGCCGGTCGGTCGGCCGGCGAGCCCGACCAGGACCTCGGCCTCGTACCGGACACCCGGCGGGTGGCGGCGCAGGATCCCGGCGATCCCGACCAGAAGATCGCGGCGCTCAACGCGCACCCGATCAGTCGCGGGCAGGAACAGCTGATCGGCCGGCAGCGCGACCTCAAGCCGGCGTCCGTCGGCGCTCGCGGTCACCGAGACCAGCGCCAATTCGGCCCGGAACAGCGCCCCGAGCCGGCGCAATCCGATCAGCGCGCGTCCCCAATCGGCCTCTGACGGATCATAGCGGCGCGACCAGCCGAACCCGAGCGCATCGAGGCCGAGGCTGCGCTCGATGCTGTCGCGCGCCGAGATCAGGCTTTGGCGTTGCGGTGCGGTGTTCGCGACCAGGACGGTGAAGAAGACGAGCAGCAGCAGGAACAAGGACAGGTAGACCAACGTCAGCGTGGTCCGGGCGCGCTCGACCGCATCGGACGGCGCCGGCGTCCGCGCGACGATCCGCCCGACCTCAATCAAAGCTGGCAAGCAGGCGGTCGATCTCGTCCTGATCGATCGCCTCACCCGGTGCGGCCGGGCCGTTCAACAGGTCGGTCTCGGGATCGGCCGACCGGTCAGCGGTCCGTGGCGGTGGCTTCGACGCGCCGGGCGCGGGTCCCGACACGGTGGCGCCCTCGCCGAAAGCGGCGATCAGAGCCTCGATCCGTTGCTCGATATGGGCAAGCGTGCGCACCACCTTGGTGATGCGCTGGCCGGTGAGGTCCTGGAAATTGCAGGCCTCGAAGATCTTGGTCACCTGTTCGGAGACCGCCGCGGCCTGGTCGGCCGGCAAAGTGGCGGTGACCGCGGTCAGGCCGTCGCAGGCGTCCATGATCGCGTTGGTCGCCGCCTCGGTCGCGCCGACCACCGCGTCGAGCTCGTCGGTGGCGGCCGGAATGTGGCTGGTGCGGATGTCGTCGGGGCGCAACGCCGCGATCTCGGCACGCGCGCGGTGGATGTAGCGGGCCAGACCCTCGAGCGCGCCATAGACCCGGAGATCGACGGCGGTGAGGTCGCCCTCGAGCCCACTGATGACCTCGCGGATCAGCGCCTCGAGCCGATCGTCGTCCGGGCCATCGAGGGCCTCGCCGCGCGCCGCGTCGATTTCCGCCAAGAGGCGGCGGTCCGCCTCGGCGGCCGCGTCCGCCGTCGCCATTTCGACGCTCCCCGTTCGTCGGGCGGCGCGACCGCCGGCCCTGGTCTAGCGCGCCAACTCGGGCACCTGCCGGCGTTCGGCGAGCGCCGCCGTTACCTCACGCGCCTTGTCCGCATCCATCGCCGCCAGAATCGGCGCGATCTTCGATTCCTTCATCCGCTCGACGACGTCAAGCAGCACCGGTTGATCCAACGCCTCGAAAATCCGCGCGGCGTCCTTGGGCTTCATGCTTTCGTAGATTTTGACCAAGCTGTCGAGTTGGGCCTCTTCCTTTTCGTCGAGGTCGCGCAACAGCCGGCGCAGGTCTTCGCGCAGCACGGTCAGCTCCGCCAGCTTCTGGTCGAGCCGGCGTTCGACCACGATCAGGGTCGCCTCGCGCTCGTCCAACCGACGCGCCCGCTCATCCAGCGCTGCACGGCGGGTTGCCAGCTGTTGCACCGCCTCGGTGTCAAAGGCCACCGGCTCGGTGTCGAGCGGCGTTGCCGGGTCGGCCGCCGCGGGCGTCGGCTCCGGCTCCGCCGGCGCGGTCTGCGCCTGAAGGGTGGCGAGCGCCGGCAGGGCGTCGCCGCGGGTCACACTGTTCCAGACATCCGCAACCCGGACCCCGAGCAGCAGCACCGCGACGAAGATCGTCACCGGCAACAATCGGATTCGGTTCGACCGGGATTTTCTGCGTGCCATGGTCGCCTGTCCTTCAAACCGCATTTCGGCCTGTCGGCCGTTGTCAGGGGCGCTGCCCCCGACACCGCCCGCAACGGGGGCTAACGCCTGGTCTCCATCGCTTCCAACAACTCGCGCTCCGCGCGCGACAGCCCGTTGCGATCGTCGCTCGCCGGTGGCCGTCGGGGCGGCGACTCGGGCGTCCGCGCTGGCGGCTCCTCCGGGGCAACCGGTGTCCGCGCCTCGCGCGCCGGGGCGCGGGCGGCCCCGGCATCGACCGCCGGGCCGCTGCCTTTACGGCTGACCGCGATGTCAAGGCGATTGGCCAACGCCTCCCCGGTTTCGACGATCAATTGCAGTTCGTCGCGCAACTTTTGAGCCCGGTCGATATTGCGCTGCAGCCCGTCTCCCGTCTCCGCCGCTGCCTTTTTCATGCCTTTGACGCCGATGTCGGCGCGCGCGATCGCTTCGTTGAAGCCGCGGATCAGGGTTTCGAGCTCGGCCCGGCTGTTGCGCAGGCGGCCCAAGTGCCGGCTCAAGTTGATCGCGTATATGATGGTTGCGATCAACAATCCAATGATCACGACGTCGAGAATCAGCGAGACGATCGTCATGGTCAGCGGCCGTTCTGGTCACGGTAGAGGTCGTCTTCGATCCGCACAGCGATGTTGCCCCCTTTGCGGCCCATCCGCCCTTCGAACATCGCGACGTCGCCGCAGCGCAGTTCGATCGCGCCGTCGGGCGCAGCGTTCAGAAGGATGCGGGTGCCGACCTTCCAATTGAGGACATCATAAAGCGGAAAGGTCATTTCATCGAGCACCGCCTTCAGATCAACGTCGGTGACCAGCAACTCGGTCGCCAAGTGTGTTTCCCAGATCGAGTCGCGGCCGAACTTCTCCCCCATGAACATTTGCAGCAGCAACTCGCGCACCGGCTCCAGGGTGGCGTAGGGGATCATCAACTCGAGCCGGCCGCCGCGGTCTTCCATGTCGATCCGCAGCTTGACCAGCACGGCGGCGTTGGCCGGCCGGGCGATGGTGGCAAAGCGGGGGTTGGTCTCCAACCGGTCGAACCGGAAGGTGACCGGCGACAGCGGGTCGAACGCGGCCGACAGGTCGCTCAACACAACATGGACCATCCGTTCGACCAGGTTGCGTTCGATCGTTGTGTAGGGCCGGCCTTCGATCCGCATCGCCGCGGTGCCGCGCCGACCGCCGAGCAAAACGTCGACGATCGAGTAGATCAGCGCGCTGTCGATCACCATCAATCCGTAATTGTCCCACTCCTCGGCCTTGAACACCGACAGCATCGCCGGCAGCGGGATCGAATTCAGATAGTCGCCGAAACGGACGCTGGAGATCTGGTCAAGACTGACTTCGACGTTGTCCGAGGTGAAGTTGCGCAGGCTGGTCGACATCATGCGAACCAAACGGTCGAACACGATTTCCAGCATCGGCAGGCGCTCGTAGTTGACGAGCGCGCTGTTGACCAGCGCCATGATGCCGGAGTTTTCGCCGTCGCCGCCGCCCTCTTGGTCGAAGCCGAGCAGGCTGTCGATTTCATCCTGGTTGAGCACCCGGGTCGAGCCGCCCGAGGTGACATCGGAGGATTCGCCCGAGCCCTCTTCGGCCAGCGCCGCCCATTCCGCCGCCAGGCGTTCTTCTTCGCTGAGATCGCCGGTGTTGCTCATGACGGCCCATGTCTCCCGAACCGGCGCCCTTGCGGCGCCGCCGTTCTCACTGGATCAGCATCTCACGAAACAGCACGTCTTTTATACTGACCGGATGCGCGGCCGCATTGACGCGATAAAGCAGCTCTTCGCGCAAGCGATACATACCGGCGGAGCCTTGCAGATCGTCGATGCGCAGCTCACGCAAATACACTTGAAAATTATCGATAATGCGCGGGCGCACTTCTTCCAGTTTCATCAGCGCTTCGTCGTTGCCGACCTGGAGGCTGACGCTGATCTTGAGGAAGGTCGGCCGGCGGCCACCGGTGTTGAGATTGACCAGCATGTCGGGCAGGTCGAAGAACAGCACCTGCTCGGGTGCGGGCGGCGGCTCTTCGATCTCTTCGGCCGGCGCCTCGCCGAGCAGGCTGTCGAGGATACCGCTGACGTACAGGCCGACCGCGGTCAGGATCAAAAGGATCAGCGGCAAGATCACGAAGAGAATCAATTTTTTGCCGCTGAATTTCTTTTGCCCCGCCTCTTCCAGCGGCTGCTCGATGGTTCCGCCTTCGTCGGTCAAGGTCCGGGTGCCTCCTGTCGCGTCCCCCACCACGCGTCGAACCGGGACGCGTCCGGGGGTCCGGCGGCCGACCGCCGCTGTCGCTACAATAGGGATGGGCTGTTAATGAGCAATTGCAACCGACAAAGGGCAATTGCAACCGGCCCGATGCGGTACCGCGGACGGGCGAGCTCGCGGTCGGCGATGGACCGCGGCAGTGCGATGGCGCTATCCAGGGCCGCCCTGTCGTGGCCGCCTGCCGCGGTCCGACGCTCGCCGCGGTCGGGGGCCGAGGGCCGAAGTGGTTGAGAACAGCCAGACTTGGAGGTCTCATGTCACCTGTCATCATCGCCGGCGCCGCGATCGCGGCGCTGGGCTGGACCGCGGTCGCGGCCGGCGCTGCCGACGCTTCGGCCGCCGACACGCCGCCGGCGGCTGCGGACGCCGTGTCCGAGCCGAGCGGTGCCGATGCGCTCGCCGCCGCGCTGTCCGACGGCTTGGTGCGCTGGTTCCCGCCGACCGGTCCCGGGGTGCGCTATCAATGGGACGGCACGCTTGCGGTCGCCGAAGCGGGCGAAGGTTACACCGCCACGCTGCCGGCGCTGACCGCGATCGAGCCGGACGGCAGCCGAACCGAGATCGGCGTGCTGACGCTCGGCCTGGTCCCGACCGGGACCGGCAACACCGAGGTCGCGTTGATCGTGCCCGGCACGGTGGCGATGGTCGCCGCCGACGGCAGCCCGGTTGCCGACGTGACGGTCGACGAACGCTCGGTGACCGGCCTGTGGGTCGGCGCGATCGAGACCCTGGTCCGTCTCGATGCCGAGTTCGGCGGGGTGTCGGTGGTCTCGCACCTTGACGCGTCGGCCGTGCGACTCGATCGCTTGACGATCACCACGGCGCTCGAGGAGGGGCCGTCGGGCCGGTGGAGCGGGCCGACCCGGGTCGCGCTGGACGGGTTGGCGATGACCGATGCCGCCGGCAAGCCGGCGCTGTCGGTCGGCATCGCCGCGATCGATGCGGTGGTTCAGGGGCTCGACCTGGCACGGACCGCGGTCCTGGAAGAAACCGTCAAGGCCTTGCCGTCGGACAGTGTGATCGGGACCCGCCGGTGGCTGGCGACGGTCCAGGGGTTGGTCGACGGGGCCGAGGGCACGCTGACAATCGCCGATCTGTCGACGGTGACGCCCGAGGACGGCAGCGTCACCAGCATCGCGCGCGCCGAGCTCGGACTGGGCTTGCGCGCGCTCAACGACGGCCGCGGCACGCTCGAGCTTCGGTATCTGAACGACGGCTTCACGGTGACGCCGCCGCCGGCGACCCAGACCTTTACGCCCGAGCATGCGTCGCTTCGGCTGTCGGCGGTCGGGTTGCCGAACGCGGACCTGTGGCGGGCGATCGAGACCTGGACCACCTCCGCAGTCACGGCCGGACCGGCCGCCGGCCTGATGTTCGGCCGCCAGATCGCCGCGGCGTTGAGCGCGGCCGGCAGCCGGCTGGTGTTCGAGAGCGTGCGCTTTGCCAGCCCCGATCTGACTGCCGAGATGGCCGGCGCCGCCAAGTTCGACATGGCGGCCCCACTTGGTGCGACCGCCAAGTTTGATCTGACGGTCCAAGGGATCGACGCCGCGATCGCCGCGCTTGAACCCAAGCCGGGCCAACCGCTCGACGACAGCACCCAGACCACGCTCGCGCTGATCGGCATGCTGGAGGCGCTCGGGATTCCCGGCACCGACGCCGAGGGCCGGGCGACCCGGTCGTTCCAGATCGAGGCCGACCGCAAGGGCCGGCTGACCCTGAACGGCGCCGATCTCAGCCTATTGCTCGGCGGGATTCAGGCACGCTGACCCGCGCGTGCCGTCCGGGCGACCGGGATGCCGTGACGCGGGGCGGCCGCCCGGCCCGGTCGCCCCCCGCTTGCGTCATCGGTCCGGTTGACACATATACCGGGGTCGGGATTCTCGTTGACACAGGTGATAACAATGGCAGAGGAACAACTTTCCTTTCAGGCGGAAGTGACCCGTCTACTCGACATCGTGGCTCATTCGCTTTATAGCGAAAAGGAAGTTTTTCTAAGAGAACTGATTTCGAACGCATCCGATGCCTGCGACCGTCTGCGTTATGCCGCGTTGACCCAGCCCGACCTGCTTGAGGACGCGCCGGATTTCGAGATCCGTCTGATCGTCGATCAGGAGTCCCGCACGCTGACGGTGACCGACAACGGCATCGGGATGAACCGGAGCGACCTGGTCGAAAATCTGGGAACGATCGCGCGCTCGGGATCGCTCGACTTCTTGAGCAAGCTCGGCACCGACCAGCACGGTGACGTGTCGCTGATCGGTCAGTTCGGGGTCGGTTTCTATGCGGCGTTCATGGTCGCCGATCGGGTCGAGGTCCTGTCCCGGCGTGCGGGCGAACCGGAAAGCTGGCGCTGGACGTCCGACGGCAAGGGCAGCTTTTCCATCGGCGAAGCGGCCGAGTCGCTGCCGCGCGGCACCCAAGTGGTGCTGCATTTGAAGGAGGACGCCGGCGATTATCTGGAGGAGACCCGGCTCAGCCGGGTCATCCAGACCTACTCCGACCACATTGGGCTGCCAATTCGATTCGGCACCGGCGCGGACGCGCGCACCCTGAACAAGGCATCGGCGCTGTGGACGCGATCGCGTAACGAAATTACTGTGGATCAGTACAAAGAATTTTACCACCATGTCAGCCACGCCTTCGACGAGCCATGGCTGACCCTCCACTGGCGTGCCGAGGGCAAGCTTGAGTACACCGGGCTGCTGTTCGTGCCGTCGAACAAGCCGTTCGATCTGTTCGATCCGCGGCGCAGCCATCGGGTCAAGCTGTACGTCCGCCGGGTGTTCATCACCGACGAGGCCGAGGGGTTGGTGCCGAGTTGGCTGCGGTTCTTGCGCGGCGTGATCGACAGCGAGGACCTGCCGCTCAACGTCAGCCGCGAGATGCTGCAGAACAACCCGGTGGTCACCCGGATTCGCGCCGGTCTGACCAAACGGGTGTTGGGCGAGCTCGAAAAAACTGCGGCTGACAGCGAAAACGCGGACGCGTATCGCCGGTTTTGGACCGACTTCGGTGCCGTGGTCAAAGAAGGGCTTTACGAGGACAGCGAGCATCGCGACACATTGCTTAAAATCGCCCGGTTCCGTTCGACCCGGGGCGACCAGCTAATCAGCCTTGATGACTATGTCGCTGAGATGAAGGAAGGTCAGGAGGCGATCTATTTCTTGAGCGGGGACGACAGCGAGACCTTGGTGCGCAGTCCGCAATTGGAGGGGTTCCGGGCCCGCGGGGTCGAGGTCTTGTTTTTAACGGATCCGGTCGATGAGTTCTGGGTGCCGATCGTCGGCAGCTATCAGGACAAGGCACTGACGTCGGTGACCCGTGCCGGGGTCGATCTTGCCAAGATTGCGACCAAGGACAGCGCCGCCGGGGACGGTGCGTCGGCCGAGACCACGGACGAGACGCCGGCCGAAGGCGCCGGGATCGATCATCTGATCAGTCTGTTCAAGCTGACACTAGGCGATGCAGTCAAGGATGTCCGGACGTCGGTGCGGTTGACCGACAGTGCCGTGTGTTTGGTGTCCGACGAGGGCGACATGGACATCCACTTGGAGCGCCTGTTAAAGCAACATCGGCAACTGTCGGTCGGACCCGCCAAACGGATTTTGGAGCTCAATCCGACCCATTCCCTGATTCGGAGTTTGGCCGACCGGGCCAACACCGAAGGGTCGGGCGACACTTTGGCCGATCTTGCGTGGTTGCTGTTGGACCAGGCCCGGATTGTCGAAGGCGAGCCGCCGCCGGACCCATCCGCCTTTGCGCGTCGCTTGGCCGAGGCGCTCGAGAAATCTCTTATCTGATCAATTTTCGGTGAGGTCGAGGGGGCAACCCCTGGTGGGGGTGCCGGGGGGTAACGCCCCCTGACCTCACCCGCCGAGCCGTCGCAGCACGTCGTCCAGTTGATCGAGGGTCTGATACTCGATGGTCAAGGTTCCGCTTTTGCCCCGCGGCGTCACCGTGACCTTGAGCCCCAACCGCTCGGAGATTTCCCGTTCCAGATCCAGCAGGTCCTGATCCTTGGCGGCCGCCGTGGAGGTGGCGCGCCCGCGCGCGGTTTTCGGCGCGGTTTCTGCCTCCCCTTTGACATACGCTTCGGTCTGCCGGACGTTGAGACCGCGTCGGATGATTTCTTGTGCCAGTCTTATCGGATCTTTCGCGGTCAGAAGCGGCCGCGCGTGCCCGGCGCTCAGCGTGCCGTCCTGCACCATTGCCTTAACCGGTTCGGGCAGGGCGAGCAGGCGCATCAAATTGGCGACATGGCTGCGGCTTTTGCCGACCACCCGGGCGAGGTCTTCCTGGGTGTGTCCGAACTCGTCGATCAGGCGCCGATAACCGTCGGCTTCTTCGAGGACGGTCAGGTCCTGGCGCTGGATGTTCTCGATCAGTGAGATTTCCAGTGCCTCGGTGTCCGACAACTCGCGGACGATCGCCGGGACTTCGTGGAGCCCGGCGATCTGGGCAGCGCGCCAGCGTCGTTCGCCGCAGATGATTTCGTAGCTGTTTGAACGATCGCGGTCGCGGCGCACCAGGAGCGGCTGCAAGATGCCGCGTTCGCGGATCGAGGTGACCAAGCCGTCGATTTCGTCCTGATCAAACCGCCGGCGCGGCTGGAATCGGCCGGGGTGGAGGAATTCGATCGGCAAGTGCGACGGGCTGACGCGCCCCGACTCGGCCGGGCCGAGCGCCGACGCGTCGGCCGGATCGTCGCCGAACAGCGCCGACAGCCCCCGGCCGAGGTTGGTGCGCCTGGCGGTTTCGGTGCGCTTGCCCGGTTCGGTCACGCGACCAGCCTCTTGCTCTCGCGGGTCAGCACCTCGCGGGCCAGGTGCAGATAGGCCTGCGAGCCGGTGCAGCGCAGATCGTAGATCAAGACCGGCTTACCGTGGGACGGCGCTTCGGAAATCTTGACGTTGCGCGGGATCACGGTGTCGTAAACCTTTTCCCCAAAAAAACCCCGGACGTCTGACGCAACCATATCAGAAAGATTATTACGTCTATCGTACATGGTCAGAACCACGCCGTGGATTTCAAGTTCCGGGTTGAAGGTGCGCTGGACCCGCTCGATGGTTCTGATCAGGTGGCTCAACCCTTCGAGCGCGTAAAACTCGCACTGCAGCGGCACCAAGACAGCGTCGGCGGCAACCAGGGCGTTCAGGGTCAGCAGTCCCAGGGCCGGCGGGCAATCGACCAGGACATAGTCGTAGGCAAGCGCGCTGCGCGCGATCGCAGTGCGCAGGCGCGCCTCGCGGCGGTCGGCATTGACCAGTTCGATTTCGGCGCCGCTGAGGTGCGGGGTCGAGGTGACGATCGACAGGCCGGGCACCTTGGAGGCGATCGCGGCGTCTTCCAGACGGGCGTCGCCGAACAGGACGTCGTAGCTGCCGACCGCGCGGGCGGCACGATCGATGCCGAGCCCGGTCGAGGCGTTGCCCTGGGCGTCCATATCGATGATCAGCACCCGGTTTTTGACCGCGGCGAGCGCGGTTCCGAGGTTGATCGCGGTGGTGGTCTTGCCGACGCCGCCCTTTTGGTTGGCAACGGCGATCACGCGGCACGGGTTCATGTCAGCCTCCGGCAGGATGCTCGACCGCAGTCGGCGGTGAACCGCCGGACGCGGGCTCAAACCGGAGCGACCGCGTGGAGCCGCAGGATCGTCCCGGCGGGGTCGGTGACGCTGTTTAAACGCTCGACCAACATATGCCAACTTCCGGCTGTTGCGGTCAATTCCTGATCGACCCGTCGCCCTTTGAGAAACAGACAAACGCAGTCGGGACCGCGAAAACGCGTTGAAAATCGGAGCAGATCGGTCAACGGCGCCAGCGCGCGGGCGGTCACGACGTCGGCCCGGGGCAGATCCGCCTGGTCGATCCGGCAGGCGTGGACCGCAACCGGGACTGCCAGTGTGCGCGCCGCCTCCCGCAGAAAGGCGGCCTTGCGCTGATCGGACTCGGTTAGGTGGACCTCGGGCACCCCGAGCACAGCCAATACGAGTCCCGGGAAGCCGGCGCCGCTGCCGAGGTCGACCAGACACCGGGTCGACTCGGGGAGCAGGGGCGCCAGCTGCGCGGAGTCGACGATGTGTCGAGACCAAATCACCGGCAGGGTCGAGCGCGCGATCAGGTTGACCGCGGGCTGCCAGCGGCGCACCAGCTCGACCAGGGTCGCCAGGCGATCGCGTGTTTCACGTGAAACACCGAGGGCGCGCGCGAGCCGTTCGATCGCCCAGGCACGATCGGCCGGGTCGATGCCCTGCGCGTCGGCGGCCGTGGCGCCGGCGGCGGCGCGGCTACTCGGCGGCCGGCGCGGTCGAGCGTCGTTTGACATGGCGCAGCAGCGCGATCACCGCGGCCGGGGTGACTCCGGGGATGCGTCCGGCGGCCCCCAGGGTGGTTGGCCGGCTGCGCTTCAGCACATCCTTGACCTCGGTGGACAGGCTGCCGATCGCATCGATGTCGAGATCGGCCGGCAGGGTCAACGCCTCGTCGCGCCGCCAGGCACGGATGTCCGCCTCCTGCCGCGCCAGGTAGCCGGCGTAGCCGGCATCGATCTCGAGCTGTTCGGCGATCCACGGGTCGAGCGTGCCGAGGATCGGCCACACTGCGGCCAGCCGGGCGATCGAAAGGTCGGGGTAGCGCAGCAGGTCGGCGACGCTCCGCCACTGCCCGTCGAGATTGATCGACAGGCCGTGGCGGCGCAGCTCGGTTGGGGTTGCGCCCAGGGCATGGACCTGGTCGCGCGCCATGGCCAGGGCGGACATCCGGGCGTGGTGGACCGCCGCCCGCTCGGCGCGGATGCAGCCCCAGCGAGCGCCGAGATCGGTCAGGCGCTGGTCGGCGTTGTCGGCTCGCAGTCGCAGGCGAAACTCGGCGCGCGAGGTGAACATCCGATAGGGTTCGGTGACCCCGCGGGTAACCAGATCGTCGATCAGGACGCCGATATAGGCCGCGGCGCGATCGAGGACCATGCCGTCGGCTGCGGGCTGGTCAGGGAGGCGCGCCGCACCGGCGCCGACGGTGCGGGCGGCGTTGACCCCGGCGATCAGGCCCTGGGCCGCCGCTTCCTCATAGCCGGTGGTGCCGTTGATCTGACCGGCGAGAAACAGACCGGGCGCCGCACGGACCTCGAGGGTCGGCCACAGGCAGCGTGGATCGACATGGTCATACTCAATCGCATAGCCGGGCCGCAGCATGGTCGCGCGTTCGAGGCCAGGGATGGTGGTCAACAAGGCCGCCTGAACGTCACGCGGCAGCGAGGTCGAAATGCCGTTCGGGTAGACGGTCGGGTCGTCGAGCCCCTCGGGCTCGAGGAAGATCTGATGGCGGGTGCGGTCGGCAAACCGCACCACCTTGTCCTCGATCGAGGGGCAGTAGCGGGGCCCTGTGCTCTCGATCTGACCGGAGTACAAGGGTGCCCGATCAAGATTGCGGCGGATCAGCTGATGGCTGTCCGGGGTGGTGCCGGTGATCGCGCAGTCGACCTGTGGCGTGGTGATCCGGGTCGTCAGGAACGAGAATGGCGGCGGCGGCTGGTCGCCCGGTTGGAGATCCAGCCCGGCCCAGTCGATGGTCCGACCGTCGAGTCGCGGCGGTGTCCCGGTCTTGAGCCGCCCGAGCGGCAGACCGAGCCGCGCCAAGGTTGCCGACAGCGCGATCGCCGGCGCCTCGCCGACCCGTCCGGCCGGCGTGGTCTCGGTGCCGATGTGAATCAGCCCGCGCAGGAAGGTCCCGGTGGTCAAGACCACCGCGCCGGCCCGCAGCTCGCGCCCGTCAGCCAGCCGGACCCCGACCACCCGGCCAACCGGATCGCACAGCAGGTCGTCGACCGCGCCCGTCACCAGGCTCAGACCCGGCTGCGCCTCGAGCAGCCCGCGCATGGCGGCGCGGTAGCGTCGCCGGTCCGCCTGAGCCCGAGGCCCGCGCACGGCGGGCCCCTTGCTGCGATTGAGCACCCGGAACTGGATGCCGGCGGCGTCGATCGCCCGCGCCATCACGCCGTCGAGCGCATCGATCTCGCGCACCAGCTGGCCCTTGCCGAGCCCGCCGATCGCCGGGTTGCAGGACATCGCGCCGATCGTGTCAAGCCGATGGGTAACCAGACAGGTGCGGGCGCCGGCCCGCGCCGCCGCCGCCGCGGCTTCGCAGCCGGCATGGCCACCGCCGACCACGATCACATCACCCTGCGGTCGGTCGATCTCATTTGCCGCCATCGGTTCGCCCTCACCCGATCGCCGGTGTTTCACGTGAAACACCGCCCAAGCCCGTTCGTCATTTGCCGATACAGAACTCGCGGAACACGACATCCAGCCAAGCCTCGACGTCGATCCGCCCGGTGATCCGGCCGAGACAGTGCGCTGCCCGGCGAAGGTCTTCGGCCGCCAGATCCGCCTGGCCGAGACCGCGCGCCAGTTGGTCCTGCGCTGCCTTCAGGCTGTCTCGACAGCCCTCCAGGGCCTGGCGATGGCGCAGCCGGGTCACGACCGCCGGTGCCGCGTCGCTGTTGACGATCGCGAGCGCCCGCGCCAGTCGCTCAAGCAGTTCGGCCACCCCGGCGCCGGTGTGCGCCGACACCGCCGCCACCGGCCGACCGGCGATCTCGGACACCGGGGCCGCGCGCAGGTCGGTTTTGTTGATCACCGGGATCGTCCGGTCATCGACCCAGGCCAAAGCCTGTCCGTTTAGCACAGGATCGGCGGTCGCATCAAACACCACGATCCGCAGATCGGCCGCGGCCGCGCGCGCCTTGGCCCGGTCGATGCCGGCCTGTTCAAGCTCATCTTCAGTGTCTTCAGTGTCCCGCAGGCCGGCGGTGTCGATCAGGGTCACCGGTACCCCTTGAAGATCGAGTCGGACCTCGATGACGTCGCGGGTGGTGCCGGCCCGGCTGGAGACGATCGCGGCGTCGTAGCGGGCCAACCGATTGAGCAGGCACGACTTGCCGACATTGGGGGCGCCGACGATCACGACCGAAAGACCGGTGCGCAACCGCTCGCCCCGACGGCGGTCGGCCAGATGCCGGTCGAGCGCCGACCGCAGCCGGTCGAGCGCGTCCGCCGCGGTCGCCGCGACCCCGTCCAGCAGGTCCTGGTCCGAGAAGTCCAGCACCGCCTCGAGGCGGCCCATAATTTCGATCAGCTCGGTCCGCCACCCCTCGACCAGATCCGCCAACGCGCCGTCGAGTTGGCGGACCGCCTGGTCGCGCTGGAGTGCGGTCTCGGCTGCGATCAGATCGGCGATCGCCTCGACCTCGGTCAGGTCGAGCCGGCCCTGCTCGAACGCCCGCCGGGTGAACTCGCCCGGTGTCGCCAGACGCAGGCCGGGCAGGGTGGTCAATGCCGCCAAGACCCCCTCGACCACCGCCGGACCGCCGTGAAGATGGAATTCGGCCGAGTCTTCCCCGGTGTAGCTGCGCGGCGCCGGGAACCACAGCACCAGACCGTGATCGAGCCCCCGCGCGGTCGCCGGATCAACCAGCCGCCGGCGCACCGCGGTCCGCGCTGGCGGCACCGGCCGGCCGGTGACCGCGCGCACCGCCGGTCCGACTGCCGGTCCGGAAACCCGCACCACCGCGATTGCGCCGCGACCCGGCGGGGTCGCGCAGGCGACGATGGTTGCCGCAGGGTCGATTTCGGCCGATCGGTCCTGCCGCACGGGTGGGGTCACGATCCCGATCCGGTCGGTGTCGACGGCAATCGCAAGGCCTCGACCACCTCGCCGCGGCCGAGATGGCAGTCGATCACCTGGTCGATCTCCGCCATGGTCCGGCAGCGATACCAAACCCCGTCGGGATAGATCACCAGGGTCGGCCCGAGCTCGCAGCGGTCGAGACAGCCCGAGGCGTTGATCCGAAGATCGCTGAAACCCAACTCCTTGACGCGAACCTTCATATAGTCTCTCAGCGCTTCCGCGCCCTTGCCGGCGCAGGACCCGCGCAGGTGGTCGTCCGGTCGGCGGTTGGTGCAGGCGAATACGTGCAGGCGATAAAACAGCCGGTCCGGCGACCGGTCGGCGGCGTCGACGCTGGTCTGGTCGGTCATCCTTGCGATCCCTTGAACGTGACACGGCGGCCGTCTCGCGGCCGATCCACCCTGGATAAAACGCGCCTGCGGCACCCAATGCGGCCTAACGGCCGTTCGGGGGGCGCTGCCCCCTCGACCCCCGCAAGGGGGGGCACCCCCCTTGACCCCCACTCGTTTGTGGGGTCCAGAGCAGTGACCCCTGGTCGAATTTCTTCCGCACCACCCGTCGGTTTCTGTTTAAGGCCCCCCGAAAATAAGGTTGAGCTCGCGCACACCGGCGACCCACTCTTGAACGATGATGTGCCGGCGGCGCGCCGCGACCCGTGGCCGGCGGCCCTGGTTCGCCCCTTGCCGACAGGACCGCACGAGATGACGACCGACCCTGGCCCGGCCAACCGGCTGGCGGACGAGATCAGCCCGTATCTTCAACAGCACAAAACCAACCCGGTCCATTGGCTGCCGTGGGGCGACGCCGCGTTCGCGCTCGCCCAACGCGACAACAAGCCGGTCTTGTTGTCGGTTGGTTACGCCGCTTGCCATTGGTGCCATGTCATGGCGGCGGAGAGCTTTGAAAACCCGGTGATCGCCGACGTGATGAACCGACACTTCGTCAACGTCAAGGTCGACCGGGAAGAACGCCCCGACATCGATCAGATTTATCAGACTGCGCTGGCGCTGTTGGCCCAGCACGGCGGCTGGCCCTTGACGATGTTTCTCACCCCCGACGGCGCGCCGTTTTGGGGCGGCACCTATTTTCCGGCGACACCGCGCTACGGCCGTCCCGGGTTCGTCGATGTCCTGACCGCGATCGCCGCGACCTGGCACCAAGAACGCGACAAGGTCGACCGTAACGTCGCCGCGCTGAGCGATGCCTTGCGCCGGGTCACCGAAACCGCAAGCGCCGAGCCGCTGCCCGACCGGGTGGTTGACCGAGCGGCCGAGCGTTTGGTCCGCGAGGTCGACCCGTTCTTCGGCGGTCTCGGCCAGGCACCCAAGTTTCCTCAAGCGTCAGCGTTCGAGCTGTTGTGGCGGGCGTGGCTGCGCTCGGGTCGCGAGCCGTTCCGAACCGCCGTAATGACCACACTTGTCAAGATCTGCCAGGGCGGCATCTATGACCATCTGGGCGGCGGCTTCGCGCGCTACAGCACCGACGATGAGTGGTTGGTGCCGCATTTCGAAAAGATGCTCTACGACAACGCCCAGCTGATCGATCTGTTGACCCTGGTCTGGCAGGGCACCGGGGAACCGCTGTTCGCGCGCCGGGTCGAGGAAACGATCGCCTGGCTGGACCGAGAGATGACCTTGGTCGACGGCGGGTTCGCAAGCGCGATCGATGCCGACAGCGAACACCAGGAAGGCCGCTTTTATGTCTGGACCGCCGATGAGATCGCCGAGGTCCTCGGCCCGGACGCCGCGATGTTCTGCGATGCCTATGACGTCACCCCAAACGGCAACTGGGACGGCGTGTCGATCCTCAATCGCCGACGATCGACCACGCTGGCCGCGCCCGAGGTCGAGGCACGGTTGGCGCGGTTGTGCGGGCGTCTGCTGTCTCACCGCCGGACCCGGGTCGCGCCGCTGCGCGACGACAAGGTGTTGGCCGATTGGAACGGCTTGATGATCACGGCGTTGGTCCACGCCGGTCTGGTCTTCGACCGCCCGGCCTGGATCGCCGCCGCCCGACGGGCGTTTTCCTTCGTCACCACCGTGATGACCACCACCGATGGCCGGTTGCGCCATGCCTGGCGCAACGGCGAGACCCGAGCCGACGGCATGCTTGACGATTATGCCACGATGGCGCGTGCCGCGTTGGCGCTCCGCGAACTCGACGGCGACCAGGCGCTGCTCGCTCTGGCCGAGCGGTTCGTACAGGTGTTGGACGATCGGTTTTGGGACACCGACCGCGGCGGCTATTTCCAAACCGCCGACGACGGCGATTGTCTGATCGTGCGAATGCGTTCGGCGCACGATCAATCGACGCCCAGCGGCAACGGCATGATGCTCGACGTCCTGACCCGGCTTGCAGCGATCACCGGTCGCACCCACTATCGTGATCGAGCCGACGCGTTGGTTGCTGCGCTTTCCGGTGAAATGGTGCGAATGCCGGCCGTGATCGGACGGTTGCTCAACAGCCTGTCGACCCTCGACTCGATGATCGAGATCGTGATTGTTGGCGTGCCCGATGATCCGGCGACCCAAATGATCTTGCGAACGATCGCGGCCCTGTCGCTGCCCGAGCGTCTGATCCAACCGGTTGTACCCGGCGCCACGCTGCCCGACGGCCATCCGGCCGTCGGCAAATCAGCCCTTGACGGCCGTCCGACCGTTTATCTCTGCCACCGCCAAACCTGTACGCCGCCGATCACCGAGCCTGAGCAGCTCCGCAACCGGCTGCTTGCGCTGTCACCGCGCGCTGCACCCAACTTCTGATGGCGCTTACGACCTGTCTCGTCGTCGCGACACCGCTCGGTCCGTTCCGTCTGGTCGCGACCGCGTCCGCGCTTGTCGCGACCTGGTGGCAGCCGGCAGCCGAGCCCGTGGTGGCGACGTCGCAGCCGGTGTCAGCGCTCTTGGAGGACGCGGCCGCCCAACTCGCCGCGTACTTCGCCGGTGCGTTGACGCGGTTTTCGGTTCCGCTTGCACCCGTCGGGCCGGCGTTCGATCAGCGCGTTTGGCCAGTGCTCGGTCAGATCGGTCACGGTCAGACCCGCACCTACGGGGCTCTTGCAGCCGAACTCGGCACCTCGGCGCGCGCGATCGGCGGCGCGTGTGCGCGCAACCCGCTACCGCTGTTCATTCCCTGCCATCGCGTGGTCGCGGCGAACGGACCAGGCGGGTTTTCCGCACGCGGCGGCGTCGTTACCAAACAGGTCTTGTTGCGCCTTGAGGCGATGCCGTTGGAGGTTGCAGGGTTACCGCTGTTCGGTCCCACTCAGACGAAGGTTGATCCCTGATGCCTCATGCGATTCGTCTCGCCGAACCCGGCGGGCCCGAAGTTCTGTCCTGGCAACCGGTCACAGTCGGTGATCCCGGCCCGGGTGAGGTCCGGCTGCGTATGACCGCGGTCGGCGTCAACTTCATTGATATCTATCATCGAACCGGTCTTTATCCGTTGCCCGACCGTCCCTATGGGCTCGGGCTCGAGGGTGCCGGGGTGATCGATGCGCTTGGCGCCGGGGTGACCGATCTTGCGGTTGGCGACCGGGTAGCGTTCGCTGGCGGCCCGCCCGGTGCCTATGCGGAAGCACGGCTGATGCCCGCCGACCGTTTGGTGTCTCTGCCGTCTTGGCTGTCCGACACCCAGGCGGCCGCTTTGATGCTCCAGGGGATGACCGCGCGGTATCTGCTGCGCCAAACCCATGAGCTGCGCGCCGGTGACACGATCTTGGTCCACGCGGCTGCCGGCGGAGTCGGC
The DNA here is from genome assembly GCA_028277115.1 of Azospirillaceae bacterium. Classification (GTDB taxonomy): domain Bacteria; phylum Pseudomonadota; class Alphaproteobacteria; order Azospirillales; family Azospirillaceae; genus JANQHG01. The sequence goes on from JANQHG010000230.1 coordinate 19,138, forward strand.
TTGTTGGTTTGTCAATGGGCGCGCGCGCTCGGTGCGATCGTGATCGGCACGGTTGGGACACCTGACAAAGCAACGCTGGCCGCCGATCATGGCTGCCACCACCCGATCGTCTATACCACGCAAGATTTCGTCGCCGAGGTCCGCCGGTTGACCAATGGACGCGGTGTCGATGTGGTGTATGACGGCGTCGGCCAAGCGACCTTCGCCGGTAGCCTCGACTGCGTGCGGCCACGCGGCCTGGTTGTCAGCTTCGGTCAGGCGTCCGGGGCGATCCCACCGGTCGAGCTCGGGGTTCTGGCGGCCAAGGGCTCGCTGTTCCTGACCCGGCCGACCTTGTTCACCTATATCGCCACACGCGTCGACCTGCTTGCCAATGCGACCGAGCTGTTTGCGATCGTTGCATCAGGAGCCGTCAAGACCGCCGACCGCCACACCTTCCCGCTCAAAGACGCTGCCCAGGCACACCGCGCCTTGGAGTCGCGCCAGACCACGGGCGCGATCGTCTTGATCCCGTAAAATCGGATCTCTCATGCCCGGCGCCAGATCGGGTCCGACAACCCATCCAACAATCCTGCATGCGCGTCAAGCTCGTCTGCGGTCGGCCGGTGCGGTCGCGGCGGCCGGCGATCAGCTGCCGACCGCCAGGTCGTCGGTCCGATCGCCGCCGCGGCGTTCTCGAACCGAAGACCGGTTTGGCGACCACCCCGCAGCTCCAGATAGCACTCGGCCAACAGCTGGGCGTCCAGCAAAGCGCCGTGCAGCGACCGGCCGCTGTTGTCGATGCCGAACCGCCGACACATGGCGTCGAGGCTGGCCTGGCTTCCGGGAAAGCTCCGCCGCGCGAGTGCCAGCGTATCGACCACGCGCGCGCCTGAAATCCCCGGCAGCCCGAGCCGACCCAACTCGGCTGAAAGAAATCCAACGTCGAATGACGCGTTGTGGATCACCAAACACGCATCATCAACAAAGGTCAGAAAATCGTCGGCAATTTCGGCAAACACTGGGTGTTTCGACAAGAACGCCTGGGTCAGACCATGGACGCGCACGGCTTCTTCCGGAACATCCCGCTCCGGGTTGATGTACCACTGCCGCCGGACCCCGGTCGGCACATGGTTGTTCAACTCCACACATCCGATCTCAACGATCCGGTCGCCACCATGTGCGCTGAGTCCGGTGGTTTCCGTATCCAAGACGATTTCACGCATGTCGACCCCGACCCGCCCGTCCGTTTGCGTTTCCGCGCGCCCGACCGGGACGCCAACACCGCTTTGCGATCCGTCGTCGACACCGTCGCATCGCCCCGCCCAACGCGCGATAGGTAACGGCGCGGCCGCGACCGCTGGTGACAACCCAATCGGCGCGCCGGCGTTTTTCCCGATCCGGCATCTGTTGGTCCAATACCCGACGAAGCCGGTCGATGGTCATGCCCGGTCGTCGCATCAAGCGTTGACGCTGCAAAAACGCCGGTGCCGATACCACGATCACCCGGTCAACCCGCCGATCCCCGCCGGTCTCGAACAACAACGGGATGTCCAACACAACAAGCGGTCGCCGATTCCAACACGCAGACATCAAGAACCGTTTCTCCGCCCGCCGCACCAACGGGTGGAGAATATCCTCGAGCGCGCGCAACTCGTCAGGATTCTCGAACACCCATTGCCCCAAGGTCCGGCGATCCACCGCACCGTCGACCGCCGTCTCAGGCCAGCGCCGCGTCACCGCGTCGACCGCAGCCCCGCCTCGTCCAAGCAACCGGTGGACCACCCGATCGGCATCATAGACCGGATACCCGCGCGCCCGCAGCATCGTCGCCGCCGTCGACTTGCCCATCCCAATCGACCCGGTCAACCCGATGATGATCACGGCACGGCCTCAGACGATCCCGGTCACCGGCTGTCGTTCGCCTGGTGGCCCAACACCGCAGCCCGCAACGCCGGTGTCACCTCCGGTTCAACACCAAACCACGCCCGAAACCCCGGTCGCGCTTGATGGAGCAACATGCCCAAACCATCGACCACCGGGTTGCCGCGTTGACGCGCCGCCTTCAACAACTCGGTTTCCAACGGTGCGTAAACCAAATCAGTCACCACGGCGTCACCGGCCAGTCGGTCAAGCGCAACCGGCAACGGCGGTTGACCGGTCATGCCGAGACTGGTGGTGTTGACCAACAGCCCGACCTCGGCCAGCACCTCCGCGCCGGGTGGCCAGTCGATCGCTTCGACCGGCCCGCCCAGATCGCGAATCAGGGCTGCGGTGCGCTCGACCGTTCGGTTCGCCACCCGGATCAACGGCGCCCCGTGGTCGGTCAACGCCGCGACAACCGCCCGCGCCGCACCGCCCGCGCCCAAGACCACCGTCGGTCGGGACGCAATCAGCCGATCGACCGCTCCGACGTCACCGTCGCCACCTGCTGTGCGAAGATTTTCGAGAAACCCGAAGCCGTCGGTGTTGCGGCCGACACATCGCCCATCCGGGTCGATCACCACCGTGTTGACCGCGCCCAGTCGGCGCGCGCTGTCGTCGAGCGCCGACATCAACCCGCACACCGATTCCTTATGCGGCACCGTGACGTTGGCCCCTCGAAATCCCAACGCTGATAAACCCTTCACCGCATCGCCTAAACGGTCCGGAGCCACCGGCAACGGTATATATGCACCGGCAATCCGATACTGGGCCAACCACCACCCGTGGAGACGCGGCGACAACGAGTGCGTCACCGGCCACCCGATCACCCCCGCGACCCGTGCCTTGCCACTCACCATCGTTTCACCGTCACGCCTCGATCACCCCATGCTGTCGCAGCCGATCCAGAACCTCGATCAACGGCATCCCCTGTATCGTGAAATGATCGCCATCGATCCGGGCAAACAACTGCGCTCCCGGTCCCTCGATCCGATACCCGCCAACCGACCCAAGACACGCCGGACCCTCGAGACGAAGATATGTCTCAAGGAAATGATCGCTGAACGTGCGCATCGCCATCCAGGCGGTCCCGACCATCGGCGGTCCAAGCGCGCCGGAGTCTACCCACAAGACCGCCGCCGACACCAGCCGATGGCACCGCCCCCGCAGCGAACTCAACGTCTGACGCAATGACTCGATCGAGGACGCCTTGTCGATCCACCGGTCGTCAAGCGCCAACATCTGATCCGCCGCCAACACGATCGCTGTCGGTCTCAGCTGCAGCCCGGCTTTCGCTTTTGCCTCGGCAAGGGCGACCGCCGTGGCTTCGATCGACCAACCCGCTTGGCGGGCGGCGTGTCTGATCGCCGGTTCGTCGACCTGGACGGACAAGGTCTCAATCGTGACCCCGGCCGCCTCCAGCATGGCACGGCGCGCCGCCGACCGCGAAGCCAAGATCAAATGCGCGTCCGGTAAGACCGACATCGAGGTTTGTACCCGGCCGATCATCGCACCGCCTACCACACCGATTGGACATGCACCGGCAAACGATTGCGTTTGGCCAGAATGGTCAAGATCTCGGCCGCGGTTTCTTCAATCGATCGCCGACTGACGTCGATGACATACCAACCGCGGGCAGCGAACAACCGGCGGGCGGCGCGGACTTCCTCTTCGACCGCTGCCGGATCGACATAGGCGCTGCGGTCGCCGCTTTTCCAGATCATCTTGACCCGGGTTGACCGAACCTGAACCAAACGATCAGGATCTTTGGTCAGACCGACCACCAAAGGCCGTTTCAACCGCTCCAACTCGTCCGGCAGCGCCGCCCCGGGTACGATCGGAACATTGGCAGCCCGGATACCGCGGTTTGCGAGATAAAGACAGGTCGGTGTCTTCGAGGTCCGCGAGACCCCGACCAGCACGACGTCGGCCTGATGCAAATTCCAGATCGACTGACCGTCGTCGTGGGCAAGCGCAAACTCGACCGCGTCCATCCGCGAGAAATAAACCGCATCCAAGACATGCTGCCGGCCCGGTTGACGCTTCGACTCGAGACCAAGATACCCGGTCAACGCATCGATCAACGGCTCCAGGATCGAAACGCACGGCACCCGCGCGTCGACACAGGCAGTCTGAAGCCGATCGCGCATCGCCCGGTCAACCAAGGTAAACATCACAACACCTGGTTGCCGTCGAATGCCATCAAGCACGAATTCAAGTTGTTCGACCGACCGAACCAGGCTCCACATATGTTCAACGGCTTCGACGGTGTCAAATTGACTGACGCACGCACGCGCGACGCTGCTGACCGTTTCGCCGGTGGCGTCGGACACCAGATGAAGATGAAAAGTTCGGACCACGTCACCAACTCCCCGACCGCCGTTCGGTATCCAGCCCCCGCGCCGACCACCGAAGCGACCGCCGTCAACTGTCATCCACATCCCGACGGTTCACAAGTCGCCGAACAGAATGTGGACGAACGCCCGTTGCCGACAGCGTGTGAAGCCGCTACCAATTCGTTCTTCGACCCGTTCGCGTCACCGGTCGTGCGCCGCCCGACCGGTGTATTCCGGGAACGGCGTGACCGGCTGGCCGTGACCGTCGGATCAGTCCCCGAGATCCCCGAGCGTTCGACCCATGCATCACCGATATCTCGTCAGGGACCCTGGTGTCTTGTCCACCGGTTTGTCCCCAACATCGCTCGCCCATGCCCTGAAGAGATACACATGGGGCCCGATCAGGGGACGGATGCCGCGCAAACCATCATTCCCGACATTCACAGGGCTCCACCAACCCATCAATCTTTTTAATTAATATAGGTTTTTAGGTGTACGCCCCTTCGGAGATGTTCCCGTGACCAAGCCCAATGCTCCTTTGGTTCGCGCGCTCAGCGGCGAACCCTGCACGCCGCCGCCGATGTGGCTGATGCGCCAAGCCGGGCGCTATCTGCCTGAATACCGTGCCGTTCGCGCTGAGGTGCCGTCGTTCCTCGACCTCTGTCTCGACCCGGTGCGGGCAGCCGAGATCACGCTGCAGCCGATCCGACGGTACGGCTTTGATGCCGCGATCCTGTTTTCCGACATCCTGGTGATCCCGTATGCGCTTGGCCAACAGATCGCATTTGTTGAAGGCGAGGGGCCGCGGCTCGAGCCGATCACCACGGACCAGGATGTAGCTCGACTCGATGCAGGTCCTGCGGCTGACCGGCTTGCGCCGATCTCCGAAACGGTGTCACGCGTGGTCGATGCCCTGCCGCCGGAGATCGCGTTGATCGGGTTTGCTGGCGCGCCGTGGACAGTCGCCAGCTACATGATCGAGGGGAGGGGGAGCCGCGACTGGGATCGGGCGCGTCACTTCCTCATTCGTGAGCCGCAGGCGTTCGTCCGATTGTCGGATCTGGTCGTGCGATCGACCACGGACTATCTGTGTCGCCAGATCGAAGCTGGGGCCGATGTCGTCCAGCTGTTCGAAAGCAACGCAGGGGTCCTGTCGGACGATGATTTTGAGATCGCGGTGATCGCGCCGACAAAAGCGATCGTCACCGCGGTCAAAAAAGCGTATCCGCAAATCCCGGTGGTCGGTTTTCCGAGATGTGCTGGGGCCTTGATTGACCGTTATGTCCGTGGCACCGGCATTGACGCCGTCGGGTTGGATACGACGGTGCCATTGGACTGGGCGGCACAACAGCTTCAGAACCAATGCCCGGTTCAAGGCAATCTCGATCCGCTGTTGCTGGTCGAGGGTGGGGCCAAAATGCGGGATCGAGTCGATCGTATCATGGCAGCCTTTAGCAAGGGGCCGTTCGTGTTCAATCTTGGCCATGGTGTGATCAAGACGACACCGCCGGAGCATGTCGCGAATCTGGTCGCCTTGGTGCGAAGCTGGCCGGATGGTGAGGCGTGGCGGGAAGAGTGAGCGGGAGATGACGGGGTCACCTCGGACTGCGGTGGTGTTGTTCAACCTTGGTGGACCGGACAGCTTGAAGGCGGTTCGGCCGTTCTTGCGCAACTTGTTCTCTGATCCTTCGATTCTCCGCGTGCCGATGATCTTCCGGTGGTTCCTGGCACGCGCGATCGCCGATGGACGCACCGAGACCGCGCGTGAGATCTACCGCAAGATCGGCAACCGGTCGCCGATTCTCGAAAACACTAAGGCGCAGGCCGAGGCGCTCGAGGCGGCGCTTCAAAACGAGGCGCCGCTTCGGGTGTTCGTTGCGATGCGCTACTGGCATCCGGCGGCACGGGAGACCGCGGCCGACGTTGCGGCCTTTCAGCCCGATCGGGTGGTGTTGCTGCCGCTCTATCCGCAATGGTCGACGACCACCTCGGCGTCGTCGGTGCGGGTTTGGCGGGAGGCATGTCGCAAAGTCGGTCTGCGTGTGCCGACTCGGTTGATTTGTTGTTATCCGACCGAGCCCGGCTTCGTCGCTGCGGTGGCCGGGTTGGTCCGGCCGGCGTGGCATGAGGCGGCAGAGCATGGTGTGCCGCGGGTCTTGTTTTCGGCGCATGGGCTGCCGGAACGTGTGATCCAGGCTGGCGACCCGTATGCGTGGCAATGCGAACAGACCGCGGCGGCGATCGCCAAGGTGATTGGCGTGCCCGATCTCGATTGGCGATTGTGTTATCAGAGCCGGGTCGGGCCACTGCGTTGGATCGGGCCGGCGACCGAGGACGAGGTCCGGCGCACCGGCGAACAGGGCCGTCCTTTGGTGCTGGTGCCGATGGCGTTCGTGTCGGAGCATTCCGAGACCTTGGTCGAACTCGACATCGAGTATCGCGAACTGGCCGATCAGTCCGGGGTGCCGTACTTCGTACGGGTTGCGACGGTCGGCACCGAACCGGCGTTCATCGAAGGCCTAGCCAAGCTGATCCGCGCCCGAATGGCCGGATCGGTCGAAGCCGGTCCGTTCGATGGTTGTCGAAGTTGTCCCCATGGTTTGAACGGTTGTCCGATTGCGGACGAACTGAAACAAATCGTATGATCAAGACTGGGGGAAGTTCAAATGCTTTACGATTGGATTATCGCTTTACATGTGATTAGCATTATCGCTTGGATGGTTGGTTTGTTCTACCTGCCCAGGCTGTTTGCCTATCATGCCGGGTTGGAGATCGGCTCCCAAGCATCCGAACTGTTGAAGCGGATGGAGACCAGAACCTATTGGATTGTAATGGTCCCGGGACTGGTTGTAAGTTATCTTACTGGGTTTTATGGACTTTATTTGCAGTACTACTGGTTACAAGATGCTTGGATGCACACAAAGCTGCTTCTTGTTGTTTTCATGACGATCTATCATTTTTTTGTTGCTGGATGGCGCAATAAATTTCGAGAAGATAGCAATCGCCGAATGCCGAAGTTTTATCGAGCGGTTAGCGAGGTTCCAACGATCCTGATGATCGTGATCGTCATTATGGTTGTGGTTAAACCATTTTGAGGATGATCGGTGAGCGTCGTTTTGTTCGGTTCGCTGAAACTTGGACCTACGAATGATCAGCCGGACCGGGATGACGCTAGATTCGCGATTTGGTCGCCATGCTGTGCCGGTTCTGTTGTTAGGGGCGGCTGGGATTGCGTTTGCACCAATCTTTGTGCGGTTGAGTGAAATCGGGCCGGTTGCAACCGCTTTGTGGCGGGTTGGGTTGGCGCTACCTGTGCTTTGGCTGTTGGCCGGGCGACAGACCGGTGGCATCGGTCGGCGAATTAAGCCATCGTCGGCTCGAGATGTGGCGTTGCTTTTATTGGCCGGGTTGTTTTTTGCTGGGGATCTGGCCGCGTGGCATATCGCATTGTCCTACACGACGGTGGCAAATGCGACGCTGCTCGCCAATCTGGCGCCGGTTTTTGTCACGATTTTTTCATGGGTTTTGTTCGGAGAGCGCTTTGGAGTCCGATTTTTGGTTGGGTTGGTTCTTGCGATGTTTGGATCAGCATTATTAATCTCGAATAGTTTACGGTTTAGTATGGATAATTTCTTTGGTGATTTACTTGGTGTTTTGACCGCAGTGTTTTATGCTGCTTATCTATTGGCAATCTCGCGTCTCCGTCACCGTTTCACCGTACAGGCCATCATGGCCTGGGCGGCGATCGGAACGGTGATTGGGGTGTTGCCTTTGGTGGCGATCCGCGGTGAGATCTGGATCGCGGCAACCGGGCAAGGCTGGTTGGTGTTGATCGGCCTTGCGTTGGTCAGCCACGTATTCGGACAAGGGGCGATTGCGTTTGCCCTGGCCCACTTGCCGGCTGCTTTTTCGTCGGTCAGCTTGCTGGTTCAACCGCTGCTTGCGGCGCTGTTTGCATGGGTGATCTTTGGTGAAGCACTGGGGGTGGTTCAGGGTCTTGGTGCTGTGGTGATTCTGGTTGGGGTGCGGTTGGCGCATTTGGCGGTGATCGCAGATCGGGCACCACCGCTGCGCGTTTGACGCTTGGGTCGGGGGGTGGCGAGACCCGACCGCGATCGGGTATGGGACAAGGAACACCCAACGATACGCTGGTCCCCGCGCACCGGCGATGCTGGGGATGGACAGAACCGGGTCGGGGCCGACCCAGGTATCGATTTCGGTGGATCGACCGCCGACAGATCCGTTCTACGGGAGATGGACAACCGATGCCGTACATTGTCACCGAAGCCTGTATCAAATGTAAGTATACGGATTGTGTCGAAGTCTGTCCGGTAGATTGCTTCTATGAAGGACAGAATATGTTGGTGATTCACCCGGACGAGTGTATCGATTGCGGCGTTTGCGAGCCCGAGTGTCCGGCGGAAGCGATTCTTCCTGACAGCGACTCGAACGCCGAAAAATGGCTGGAAGTTAACCGCGAGTACGCCACAAAATGGCCGAATATTACGAGGAAAAAAGATCCGCTTCCAGATGCCGATGCCAACAAAAACGTTCAGAACAAATACCGGGATTCGTTCAGCCCGGAACCCGGCAGCGCATGATCGCCAAACGGCGTGTTCGTGCTCGTGACGCGACACGACTGCGCGAGATATTGCCGAACCCGGTCGACGGTTCAACACCAGGCCGTTGAGGTTTGTTGTTGTGTGCGGTTCGGATTGGCGGCGCTGGCGTGCCGAACTGGTCCGCCCAAAATCGGACCCGAAATCGGTGTCGCCGCCCGGTGCGACGATGTATACTTCGAGGTCACTGTCAACGGTGCGCGAGCCCGACGGACGGCGGTCCGGTCACCGCGAACAGTTTGGTCAGGTCGACCCATCGTCGTTCCCACCGTCCTTAAGGTCGAAGACGGGTCCGCGTGCGGGTGTGTCATCGTTGAGAGCTCCTGTCAACGATCGTCTTTATTCGAGAGCCAACCAGAATGTCACAGAAGCTCGAGTTTGTTGCCGGTGATCTCGTGGTCTACCCGGCACATGGGGTTGGGCGAGTCGATGGAGTTGAAACGCATCACATTGCCGGCCAAGAGGTGACGCTATATGCGATCACCTTTGAGAAAGAACGGATGACGCTGAAAGTTCCGATTGCAAAAGCAAAGAATTCAGGATTACGTCGATTGAGTTCCCGCGATCGGATTCGGGTGGCATTGGAAACACTACAAGGTCGGTCCAGGACAAGACGAGCAATGTGGAGCCGCCGAGCTCAAGAGTACGAAGCAAAGATCAACTCCGGTGATCCGGTTTCGATCGCCGAGGTGGTACGTGATTTGCATAGAGGTCAAGATCAGGCAGATCAGTCCTACAGTGAACGGCAAATTTACCAATCGGCGTTGGAGCGACTGGCGCGCGAACTGGCAGCAGTCGAAAAGATCGATGAACTGGTTGCAACCGAACGGTTGGCCCAGGTGCTGAGCCAGGCGGCATGAGATCGGGTGTCTCGGCCGGGGACGGACCAGAAAGGCGGTCTTCCGGCCGGACGCGAGTCAGCGACCTCGCATAACGGCAACCACGAGCCCAACCGTGGCGATGCGAAAAGGACGATCGTGGTCGACCTCGAACTAAAAGATCGTGACCGGTTCGCTGATCTCAAGTCGCCGTACCGAATTTGGGTGATTGCCGCGATTCATGGCACCCGGGCGCCGCTGATTTCGATCCATCAAGCGGTGGCGGCGCGGTTCCAGGTCGGCGATCGCATTGTTTATCTGGGTAATTTCTTGGGGTATGGCAAAGAGATTATTGAGGTCGTAAACGAGATACTACAGTTTCGATTGGCGGTCATGGCAGTTCCAGGGGTGATCGCGTCGGATTTGGTTTATCTGCGTGGTTGCCAGGAAGAAATGTGGCAGAAGATCCAACAGCTGCATTTCGCGCCGAACCCTCAAGCAGTGCTGGAATGGATGGCCCGACAGGGTGCGGCGGCGACGTTGGCGGCGTACGGCGGGTCGTATGACGAGGCGGTGGCGGCAGCACGCGACGGCGCGGTCACGCTGTCGCGATGGACCGCCCGACTGCGCGGGCAGCTGCGTCTTCACCCGGGCCACGAGAGCTTGTTGACGGTGCTGCGACGGGCGGCGTTCGTGCTGCCGGCAGATCCGTCGCCCGATGCCGATCCGACCGGGCTGCTTATGGTGAGTGCCGGGCTCGATCGGCGGCGGGCGCTTGGGGCACAAGGCGACAGCTTCTGGTGGGCGGCCGATCGGTTCGATGAGCTGACCAGCCCCTACGGCCGATTCGGCCGGATCGTGCGTGGATTCGACCCGGCCGGCAACGGGGTCCGGGAAACCGCAGTAACACTGACGCTCGACGGTGGCTGCGGCTTCGGCGGCCGGTTGGTGTGTGCCTGTCTGGGGCCGACCGGCACGGTGATCGAACTGCTTGGTAGCTGATCACGACCATCCACCGGCGGCCGTCCGAGTGATCCATCTCGGCGATGGCGTGCGTATCACCGACAAAAGCTGACGGGAAGCAGTGAGCGGCGGGCTCCCGAGACAATCGGCTCGCAGGCAGGAGATCCGTGTGGCCATGGCGTACATCGATGACCCGGAAACCCAGCGTGCCAATCTGACTTACATCAAGACGTCGATGCGCGAGCCGCTGTTGTCACGCGACTGTGAATTGGATTTGGCGCGTCGGTGGCGCAACGAAGGGGACGAGGGTGCGCTCCACCAACTGGTGCGGTCGTACACGCGCTTGGTGGTCGCGACGGCCTCGCGGTTCCGCAATTACGGTTTGCCGATCGGCGATTTGGTCCAGGAAGGTAATGTCGGATTGATGCAGGCGGCCGCACGATTCGAACCGGATCGCGAGGTCAGATTTTCGACATATGCAGCATGGTGGATCCGATCGGCCATGCAGGATTTCATTTTGCGCAATTGGTCGATCGTACGAACCGGGACCACTGCGGCGCAAAAGTCGCTGTTCTTCAACTTGCGCCGGTTGCGGGCGCAGATCCAGGCGGTCAGCACCGACCGGGCGATGACCCCAGACGCGCGGCAGTGGATCGCGAGCGAGCTCAAGGTCGACGTCTCGGACGTCGAAACCATGGAGTTGCGGCTTTCTGGGGTCGATCAGTCGTTAAACGTGCCGCTGACCGAAAACGGGGATGACGAGTGGCAGGATTTTCTGGCCGACGAACGACCGTCGCCAGAGACCGTGGTGATCGGGATGCGCGACTCGGCGACCCGATCGCGATGGTTGGCAGAGGCACTGGGTGAGCTCAGCCCGCGGGAACAGACGATCATCCGCGCCCGCCGTCTGCGCGAAGACGGTGCGACATTGGAAGAGCTCGGTCAGACGCTCGGGGTCAGCAAGGAGCGGGTGCGTCAACTCGAAAGTCGCGCCTTGTCAAAGCTGAAGCAGTCGATCGAGCGGCGTGTCGCACAATCGTCCGATTTGTTCAACAGCTGATCGATCGGCGGTCGCGTATGGCAGCGGCTGGCAGTCTCTGCTACCCAGCACATTGTGGCGCGGTGACCGGGTGTCATCGCCGATCGATGTGGTGTTGCGCAGGAGTGCCGTCCAATGGCCTATGTCATCGCTCCCCCCACGCCGCCGAGCGTTGCTGTGGTCGGCACCGAGGATCGGTTTCCGGTCCGGCGGGTGTACGGTATCGGTAAGAATTACGCTGCCCATGTCCGCGAAATGGGCGGTTCGGTCGAGACCGATCCCCCTGTGGTGTTCACCAAACCGGGCGACTCGGTGGTCGAGACCTCTCAAGTCCGCTATCCGCTCGCGACCACCGATCTCCACCACGAGGTCGAGTTGGTGGTTGCCATTGCCGTTGGCGGCGAACAGATTGCCGAAGCTGCGGCTCTCAACCATGTGTTCGGGTATGCGGTCGGGGTCGATCTGACCCGGCGTGACTTCCAGCATCGCGCCCGCAGTCGCGGTGAACCCTGGGATATGGCCAAAGGGTTCGATCAGGCCGCGCCGTGCGGGCCAATCACCCCGGCCAGTCAATGCGGGCATCTGTCCACGGGCCCGATACGTCTGCGGGTCAACGGAAAACTGCGTCAGGACGGTGACTTATCCGATTTGATACTGTCCGTACCTAGTATTATTGCATATCTATCGACCATGGTATCGTTGATGCCTGGTGATTTGATATTTACTGGGACACCGGAAGGTGTAGCACCGTTGAATCGCGGCGATACCGTGGTGGCTGAGATTGTTAGGTTGTCATCGCTGACCTTTACGATAATCGACTGATCATCTTATTTGGCGGCTGAAATGAGCTGTTCTATTTAATGTAGAGATAAAATCATGCGGATTGTTACATGGAATATTAATTCTGTTCGTATTCGTTTAAATCATGTAGAAAAGATGATCAAAATACTGACTCCGGATCTGATATGTTTACAAGAAATCAAGGTTGAGTCCAATCGGTTTCCTGTTCAGCTGTTCAACGATCTCGGTTATCCACTCGTTCATGTCAAAGGCATAAGAAAATATAATGGCGTAGCGATCATATCGCGTCGGCGTTTTGAAACTGTTGGCGAGATGATTTGGTGCCGACAGGCTGATGCCCGTCATATCTTCGCTCGGGTTTCTGATGGTCCGACGGTTCGTTGTCTCTATGTACCGTCGGGTGGCGATGTTCCTGATCCTTCGATAAATCCGAAGTTTGCACATAAACTTTCGTTTCTTGAAGAACAGGTTGCCTGGTGGCAGACGACCCATCGACCGGACCACCCCTTGGTTTTGGCCGGCGACCTCAACGTTGCGCCCGGTGAACATGACGTGTGGTCGCACACGGCGCTGCTTGACGTGGTTTCACACACCCCAGTCGAGGTCGCGGCACTGGAACGACTGCGGGCGACGATCGATTGGGTTGATATTGCAAGAACTTTTGTCCCGGCAGACCAGAAGCTATATTCGTGGTGGAGCTATCGAGCTCGGGATTGGCGCACATCAAATCGGGGCCGCCGGCTGGACCATATCTGGCTGAGCCCTGCCCTTTCGGACGCGGCAACCGGTTTCGGGATTTTGGACGAGGCACGCAGCTGGCAACCGAAACCGTCGGATCACGTGCCGGTCTGGGTCGATTTGGAGGAGACGCCATCCGGCCGCGAACCGACCGGGACGTAGAACCGCGCCGGAGGTGCCGAAACTGGAGCGGGCGAAGGGATTCGAACCCTCGACCCCAACCTTGGCAAGGTTGTGCTCTACCCCTGAGCTACGCCCGCACCCATCGGCGACAGAGCGGCAACATACACCGAGACGTCGGGAGGTCAAAGGCAAATTGTCGGTAAGGTTACGCTCGGGCCCCCGCCGGTGCGCCCGGGCCGGCGAATAGGTCGAGTTGGGTCGGACCGTCGGGCGGCGGCGGCACCCGGAACCGCGCGCTGTCGAACGGCCAGCAGCGATCTGCCAGACCAAGACGGCGGCAGGCCAACCGGAACCGATCGGCAATCAGATCGGCGTAGGGGCCGTCGCCGCGCATGCGGATACCGAACCGGGCACGATGGAGCCGGCCGCCGTGGCAGGCGCGGATCAGGTTGAGACAGCGCGCCGCGCGGTCCGGGACGTGGGCGGCAAGCCAGGTTTCGAACAGGGCGGCGAGCTCGCCTGGCAAGCGGATCAGGCTGGTCGCAGCGCTCTGGGCTCCGGCGGCGGCGGCAGCGGTCAAGATCGCCTCGAGTTCGTGATCGTTCAGCCCGGGGATCATCGGCGACGCCAAGACCGCGACCGGCACGCCGGCGGTCCGCAACCGGCGAATCGCGTCAAGCCGACGCTCCGGCCGCGCCGCCCGCGGTTCGAGCACGCGCGCGAGCGCCGGGTCGAGTGTGGTCACCGAGATGCACACGACCACCAGACGCTCGGCGGCAAGCCGTTGAAGACACGCAACGTCGTCGGTCACCCGCGCCGACTTGGTGATCACACCGACCGGATGACCGAACCGTGCCAAGACCTCGAGACACCGGCGGGTCAAGCGATAGCGCGCTTCGATCGGCTGATAGGGATCGGTGTTAGACCCGAGCGCGAGCGGGCTCGGGCGGTACCCGGGCATGCGGAGCGCCGCCTCGAGCAGGTCCGGGGCATCGGGTTTGACGATCAGTCGGGTTTCGAAATCGAGCCCGGGCGACAGCCCCAGATAAGCGTGACTAGGGCGGGCAAAGCAGTAGATGCAGCCATGTTCGCAGCCGCGATACGGGTTGATCGACTGCTTGAACGGAATGTCTGGGGAATCGTTTCGGGTGAGGATCGACCTAGCGGACTCAAAGGTGACGGTGGTCCGCAGCGGTGCCGGCGCCTCGGCGGTGCCTGCGGGCGTGACGCCCTGGTCAGGCGTCGCCGTGCGCTGGTAGCGTTCGAACCGACCGGCCGGATTGTCGAGCGCGCCGCGGCCTTTGCGCGCGCGCGTCTGCGTGCCGTCGGATGATTTGGCGATCACCGGGCCGGGAGGGAGGGCGGTCGGGCGGCGCGCCAAGTGCGGTCTCCGGCGGTTGCCGTTGTGGTGGGGGGAAGACAAACGGGCGTCCGGCGGCACGACCAGCACGCGGCGGTGACTGTGGCACCGATGCCGAGCGATCGGCAAGCGAAATGTTCACTTTTTGATCTCAGTGCGGCCGGCGCGCCAGCGCGCCGCCCAGCCGGCGAAGCTCTGTTGGCGCGCCCTTGCGACCGCGAGCGCATCGGCTTCGACCGGATTGGTGATCACACTTCCGGCCCCGACGATCGCGCCGTCGCCGACCGCAACCGGCGCGACCAGCGCGGTGTTTGATCCGATGAAGGCGGCGTCGCCGATCCTGGTGCGGTGCTTGGCGATGCCGTCGTAGTTGCAGGTGATTGTTCCGGCCCCGATATTGGCTTTGGCGCCGACGGTGGCGTCGCCGAGGTAGCTTAGATGGTTGATCTTGGCGCCCGGTCCGACCGCTGTGTTCTTGATTTCGACGAAATTGCCGATGTGCGCGGTGGCGGCGATCTCGGCCCCCGGACGCAGCCGGGCGAACGGACCGATCACCGTGTCGGCGCCGACCCGGACGCCTTCAAGATGGCAGAACGGGCGAATGCGCGCGCCGCGCTCGACCACCACCCCGGGACCGAACACGACCTGCGGGCCGACCTCGACATCCTCGGCCAATTGGGTGTCGGCGGACAGGAAGATCGTTTCGGGACCGAATAAGGTGACACCACCCGCCATCGCAGCGGCGCGGAGCCGGGACTGCATAACCGCTTCGGCGATCGCCAGTTCGGCGCGGCTGTTGATCCCGAGCAGTTCGGCGTGCGGTGCCTCGGCGACCCGGGCGCGACGGCCGTCGGCGCATGCGATCGCGACCAGGTCGGTCAGATAAAACTCGCCCTGGACATTGTCGGCGGTGAGTCGGTCAAGCCATCCGGACAGACCGGCGCCGTCGATCGCCATGACGCCGCCGTTGCACAGTCCGATCGTGCGTTCGGCGGGGCTGGCGTCGGCCATTTCGACGATACGCTCAAGCTCGTCGCCGGCGCCGGTGACCAGACGGCCATAGCGGCCGGGGTCCTCGGGCCGCATGCCGAGCACCGCGACCGCGGTGTCGGGGCTGCGTCGCCGGACCTCAAGCAGGCGGTGGATCGTTTCCGGTGTGATCAGCGGCGTGTCGCCGAACAGGACCACGACGTCGCCGGTGAACCCGGTCAAGGCGTCGCCGGCGACCCGTACCGCGTCGCCGGTGCCACGCGGCGGGTCCTGGACCACCGCGGGATGGGGCGACACCGCGGCCGCGACCTCGTCCATCGCCGCGCCGATCACCACGATCAGTCGCTCCGGCGCCAGCTGTTCGGCGACCGATACGACATGGCAGACCATCGGGACGCCGGCGACGGTGTGAAGTACCTTGGGGCGTGACGAACGCATCCGGGTGCCGCGACCGGCAGCCAGAATGATGCAGGCGAATGCGGGATCGGTCATGGCGCGGGATCAATCGGCCAAGGAGACACGCGGTCAGAACGGCGGGATCACCTGGCAGCCGCCGACCCGGACCCGCACGTTGGCACAGGCTCGTTCGGCGGCCTGCCGGTCGGCCAAGCCGTAGAGACGGGCGCGGTAAACCGTCCCGGACACGGTGGGCACCGGTTCGAGCCGGGCGGACAGGCGATCCGATCGCCGGTTGCCAAGGGTCGTTCCGGCTGCGACCAGAGCGGCGCGGCTGGCGGCGCGATCGTGGAACGCCCCGACCTGGAGACCCCAGCCGGTCCGGTTGCCCCAGACGATCGACGGACGCGGGGCCGGCAGCGGCGGATCGTCGAGCGTGTCGGCGGACCCGAGGTCGGCACCGTCGTCGGCCAGCGGCGGCGGATCGGCTTGGTCAGTCTCACCCGGAGCGACCGCGGCCACCACGGTCACCGCCGGCGGCGGGACGACCGCCGCCTCGACCGCCGCCCGATCGTCCTCAAGGCTTGCGTCCAAGGCGGGTTTGGGACGGGGCAGATGAGGCCAACCGGCACCCCGATGGGGCGGTCGGCGCCGCGGCACCACCAGGCCGCCCGCCTGGATCAAGCTTGGTCGGTCGGCGATCCGGGCAAAGCCGTCTTCCAACAGCACCGCCACCCGATCGTCGCGCGTGCGCGCGGTGCGACCGCCGACCACCACCGCGATCAGTCGATGGCCGCGCCGCACGGCGGATGCGGCAAGATTGAACCCCGAGGCGCGGATGTAGCCGGTCTTGAGCCCGTCCATGCCGTCGAAGCGGGTCAACAGGTGATTGTGGGTACGGTAACGCCGTCCCCGGAAGTAAAACTCAGTATTGTCGAAAAGATGATAGAATTCCGCAAAATCATCAATCAACGCCTGAGCAAGGATTGCCATATCCCGCGCCGTGGTGGTCTGGCGGCGGTCGGGCAGGCCGGAGGCGTTGCGGAAGGTGGTCCGGGTCATGCCGAGGCGTCGCGCCTTGCGGGTCATGTGGCCCGCGAACCGCGCCTCGGTTCCGCCGAGCGCCTCGGCGACCACCATGGCGACGTCGTTGGCCGACTTGACGATCAAGGCATGGATTGCGGTGCCGACCCGCAGCCGCTCGCCCGCTTTGAGGCCGAGCCGCGACGGCGGCTGCCTTTGGGCGTTGGCCGACACCGGCAACCATTGCGACAGGCGCAGCCGCTTGCGCGCCACCGCTTCGAAGGTCAGATACAGCGTCATCATCTTGGTCAAGGACGCCGGGTAGACCGCGACGTCGGCGTTGGCGCTGTGCAAGACCTGCTCGGTCACCGGGTCGACCACGATCGCGGCATACTGGCGCGCCGTCGCGGGGGTCGGGGTGCCAAGTCCAAGCGACAGCGCCACCGACACCATAACGGCGACGGCACAGGCCGGCCGCCGGCGGACGAACGGAGGAGCGGGCGATTTCGGGCGCGAGACGAACTGGGTCACGGGCGATCCCTCCGGCCGGTCGGGGTGTCGAAATCGCGCGACAGCGCAAACGACCGCCGCGCCTGCCGAGGGGCGTATCACCGACCTCGGGACCGGCACCGACACCCGGGGCGCGCCTGGTCTGGCCCCGGTGTGGGTGTCGAAACACGCAACGAACGGTACCGGCGGGCTGAATCTCTGTCCACCTCATTTTTTGTTGTAGGGTGTGTTCATCGGCGCAATCGGTCAGACTGTGAGGAAAATGGTTCATAGTTCGCGGACGCGGGCCGGCGTTCGGGTGGTAGCGCAACGGTGGCTGCGGGTCGGTGGTACAGTGGCGGCCGCGGTCGCGTTGACCTCGTGCGCGCTGTTGGCGCCCGACCGGTCGGGCGCCGGGCACGGCGGCGGTGCGGCGCCCGCGGAGCCGGCCTGGGCGGCATGGCTGACCGGTTACGACGTGCGCCGGGGGTGTGCGATCTTTCCGGTCGACCGGTACCGCCTGGTGGCATTGCGTCGGTCGGCGCCGACCGACGACGGCTCGGTGATCGATGTGATCGACGTCGTTCAGCTCGGTCGGGCCGGGGCGTTGGTCGAACGGCTCCGGGTCCGGTCGCGCCCACTTGATCGTCGGACGGGCGCCGACGGCGGGTCGGCCGGCCGGCTCGCGCGCGAACAGTTGATCCGGTTTCAAATCGATTCCCGGCATTTCGCGGTTTTGCGGTTTCATCTGGAACGGCTGGCGGCGGTGTTGTCGCGGCCGGTCCCGCCGTGGTCGGTCTCCGATCGCGCGGTCGACCGAATCATCAGCGGGTGCTGGCGCGGACGGCCGTTTCTCTTTCAGGACGGCACCGGTCGGCTGCCGCCGCCGTTGGCGCACGTGCCGCGGGGCGGCGCGACCGGGCCGCCCGGCGGCAGGACAACGGGCAGGACAACGGGAGGCATCGGATGACGGGTGAGAGGCACGGCGACCGGCCGCAGGCGGGCGCGATGTGGACCGCGATCGGTCTGATGAGCGGCACGTCGATGGACGGCGTCGATGCCGCGGTGATCGCGACCGACGGCGAGGACCGGGTGGTCGCCGGGGCGGCGCTGACCGTCGCCTACGACGCCGGGTTTCGCGCGCGTCTGCGGGGCTGTCTCGGCGGGCGGGCGCCGGCTGCGGAGATCGCCGCGGTCGCCGCGGCGCTGACCGATCATCACGCCGCCGCGGTCGTGGCACTGTGCCGAACCGCCGGGTTGGACCCGACGACGGTCGATGTCGTCGGCTTTCCGGGCCACACTCTGGTCCACGACCCGGCGCGGCGGCTGACCTGGCAGATCGGCGACGGCGATCGGCTGGCGCGCGCCACCGGGCTGCCGGTGGTGACTGATTTTCGGTCGGCCGACGTTGCCGCGGGCGGTCAGGGCGCACCGCTGGTGCCGGTGTTCCATCGCGCGCTGGCGCGGGCGAGCGGGATGGCACCGCCGCTCGCGGTGATCAACATCGGCGGCGTCGCCAACGTCACCTGGATCGGGCCGGACGGCCAGCTGTGTGCGATGGATGTCGGCCCGGGCAACGCCTTGATCGACGATTGGCTGGTCGCGCGCACCGGGGAGGCGTTTGACCGCGACGGCCGGCGCAGCGCGCGCGGGCGGGTCGATCACGCGGTCTTGAACCGCTTGATGGCGACGCCGTGGTTCGATCTGCCGGGGCCGAAATCGCTCGATCGCGACGCGTTCGACCCGCGCCCGGTCGGTTCGCTTGGGATCGACGACGGCTGCGCCACCCTGGCGGCGTTCACCGCGGCGGCGATCGCGCGGTCGGCCGCCCGGCTGCCGGTCGCGCCGGCCCGGTGGTTGGTCACCGGCGGCGGCCGACACAACCGCGCGCTGATGGCGATGCTCGCCGATCGTTTGGACGGGCCGGTCGATCCGGTCGAGGCGGTCGGGTGGAGCGGCGACGCGATCGAAGCGCTCGCGTTCGGCTATCTCGCTGTGCGCAGCCGGCGCGGCCTGCCCCTGACCGTTCCCGAAACGACCGGCGTCGACCGTCCGCGGACCGGCGGGCGATGGGTGGCGCCGCCCGCGGCGACGGTGCGGCCGAGCGCGTCGCCGGCCGGCTGAGCTCGGAAAAAAAGGCCGCGCACGCCCCGACGATCCGAAAAACCGTCGTCGGGGGTACACTTTGGAAATTGTTGATCTAATTGGTCGGTTACTGGTAGGGTTAGGTGAGAGATTACCTGAATGGATCGTCGTACCCCGTTCGGTCGGATTGACGCGGGGGTGCCTCCGGCCGAACGGTCGCAGACCGGCACCGGCACCGGCACCGGCACCGGCAGTCGGTCGCGGGGTTCGCTTTGAGACCTGCTGGTCGGGACCTGTCGGTGGTTCCCCTCCCCCGAACGAACAAGTGGGCGGTATCCGTGTTGAAACATCTTGCCGAAGAGATCGACACCATCACCCGGCGGGACCCTGCGGCGCGGTCGCGTCTCGAGATTGCGTTGTGCTATCCGGGGTTTCACGCGGTCTTGCTGCACCGTCTTGCCCACGCGGCGTGGCGGCGCGGCTGGTGTCTGGTCGCCCGGCTGATTTCGCAGATCGGGCGCGCGCTCACCGGGATCGAGATCCATCCGGCGGCCCGAATCGGCCGGCGTTTTTTCATCGATCACGGCATGGGCGTGGTGATCGGGGAAACCGCGGAGATCGGCGACGACGTGCACATGTACCACGGCGTCACGCTTGGCGGCACCTCGCTCGACAAGGGCAAGCGCCACCCGACGATCGGCGACAATGTGATCATCGGCGCCGGCGCCAAGGTGTTGGGCGCGATCACGGTCGGGACCGGGGCGCGAGTCGGGGCCAATGCGGTGGTGGTGTCCAATGTCGCGCCCGGGCTGACGGTGGTCGGCATTCCGGCGCGGGTGGCGACGCCGAAGGGGCGCGGCGCGGCGGCGCACTTTTTGGCGTACGGCACCCCGTGCGGCGAGTTGAGCGATCCGATGAGCAGCGCCGTGTGCGGTCTGTTGGAGCAGGTCACTGCACTCAAGCATCGGGTCGATTTGTTGGAGAACCAGGCGGCGGCTGCCGCCGGCCTGTCGGTCCGGGGCGGACACGGTGCCGACCGCACCGGACCGGACGACGACGAGGTTTCGGAGACTTTGCGGCGGGTCGACGGCGGGTCGAGCCCGCCCTGCTGACCCGCGTCCATCGGGTCGGCGCTCTGGGGGTCTGGCAAGGGAAGACGGACATGAGGTTGAGCACCAAAGGGCGCTATGCCGTTATGGCGATGGTCGATCTGGCCAACACCAGCAACGGCAGTCCGGTCGCCCTTGCTGATATTGCCGAGCGTCAGGAGATCTCGCTGTCATATCTCGAACAGTTGTTTGCGAAGCTGCGCAAGGGCGGCTTGGTCAAGAGCGTGCGCGGACCGGGCGGCGGCTATCTTTTGGCCTATCCGGCCGAGAACACCCGGGTGTCCGACATCATCCTGGCGGTCGATGAGCCGATTCGGACCACTCGGTGTGCCGCCGGATCGCCGGCCGGGTGTCGAACCAACCGCAGCCGCTGCCTGACCCATGATCTGTGGGAGGAGCTGGGCAACCAGATCCATCTCTATTTGAGCTCGGTGACGGTGGCCGACGTGGTCAACCGGCGCATTCTCGGGTCGAGCCGGGTGGTGCGCCGGCCGGACGGCGAGGAACCGGCGGCGGTCGCGGCGGAATGAGCCGACGGACCGCGCCGCCGGTCCCGGTCTATCTTGATCACAACGCAACCACGCCGCTCCGCCCCGAGGTGCGCGCTGCGATCACCGACGCGCTCGACGCGGTCGGCAACCCGTCCTCGGTGCATCGATTCGGCCGGCGCATGCGCGGGCAGATCGAGGCGGCGCGGGCCCAGCTCGCCGCGGCGCTCGAGGTGACGGCGTCCCAGGTCGTGTTCACCAGCGGCGGCACCGAAGCCAATGCGATCGCGCTCGGTCCGCGGGGCGGTCGGATTCGGCTGGTCTCGGCGGTCGAGCACCCGTCGGTCCTGGCGGCGGCGGACCGGTTGGTCCCGGTCGATCCGACCGGGCGGATCGATCTTGGCGCGCTCGACGTCTGCCTGGCGACCGCGCCCGGTCCGGCGCTGGTCTCGGTGATGCTGGCGAACAACGAGACCGGCGTGATCCAGCCGGTCGCCGAGGCGGCGGCGATCGCCCACCGTTACGACGCTCTGGTTCACTGCGATGCGGTTCAGGCGTTCGGCCGGCTGCCGGTGGCGCTGGCGGCGCTCGGTGTCGATTTCCTGACCGTGTCGGCGCATAAGATCGGCGGTCCGCCTGGGGTCGGGGCGCTGGTTGCCCGGGCGGGGCTCGAGCCGGCCGCCCTTTATGGCGGCGGCGGCCAGGAGTGGCGGCGGCGGCCCGGAACGGAAAATGGCGTTGGCATCATCGGGTTCGGGGTTGCGGCGGCCCGGATTGGCGACCGGATCGCCGATCAGGCGCGGCTTGGGCTGTTGCGCGACCGGTTCGAGGCTGCGGCGCGCCAGGCCGCCCCGGCGGCGGTGATCGCGGGCGCGCTCGCGCCTCGCCTGTCCAACACCAGCTGCGTCGCGCTGCCCGGTCGGGCGGCGGAAACCCAGGTGATCGCGCTTGACCTCGCCGGAATCGCGGTCAGCGCCGGCGCCGCCTGCTCAAGCGGCAAAATGACGCGATCGCACGTCTTGGCGGCGATGGGGCTTGATGATTGCGTGGCGGCCGCCGCGATTCGGATCAGCCTTGGCTGGACCACGGTTGCGGACGATATCGATCGTCTGGCGGCGGCATGGGTCGGCCTGGCTGCTGCGGCGGTCCCGGCCGATCGAGGCGCTGCGTGACGGCAGACGGGCGACCGCGGGTGCGGACCGGGTTGCCGTTTTGCGACTTGACCGACGGAGCAATCGTTACGATGCCGAAAATGACCTTTATCGAGACCGATGGGACCAGGCGCGAGGTCGACGCGCCTCTGGGCTTGTCCGTCATGGAGATCGCCCACCGCCATGGCATCGATCTCGAAGGGGCGTGCGAGGGGTCCTTGGCCTGTTCGACCTGTCACGTGATCGTCGAGCCGGACTGGTTCGAGTTGCTCCCCGATGCGACTGAGGACGAAGAGGACATGCTCGACCTCGCGTTCGCGCTGACCAAGACGTCCCGGCTTGGCTGCCAGTTGAAGATGACCGAGGAGCTCGACGGGTTGACGGTGCGTCTGCCGCCGGGGACTCGCAACATGATGAAGTGACAGCCGAGCATATTTTGTTGGTTTCGTATCAGCGCCGGATTTCGGCCTGTCGGCCGTACGGGGGGCGGCGCTGCCCCCTTGTGGCCCCCACTTAACGGGGTCCAGGGGGCAACCCCTGGTCGGGGGGTGTCGGGGGGTGAAACCCCCTGACCTTGGGGGCGCCAGCCCCCAAACCGCGCGACTGGCGTCAGCCTCAATCGAGTTGTACCCGAGTCCCAGACCGGGTCGAGCCAGGGTCGGGTCTGTTGGCGCACGGTCGCACCAGGGCGGCGAAACGTCATCGGCGCGACGAATGATCGCCATGTCCTGGGTCGGACAAATATTGTAGCGTGGCGTCAACATGGGGCCCGCGCCAAGGCCGAACAGGCGCGCAAGCTCGGCGGCCGGGGGTCGCCAGGATCAGTCGTCCGCACACCGGTCGAGGTGTCCTTCGATCTCGGTCATGACTGATTCGGTCGAGCCGGTCGGGCTCGGATCGGTCAGTGCCGTGGGCGTCGGCCCAACCGTGATGATAACTCGGGCGAGAGTGCGATGAACCCGGTCTTTTGGGTGGTGGTGTGGTTGCTTGGTGGTCTGGCGCAGGCGGTGTCGGCGGCGGGCCAGCCCGCGGCGACCGCGATCGCCTCGGCGACCGCGGTGGCGGCCACGAATGCGGCGACCGTTGCGTACCCGGATCGATTGTCGGCGGATCGGCCGCGTCTAATTCCGGCGATGAGCGGCCGCCCCGATCCGCGGTTGCGTCTGGTGCCGGGCACCGTGTTCAAGGACTGCGTCAACTGCCCGGAGATGGCGGTGGTCCCCGCGGGCTGGTTCATCATGGGCGCCAGTCCGGGGGAAGAGGAACGGGTCGAGGTCGACAGCCGCTACCGGCGGCGGTCACAACCGCAGCACCGGGTGACGATTGAGGCGCCGTTCGCGATCGGCCGTGCTGAGGTGACCCGCGCCGAGTTCGCCCGCTTCGTCGCCGCGACCGGCCATCGGGCCGAGGGGTGCTGGGTCCGGATCGATCGGCTGTGGCAGCATCGCGCCGACCGCAACTGGCGGTCGCCGGGGTTCGAACAATCGGATCAGGATCCGGTGGTGTGCGTGTCGTGGCTCGATGCCAAGGCCTATTCCGCCTGGCTGTCGGCCGAGACCCGGCAGACCTATCGGTTGCTGACCGAGCCGGAATGGGAATCCGGCGCGCGCGCCGGCAGTGCAACCGCGCGGTGGTGGGGCGAGGAGATCGGGCGCAACCAAGCAAATTGCCGCGGTTGCGGCAGCCGGTGGGACGGCCGGCGCACCGCACCGGCCGGCTCGTTCGACGACAATCGGTTCAACCTGTTCGACATGCTCGGCAACGCATCGGAGTGGGTCGAGGACTGCTGGTTCGACGACCACCGCGGCGCGCCGTCGGACGGCCGCGCCCGGACCCGGCGCGGCTGCAAACTTCGGGTGATTCGTGGCGGCAACTGGGACAGCGGGCCCGAGACCGTCCGTGCCGCGCACCGGCTGCGCGACGTTCAGACGATGCGCCTGTTCACCACCGGGTTTCGTCTGGCGCGGGTTCTCGAGCCGCTGCCGGGTGGCTGACGCCGGACCTTACCCCCGTCTGAGGGAGAAGGTAACGCGGGTTCCGTCGCCGGGGCTGCTGTCGACCACCAGGGAGCTGCCGTGGAGTTCGACCAGCTTCTTGGTCAGCGGCAGGCCGAGCCCGGTGCCTTCATGGCGTCGTCCGTGCGGGCGGCAGATCTGGTTGAACGGTTCGAGCACGCGGGGAATGTCGGCCGACGCGATGCCGATGCCGTTGTCCGCGACCGTGATCGAGACCCGGGTTTCGGCCGGCTGGTCGACCCGGACGGTGACCGTCACCTCGCCGCCGGCTGGCGTGAATTTGACCCCGTTGGACACCAGGTTGACCAGCACCTGACACAGGCGTAACCGGTCGGCCAGCACCCGGACACCGCCGGTCGGGACCTCGACGCCCAGGCGCACCTCGGCCTCGTCGGCCTTGGCCTGCAAGAGGGTGACGGTGTCGTCGAGCACGGTCCGGACATCGATCGATTCTTCGAACAACGTCACCCTGTCGGCATCGATCTTTGCAAGATCGAGAACATCGTTGGTGATCGCCAACAGGTGCTCGCCGGACCGCTGGATCATTTGCAAATAGCGATGGACCGTCGGGTTGGCGGCAAATCCGAACAGTCCGGACAGCATCGAATCGGTATAGGTGATGATCGACGACAGCGGGGTCCGCAGCTCGTGGGTCATGTGGGCCAGGAATTCCGAGCGACGGCGAACCAGCGTGTGGGCCCGGACATAGGCCCGTTCCAACGCGGCCTCGCGCCGGCGCTGGGTCGTGATTTCGACCGCGACCAGGACGGCACCGCCGTCCGGCAGGCAGCGGCCGCGCAGCAGGTGGATCGACTGGTCGGCGGTCGCCGTCGTGGGCCCGAGCGGCCGGAACCCGACTTCCTGTTCGAGCGACCCGTGGGTGGTGAGATAGCGATAGAGCACCGGCCATGACGCGGTTTCGGGCGAGGCCGGGGGGAGGGTCTGGGCCAGCGACTCGCAATGTTCGGGGGCGATCAGTCGATCCGGTGACAGGCCGCACAGCCGCTCCGGCGCGGCACCGAGCCGGTCGGCCGCGGTGCGGTTGACGCGGGCCAGCCGACCGTCCGGCCCGAGCTCGAGCACCAGGGCGTCCATCTGGTCGAACGTGCGCTGCAGGGCGGCAACAGTATCGGCCAGCGATGCGATCACCCGTTTCTGTTCGGCGGTTTCGGCCTGTAAGCGTTCAATGCGGTCGGTCGGGTTGCGACCATCGGTGAGTGCGGGTGGCGGGCCGCTGCGGTTCGGCAGAGCGATCAAGGGTCTGGGGTCGCGGATGCCCCGGGGCGGGCCAGACAACATGGCGGTCCTCCGAAGACGCCGACCAACCGGCCGTCAGGCCTGTCCCGGTTCGACGTCGTTGATCCACATAAGTGTAACAGACCGCCAACGGTCGCCAAGCTTTTCCTTTGTATACAAATGATTATCAAGGATCGGGGCATGGGTTTGACCGGGTGATGCGTTGCGGTTGGCTGCGACTCGCTACGGCACCGGAGTTCGACCTGACGGCCGTGCGGGGGAGAGCCCCGAACGCCTCGCAACTGGCGTCGACGTTCGTCAGATCGCGGCCAGCACAGCCAGCATCGCCGCGACCGCGGCGACCACCAACAAGGCTGCGACCAGGTAAATCACCATCATGCGCCGAAGATCCGGGACACCGGCGCGGGCCCGACCGTGCCCGAGCCACAGGTCGTGGACCGCAACCTCGCCTTGCCGCCACGGCCCGCCGAGCGCGAGACCGAGTGCGCCTGCGGTCGCGGCGATCGGCCAGCCGCTGTTGCGCCGTCGGTGGTATCGCGACTCGCCGCGGATGGTCGCAAGGCTGCGCACCGGGTTGGCGCCGCCGACAAACAGCGCGGCCAGCGCGATCACCAGGCCGGTCAGCCGGGCCGGCACGAAGCCGAGCGTCTCGTCGAGCCGACGCGCGGCCAGACCGAACTGCTGGTGGCGAGGGCCGCGGTCGCCGATCGCGCGGTCGATCGTCCGGACGGTCGCCCAGATCAAGCCGCCCGGCAGACCGAGCAATAGGTACCAGACAATCGGCGCGATCACCGCTCGATCGAGCGCGGTTGCCCCGGCTTCGATCGCCAGTCTGACTTGGCCGTGGCTGTCGCAGTTGGTCGGGTCGCGGTCGGTCGACGGCGCGATCAGGCGTGCCGCGCGATCGCGGTCACCGCGGTCGAGCGCAAGCGCGATCGCCCGCATCCGATGCCAGGGCCCGCCGACCGACACACAGGTCATTAAGACGCCAAGCTCGAGCAGGATGCCGTTCGGGATCAGCCGCACCGCCCAGGCGAGCACCGAGCCGACCGCGCCGGCGCCAAGCGTGAGGCCGAGCGTGACCACCGCCCCGCGCAGCCGCCGGGTCGCCCGGTCCCGCTCGACCCGATTGAGCCGCCGGTCGAGCTCGACGGTCACGCGATAGATCACTTGGTCGGGCAGGTCTCGCAGCTGCGTCGCCGGTCGCCACCCGGACACCAAGGCATCGCAGGCAAGAGCGATCAGCAGCAGGATCGCGGATTCGATGCCGCCGATCACCGCCGCCGGCATGGTCGGACGGCCTGCGGCGCGGTCACCGGTTGCCGGCGCGCCGCAGCAGGGTCTCGACGTCGCGGCTGCGCCCCTCGGCGGCCCACATCAACGCGTCCCGCCCGGTGAAGTCGGTGAGATCGACCCGGGCACCGGCGTCCAACAGGGCCCGCACCACCGCGGGTTGGCCGAACCTGGCCGCGACCATCAACGCGGTCATGCCCTGTCGGTTTTCGGCATCGACCTCGGCACCGGCGACGATCAACCGGCGAGCAAAGGCGAAATCGCCGCGTTCGGCCACCCAAAACAGCGGGGTGTTGCCCAAACCGTCGGCACGATCCGGGTTGGCACCTTTGGTCAGCACCAAGTCGGCGAGCGCGAGATTGCCGGTCTTGGCGGCGATCAAGAGCGGGGTATGGCCGCGGGCGTCGGCGGCATCGGGGTTCGCGCCGCGCCCCAACAGCGTGCGCACCTGATCTAGATCGCCCCGGAGCGCGGCGGCGACGACATCCGGTGGTTGGAACAGCACCATCTCCGCGCGCGCGGCTCCCGGCGCGGCGATGCCGAAGCCGACCCACGCATCGAACCCGGCCGATCCCAGCGACACGGTCCCCAGCCACAGGGCGGCGATCGCCCACCTGGCGGGTCGCGACAACGCGCGATGCGCGGTCTTGGTCATCGACACCGTCTCCTTTGAGACACAGCTCTACGTTGACCCGCGCCAACGCCGATCCGCACCCACGACAGAGGATAAGCGAGTTCGTATGCCAGTCTAGGCGGAGCCGACGGCGATCTCCAAGCCCGACGTGGTCCCGCCGGTCACACGGTCGCTTCGCGCCCTCCACCGTCCGACGGCACCGTCGAGGAGCGAGAATTGCCGATGGTCGGTGCCGTGCCAAGTGGAGGTTTGGTGACGCAGAAAAAAGAACGGGTTCGGTCGTCCGCTCGCGTTTCGGCCGGGATTGACCTCAATCGAGGAGCGGCCGGTCGGTTTCGATCTGAACCAATGCGGCCAGCAAGGGGCCGCCGGCGTCGCGCCGGACGAAACCGGTGGCGCGCTCGGCATCGACCACAGCCTTGAAGAAGGTCCGCCGCCAGCGATCGTCGTCGAACAGCGCGTCTTCGGCTTTGGCGCGCTGGGCGAGCAGGGTCGGTCGGCGATCGCTGTCGCCGGCGATCAACTGGTCGAGACGGGTCATGACCGAGCGGGCATCGTCGCCGCGTCCGTTGGCGGCCAGCGCCCGCACCAGCGTCGCATAGGTTTCCGCGCGGATCTCGGGCTCGACGATCTGGTCGGCATAGGGTACGGCGAGCGACCCGTCACCGCGCGCCGCCAAGCGTCCGAGTACGGTCGGCAGCGTCCACGGGTTGGCGTCCTGAACGGTCCGCAACAGGCCGAGCGTTAGATTGACGTCCCCGAGTTCGGCCGCGGCGACCGCGAGCTCCGGCGGGCAGCAATCGGCGCGACTCGCCCGGTCCTGCACGAATTGGCGGTCGACCGTGGCGCGAAACAGCGCCTCGGCGTCCGGATGCCGGCCGACCGCCAACAGGGCTTGAACCACCAGGCCCCGTTCCCAGTCGCAGTCATGGTCGCCGGCAAAGGCCTCGGCCTCGGCGGCGAGCGTCGCGGCCCGTTCGATCTGGTCATGCCACACCAGAATCTCGACGATGTCGGTCAGGTTGTAGAGGCGGGTCGAACAGGTGTCGATCGTCCGGGTCAGCGCGAGCGCGATCTCGATCTCGCCGGTCAGCGCGAGGGCGCGGGCGACGAACAGGTCGCGCTCGACCCCTTCGGGCGGGGTGCGGCGGCGAACCGCGGACAAGAACGGCGCAATAATCTCGCGCGCGCGCTCCGGCCGCCCCGACAGATGATGGGCGACCGCGAGCGACAACCAGTCCCACCGCGCGGCCGCGATCGGCGTTTCGACCGGGGGCAGCAGCGACTCGAGTCGCTCCAGAAAGCACGAGGTCGATAGCGGGTCGCTGCACACCAGGGTGCGCACGCGGGCCTTAAATTGGAAAAAATCGAAGTCGCCGATGAACTGGTTGGTCATCAGCTGGACCGCGAGGTCGGTGTCCGGGTAGCGGTCGATGATGCCGCGCAACAGGCGGTCGGCATCGCCGAGCAGGTCGCGTTCCCGCGTCGCCGTGTAGGTCCGGTCGGCTTGGTTGATCAGGCGTAACGCCGCGATGAAGTCGCGGTTGGCCGCGGCGCGGTTCGGGAGCTCGGCGGCACCGGTGCGGCCGCTGCCGGCCAGACCAAGCGCCACCGACGCCACCAGCGCGATCGCAACGGCGATCCCGTGCGCCGACGCGCCGACCACCACGTCGGCGCGTCGGCGTCGATCGTCTGGCCCCATTCCAAAGTCACCCATGGTCTCGACCGGCCGCGCCCGGACCTTGAACGCCGGTCCCGGTCCACGCGGGCGCTTCCGCCGGCGCGCGCGGCTCCAAGATGGAGGTAAGGGCGGAATGTGCCATTCTGCAGGCCGGTCGCCGCGGCCTCAGCGGTCTGTTGGCGATCGTGCCCCGGCCGCCACATTGACGGCACTGTCGGCGACGCCCAATTGACTTCGATTGTACCGGGCGTGAGCCTTTTCCTTGTTCGGGATGGGGGGTGCGATGCCGACCATCAACCGGGTCGCCGAGTTCCATGGCGAGATGACCGCGTGGCGGCACGATCTCCATGCCCACCCCGAACTCGGGTTCGAAGAAACCCGGACCGCGGCGTTCGTCGCGCGCATGCTCGACCGCTTCGGTCTTGCGGTCCACCGCGGTCTCGCCGGCACCGGGGTGGTCGGGACCTTGACCGGGCGGGGCGACAGTGGGCGGACGATCGGGCTGCGCGCCGACATGGATGCTCTGCCGATCACCGAGGAGACCGGGCTCGCCTATGCCTCGCGCACCCCGGGCAAGATGCACGCCTGCGGGCACGACGGGCATACCGCGATGCTGCTCGGCGCGGCGCGGGCGCTGGCCGAGACCCGGAACTTCGACGGCACCGTCCACTTCATCTTCCAACCGGCCGAAGAGGGCTTGGCCGGGGCCCGCGCGATGATTGACGACGGTCTGTTCGATCGTTTCGCCTGCGACGCGGTTTATGGACTGCACAATTGGCCGGAGTTGCCGGTCGGGTCCATGGCGATCCACACCGGGCCGGTGATGGCGGCGGGCGACCGGTTCGAGATCACGGTGACCGGCCGCGGCAGCCACGCCGCGATGCCGCACCAGGGCGTGGACCCGGTGCTGATCGCGGCGCAGATCACGGTCGCGCTGCAAAGCTTGGTCAGCCGGATGCTGGACCCGATCGACCCCGGCGTGGTCAGCGTGACCCAGGTGTCCGGCGGCACCGCGTTCAACGTCATTCCCGACCGGGCTGTTCTGGGCGGCACCGTACGCAGCCTGCGCCGGTCGACCCAGGACCGGTTGGCGCGCGGGATCGACACGCTCGGCCAGGGGATCGCGGCCGCGTTCGGCGCGACCGCGACGCTCGACTTCCGGCCGGGGTATCCGGTCACCGAGAACACCGCCGCGGAGGCGACGCTGGCGGCGGCGGCGGCCGAGCGGGTGATCGGTGCCGATCGGGTGGTCCGCGACGCGCCGCCGTCGATGGCGGCCGAGGATTTCGCGTTCATGTTGGAGCGGCGGCCGGGGGCCTATGTCTGGCTCGGCCAAGCCGGTCCGACGATGGTTCACAACCCGCGGTACGACTTCAATGACGAGATCCTGCCGATCGGCGCCAGCTATTGGGTGTCCCTGGTCGAAACGGTGCTCCCCCGCACCGGGTGACTGGCGGCGGCGGCTTTGGTCGTCCGTGCCCGCTTGATCCCGAGTCGCCGCCGCGGATCGAGCGCGTCTTGTAACCCGTCGCCCAACAGATTGAACGCGATCACGGTGACGAAGATCAAAAACCCGGGGTAGATCGCGAGTGCTGGCGCGGTCCAGATCAGCTGCTGGGCGTTGGTCAACATGTTGCCCCAACTCGGCACTGGCGGGCGAATGCCGAGACCGAGGAAGCTCAACACCGACTCGAGCAGGATGATGTTGCCGACGGTAAGCGTGGTCGCGACGACGATCGGCACCGCGATGTTGGGCAGGATGTGGACCGCGAAAATCCGCACCGGCGTCGCCCCCAACGCCTCGGCGGCGAGGACGTAGAGTTGAGCGCGGGCGGCCAGCGTGGCGGCCCGGACCAACCGCGCCACCGTGGTCCAGCCGACCAAGGCGATCACCACGACCAGGCGGCCAACCGCCGCGACGGACGGCGGCACCCCCAGTGACTCGATCCCGAACACGGCGGGATCGATCGCGCTCAACACGATCAACAGCGGCAACAGCGGCAACGCGATCACAACGTCGGTCAAACGCATCAGGATCGCGTCCAGGCGACCGCCGACCGAGCCGGCGACCCCGCCGATCACGGTGCCGATCACCGCGGCCGCCAGCGCGGCGATCAGCCCGACCGCGAGCGAGACCTGGCCGCCCATCAAGAGGCGCACCAACACGTCGCGCCCGAGCGCATCGGTGCCGAGCGGGTGCGCCGGCGACGGCGCGGCGAAGCGGTTGAACAGA
This sequence comes from Azospirillaceae bacterium, assembly GCA_028277115.1. Taxonomy (GTDB): domain Bacteria; phylum Pseudomonadota; class Alphaproteobacteria; order Azospirillales; family Azospirillaceae; genus JANQHG01. The sequence goes on from JANQHG010000230.1 coordinate 50,681, forward strand.
TCGACCGTGGCCGCATCGGTGCCGAGCCACTCTGCCACCAGCGATGCCCCGGCGGATGCAGCGCAGAGCGCGACCAAAACGAACAGCGCCGCCACGGCGCCCGGTCGGCGGCGAAGCCGGCCGAACCACCATCGGCCGCCGCCCGCGCCGGTCATGACGACCGCGCGCCGAGCGCGATCCGGGGATCGAGCGCGGCATAGGCAAGGTCGGCGGCCAAGCTGCCGGCCAGCGTCATCGCGGTGACCACCAACAACGCCAACAGCGCGATGTTGAAGTCGTTGCCCAGCACCGCCTGGGTGATCAGCATGCCGACCCCCGGCCAGGCGAACATGGTCTCGGTGACCAGGGCGCCCGAGACCAGCATGCCGAGGTCGAGTGCGAGGATCGTCACCACCGGCACCAGCGCGTTGCGCAGGGCGTGGCGCCACACCACCCGCGTCTCGGACGCACCCTTGGCGCGGGCGGTGCGGATGAAGTCGGCGCTCAAGACCTCGCGCACCGCGGCGCGGACATAGCGGGTGTGGCTGCCGACCGACGCGACCACCAGCGTGGTCACCGGCATCACCATGCGCACCAGTGTGTCGGCAATGCCGCCGCCTGCGGGCGGCGCGATTCCGCCCGCCGGCAGCCAGCCAAGCGTGACCGAGAACAGCATGATCAACAACAGGGCGAACCAGAACGGCGGGATCGACAAGCAGGCAAAGCAGCCGAGGTTGACCGCGCCGTCGAGCCACGACCCCGGCCGCTCCGCCGCCGTGACCCCGAGCGGCAGCGCGAGCGCAAGCGACAGCACCAACGCCGGCACCATGAGGAGCAGGCTGTTGGCCAGCCGCGAGCCGAGGATCTCGGTCGCCGGCAGATGATAGAGGCGCGACTGGCCGAACTCGCCCGAGACCACCGCGCCGAGCCAGTTCCAATAGCGGGCCCACATCGGCTGGTCGAGGCCGTGGAGCGCACGCAACCGCGCCGCGTCGGCGCTCGACAACTCGGGCGAGGCGCTGATCATCAGATCGACCGGGTCGCCCGGCATCGCCCCGATCAGGACAAACACCAGCCCGCTCATCACCGCCAGGACGATCATCGCCTGGAGCAGACGCAGGGTCAGATAGCGGCCCATCGATCGCGCGCCCGGGTGCCGCGCGGCCGCTCAGACGCCGCGGCGCGGTGCGGCCGCACCCGGCCAGATCGGCCGGCCGCTGCCGGGCAGGCCGTAGCGGCGCCACTTCGCCGTGACCTGGTCCACGATCTCCGGCGTCATCGCCAGCTTCTTGCCCCAGTCGCGACGGGTCTCGGGCGGCCATTTGTTGGTCGCGTCGAGCCCGACCTTGCCGCCGAGGCCCGACTCCGGGCTGGCGAAGTCAAGATAGTCGATCGGGCTGCCCTCGATCACCGTCAGATCGCGCGCCGGGTCCATCCGGGTGGACAACGCCCACATGACGTCGATCCACGACCGCACGTCGATGTCGTCATCGACCACGATCACCCACTTGGTGTACATGAACTGGCGCAGATAGGACCATATACCCATCATCACCCGTTTGGCGTGGCCGGGATAGGCCTTTTTGATCGACACCACCGCGATCCGATAGGAACAGCCCTCGGGCGGCAGCCAGAAATCGACGATCTCGGGGAACTGTTGGATCAGGAGCGGGATGAACACCTCGTTCAGCGCTTCGCCGAGCACGCTCGGCTCGTCGGGCGGGCGGCCGGTGAAGGTGGTGAGATAGATCGGGTCGCGGCGCATGGTGATCGCCGAGATCGTGAACACCGGAAACGGCTCGACTGCGTTGTAATAGCCGGTGTGGTCGCCGTACGGCCCCTCGTCGCCGGTGTCGTCGAGGCTGACGTGGCCCTCCAGCACGATCTCGGCCTGGGCCGGCACCTTGAGCGGCACGGTGCGGCAATCGACCAGCTCGACCCGGCGGCCGCGCAGCAGGCCGGCGAACTGATACTCGGACAAGGTGTCGGGCACCGGGGTGACCGCGGCGAGGATGGTGCCGGGGTCGGCGCCGAGCACGGCGGCGGCGGGCAGCGGCTCGCGCTTGCCGGCGGCGGCCCAGCGGCGATGGTGCTGGGCGCCGCCGCGGTGGCGCAGCCAGCGCATCAGCGTGCGGTCGCGCCCGAGCACCTGCATGCGATAGATGCCGAGGTTGAAGTCGTCCTCGCGCCGGGCATCGGCGCGGCCCCGACTCGGGCCGGCGGTGACCACCAAGGGCCAGGTGATCAACGGCGCCGGCTCGTCGGGCCAGCAGCTCTGAATCGGCAAACGCCCGAGATCGATCCGGTCTCCGGTCAACACGACCTCCTGGCACGGCGCCGAGGAGACCGCGCGCGGGCGCATCGCCATCACGTTTCTGACCAGCGGCACCATCTCAAGCGCGTCGCGCACCCCGCCCGGCGGCTCGGGGTGGCGCAGGAAGGCGAGGGTCTCGCCGACCTCGCGCAGTTGGTGCGGCTCGCGGTCCATGCCCCAGGCGACCCGCTCGACTGTGCCGAACAGGTTGGTCAGGACCGGCATGGTGGCGAGCGCGCCGTCGGCGCCGCGTACCTGCTCGAACAACACCGCCGGGCCCTGTTCGGCGAGCAGGCGGGTGTGGATTTCGGTGATCTCGAGCACCGACGACACCGGTTCGGTCACCCGGACCAGGCGGCCGGCCTGTTCCAGACGGTCGATGAACTCGCGTAGGGAGGCATAGGGCATCGCGGGACGGATTTCCTCGCGGCGAACGGGCGGAGGGGTGTGGTGCGGGGGAACGAGCTTGGGCCGGGGGTCGGCGTCGCGTCAAGGATGCCTCGTGCCCTCGACGGAAACCGACGCCTGCTGCGAGAGATTGGGGGCAAAGCCCCCATATCAGGGGGCGTTGCCCCCCGACACCCCCCACCAGGGGTTGCCCCCTGGACCCCGTTTATCCGGCGCCGTTAATGGGGTCTGGCGAGTGGGCAGTCGGGCCGCGCGCACGCCGTCGGGGTATAGACGCCGCAGGTCGGGCACCGCACGGTGTCGTGGGTGACCAGGCGGCTGACGCGATCGCGCCGGGCGGCGGCGCGTCGGCTGGTCTGCAGCCGCTCGACCCACCGGAACACGGTCCAGACCGCGGCGATGATCGCGATCAGGGTCACGAGCTTGGTGAAGCTGAACATCGGACCTGAGCCTTCGAACGGCGGGGGGGGGCGCGAGGGATTTTCCCGCTTGCGGGTCCCTTGTCAAACATCGCGGTTGGCGAGCGGTGACCACTCCTGTAAGGCTTGGACAAGGCCATCCTGCCGTCGGACGATCCTGAGCATTGAAACAGAATTCAACACAACTTACCCGCTTGTCACAAAGCGAGGTCGATGAGATTATACGAAAACACGAGATGTTGTATCTCGGGCGGGTCGGTGGTGCCCGGGCGGTGTTTTCGTTTTGCGACCTGCGCGGTCTCGACCTTTCCGGTCGCAACCTCGCCGACGCCGATTTCACCGGGGCGGTCCTGTCCGAGTGCAACCTGAACGGGACCAAGCTCGATCGCGCAATCATGTTCTGCGCCGACGTCCGGCGCGCCAACCTTGGACGCGCGAGCCTGCGCCGCGCCGACTTGCGCGGGGCGTGCTTGCGCGGTGCCTTCATGGTCGGTGCCGATCTGTTCGAATGCGACCTGCGCGAGGGGGCGATCGCCGAAAAGGACCAAAAAGGCAACCTAAAGTTCCTGCGTCACGAACTGAAGCCGTCCGAGATGCAGACCGTGGTGCTGGCCAACGCCAATCTGGAACGGGCACGGATGACCGGGGTGGTGGCGATCCAGGCGGATTTTACCGACGCGGTGATGCGTGGGTGCAAGCTGGTTCGTGCCAACCTTCGGCAATCGAAGCTGACGGGCGCCAACCTCGAAGGCGCCGACCTCTCGGGCGCGGACCTCAAGGGCGCCAATCTGAACGGCGCCGTGCTGGTCCGTACCACCATGACCATGACCGCGCTCGACCAGTGCGAAATGGACAACGTCCTGACCGACGAGCCGGTCGGCCATTCGCTGTCCGAACTTGAACGGCCGATCGCGGAGTTGATCGCCGATCACGCGCTGTGGTGCGAGAGCCAGGGCGCCGAGGGGGCGCCGCTGACCATCCGGGGCTTCGATCTGCGACCGCTGAAATCGCTCGCCAACGCCGATCTGACCGCGATGCGCGCGCCGGGCTGCGTGTTCTACGGCCTGGACTTGAGCGGCAGCCAGCTCCAGGGCGCCCAGCTCGAAGGGGCGGACCTGCGCACGGCCAAGCTCGGCGGCAGCGATCTGCGCGGGATCAATCTGCGCAACGCCAAGCTCAACAACGCGGACTTGCGCGACTGTAACCTCGGGCCTTTGTTGATCGGCGCCGACCGGTTGATGCCGGCCCATCTCGACGGCGCGACCCTGCGCTATACCGACTTGCGCGGCGCCGATCTGACGCGGACGATGTGCCCCGGCAGCGATCTGTCGTATGCCAATCTGATCGGGGTCAAGCTGCGCCACACCGATTTTTCCGACGCGCTGCTCGACACCACCTTGTTCGGGCGCGGCGCGTTGCGCGACGCGATCGCCAACGGGTGTAAGGGGTTGGAGACGTGAGCGAGCGCCCGCATGTCCGATTCGCGCCGAGTCCGACCGGCCACCTGCACGTCGGCAACCTGCGTCTGGCGGTGATCAACTGGCTGTTCGCCCGCAGCTGTGGCGGCCGGGTGCTCTTGCGGCTCGACGACACCGACCAGGAGCGCTCGACCGCGGCGTTTGCGGAGGCGATCGTCCGCGACCTCGCCTGGCTCGGTCTCGTCGCCGATCACCAGGCGCGCCAAAGCGACCGCCTTGCGCGCTATCGCGAAGCCACGGCGCAGCTGATCGCCGCGGACCGGCTCTACCCCTGTTACGAGACGCCCGAGGAGCTCGAGCGGATGCGCCGGCGCCTTAAGGCGCGCGGGCGACCACCGGTCTACGACCGTGCCGCGCTCGGGCTGACCGCGGACGCACGCACCGCGTTCGAAGCCGAGGGCCGCCGGCCGCACTGGCGGTTTCGGCTCGACGACCGGACGTTCGCCTGGCACGACCTGGTGCGCGGGCCGGTCGAGATCGCGGCGCGCGATCTCTCCGACCCGGTGCTGGTGCGGGCCGACGGCCGACCGCTCTACACGCTGAGCTCGGTGGTCGATGACGCCGACTTCGCGATCAGCCATGTCATCCGCGGCGAAGACCATGTCACCAACACCGCGGTCCAGATCGACCTGTTCGACGCCTTGGGCGCGCCGGTGCCGACCTTCGCGCACGTGCCGTTGATGACGGATGCGGCCGGTCAGGGGTTGTCGAAGCGGCTTGGCAGCCTGTCGGTCGGGGCGCTCAGGACGCGCGGCATCGAGCGGCTGGCGCTCGCCTCGCTGTTGGCGCGGGTCGGCACCTCGGAGGCGATCGCGCTCGCGCCGAGCCTCGCGGCGTTGGCCGCGGACTTTGCGTTCGACAAGATCTCGCGCGCGCCGGCGCGGTTCGACGAGGCGGGGCTTGATCGGCTGAACGCCCGCCTGCTCCATGAGATGCCCTGGTCCGAGGCCGAGCCGCGCCTGACCGCGCTCGGCTACACCGGGCTCGACGCCGCTTTTTGGGAGACGGTGCAGCCCAATCTGGTGCGTTGGCCCGATGTCGAGGCGTGGTGGCGGATCGCGGCGGCCCCGGTTGCGCCGGTGATCGTCGATCCCGAGGTGACCACGGCGGCGGCCGCGCGGTTGCCGGAGCCGCCCTGGGGCGACGATACCTGGGATGCCTGGATCGCCGCGGTGCGCGCCGCCACCGATCGCCGCGGCAAGGCGTTGTTCCGCCCCTTGCGTCTGGCGTTGACCGGGCGTGACGATGGACCCGAGCTGCGCAAGCTGTTACCGCTGATCGGTCGCGCCCGGGCGGCCGACCGGCTGGCCGGGCGCACGGCCTGACCCTGGCCCAAAACCGAGACCGAGAGCCGAGCCACCCGTGTCGCTGACCCTGTTCAACACGCTGACCCGCAGCAAGACGCCGTTCGAACCGCTGGTGCCCGACACCGTCGGGCTCTACGTCTGCGGGCCGACCGTTTACGATTTCGCGCACATCGGCAACGCCCGGCCGGTGGTGGTGTTCGACCTGCTCTATCGGGTGCTGCGGCGGCGGTTCGGTACGGTCGTTTATGTCCGCAACATCACCGACATCGACGACAAGATCATCGCCGCCGCCATTGCCAACGGCGAGCCGATCGCGGCGCTGACCGCGCGCACCGAGGCGGCGTTCCATCGCGACACGGCCGCGCTCGGCGCGCTCGACCCCGACCATGAACCGCGGGCGACCGTGTTTGTTCCGGCGATGGTCGCGATGATCGAGCGTTTAATCGCGTTCGGACACGCGTATCCGGCCGAGGGTCATGTGTTGTTCCATGTGCCGTCGATGGCCGACTATGGGCGGCTGTCGCGGCGCAGCCGCGACGAGTTGGTCGCCGGCGCGCGGGTCGAGGTGGCGCCCTTTAAGCGCGACCCGGCCGATTTCGTGCTGTGGAAGCCGTCGGCGGCCGACCAGCCGGGCTGGGACTCGCCCTGGGGGTACGGCCGGCCCGGGTGGCACATCGAGTGCTCGGCGATGGCGAGCCATCACCTGGGGCCGACCTTCGACATCCATGGCGGCGGGCTGGATCTGATCTTCCCGCACCATGAGAACGAGATCGCGCAGAGCCAATGCGCCCATCGCACGGCGCCGTTCGCGCGCTATTGGCTGCACAACGGGTTCGTGACGGTCGACGGCGAGAAGATGTCGAAGTCGCTCGGCAACTTTTTTACGGTGCGCCAGTTGCTGGACGAAGGCTGGCCGGGCGAGGCGATCCGGCTGACCTTGCTGTCGGCGCATTATCGCCAACCGCTCGACTTCACCCGATCGGCGCTCGCCCAGGCGCGCACGACGCTGGAGCGTTGGTATGGCGCGCTGCGTGCGGCGCCGGGCAAGGAGGGCGATGCGGCGGCGGCGCTGCCTGACAACGTTGCGGCGGCGCTTGACGACGATCTCAACACCCCGCTGGCGATCCGCCATCTCCATGCGTTGGCGTCCGAGGTGCACAAGGCCGACGATCCGGCGGCGGCGGCTGCCGCCGCGGCGCGCTTGGCGGCCGGCGGCCATGCGCTCGGCCTGCTCGGCCAAGCCCCGGACGCGTGGGCGACCGCCGGTGGCGCTGCCGACGGCCCGCCGGCCGACGAGGTCGCGGCGTTGATCGCCGAGCGCGCGGCCGCCCGGGCCCGCCGCGATTTCGCCGCCGCCGACCGGATCCGGGACGAACTGGCGGCCCAGGGGATCGCGCTCGAGGACCGACGCGACGGCCCGACCCTCTGGCGGCGCGGTTGATCGCCGAAACGTGATCCCGGCCTGAGTGAACCAGTCGGGCGCATGGGGAACCGCATCCCCCGACCGCTCGACAAAAGACCAGGTGCGGGTTTTGGGTCAGTGTTGACGGCGCGACCGCGCTACGCCTCTCGGTCGAGAGCTTCTAGCCCGCGGGGTCCGGCGGGAACACCGCGTCGATGGTCTCGGCGGTCAGGATACGCTCGCTCAATCGCGCAAGCTCGTCGGCATCGGCGTCGGCGAGCCGGTTCGAGACCCAGTCGGGCACAGCGCCGAACTTCTTGACGATCAGCTCCTGCAAGAGGTCGGCCTTGGCAACGACCAGAGCTTTGCGGGTCGCCTCCTGCGCCGCCTCTACCACCTTGCGAGCCGCCTCGCGTTCTCGCCGAAGCGCCTCTGCCGCCGCCTCGCGTTCCCGTCGAAGCGCCGCCGCCGCTGCGTCGCGCTCTCGCCGAAGCGCTTCCGCGGGCCCCGGCATCCGCATCAGGTCCTCGACCGTCATGATTCGGCCCACGAGGTCGAG
>JANQHG010000091.1 GCA_028277115.1 Azospirillaceae bacterium
CGGCGGCGGTGTCACCTGCGCCGCCGTAGGCCCCCCTCTGGCTCCCCCCACCTTCGGTGGGGGGAGGAACTGCCGCCCGCCTTACGGCGGGGTGGCCGGGCCGTTTCATCCAGGGTGGGTCGGCCGAAGGACGGTGGGAAACTAAACAATGAGAGGGCCTGCACGCACCAGAGCGCGCAAGGCCGGTCGACGCCGCCCTCTCGCGACCGCCGCCCCTCACCGCCGCGGCATCAACACCGTATAGTCGAACGACAGCACCACCGCCGGGTGCGGCTTGCCGTCCGGCAGCGTGTCCGGACGCTCGGCGCAGTCCTGGTCTTTGGTCGCGACCGTGCGCAGGCGCAACGCCCCAACATCGGTCCGCCCCGGCAACGCGATCTTGTCCAAAATCTCGCTCCACGCATAGATCGTGTCGCCGGCAAAGGTCGGCGCGACGTGGCGGCCGCCGTTGATCGCCGCGATCTTGAACGCATTGGCCAAGCCATTGAACGACAACGCCCGTGCCAGACTGATGATGTGGCCGCCATAGACGATCCGCCGGCCGAACCGCCCGTCCTTTTCGATATGCTGATTGAAATGCACCTTGGCGGTGTTCTGATACAGCCGGGTCGCGGTCATATGATCGGACTCCTCGACCGTCATGCCGTCGACATGATCGATCGTCTCGCCGATCTGGTAATCATCCCACAGATGCGGGCTGCCGGCGAGCGCGCAGTCGTAATTCGAGAGGGTCAAACCCTCGGGCACCGACAGGTCGGCGGCATCGACCGCCGCCGGCAGCTCCGGCACCGTCGGCGCCGACACCGGTGCCTCGGGGTCGCGCTTGCGCACCATCACCCAGCGCGTGTACGCCAAGACCGTCTCGTCGCGCTGGTTGGTCCCGACCGAGCGGACATAGACCACCCCGGTCTCGCGGTTGCGGTTCTCCTTGACCCCGATCACCTCGGACACCGTGCGGATGGTGTCGCCGGGATAAAGCGGCGCCCCGAACCGGCCGTCGGCATAGCCCAGGTTCGCAATCGCGTTCAAGGAAATGTCCGGCACCGTCTTGCCGAACACCAAGTGAAACGCCAGCATGTCATCGACCGGCGCGCCCCGCAGGCCAAGCCCGCGCGCGAACGCCGCACTCGACGGCACCACGAACCGCGCGCCGTACAGCGCGGTATACAGCGCACCGTCGCCGTCGGTCACCGTGCGCGGCGTCGCGTGCACGATCGTCTGGCCAAGCTGAAAGTCCTCGAAGAAATTGCCCGGGTTGGTCTTGCTGGGCGGCGTCGGGGTGGTGGACATCGGGGCGGTCTCCCTTTGATCGATTTGTTTTTGCTTCGACGACAACTCACGCAAAGCCGGCGTCGGCGGTCAGCGCCGCAGCGCCGTCCGGATTCTGCACCGACAAACTCACCGCGTCACCGTCGGCCGCCGGCGTCGCCAGCAACCGGAACGGCGCCAGATCGAACACCGGCGCGCGACCGCGGAACGAAAACCGCCGCGCCGGCCGCCCGCGCAGCTCTTCCGCCAAGGTCAACAACAACAGCGCGTTCAGCGGCCCATGGACGATCAAGCCGGGATAGCCCTCCTCGTTCATCGCATACGGCCGGTCATAGTGGATGCGATGCGCGTTGAAGGTCAGCGCCGAAAACCGGAACAACAACACCGGGTCCGGACGCACCGTGCGCACCACCGTGCCCTCGGGCAGCGCCGGCAGCGCCTCGGGCGCCAACACCTCGGGTGCCGGCACCGGACCGCCGGCGCCGCGGTAGACGATGTCCTGCTCCTCTTCCAGGCACAGGGTCTCGCCCTGGTGGATCCGGTACTTGACCGTCACGAACACCAGGCGGCCGCTCGACCCGGACTTCTCCGACACCGCCGCAATCTCGCCGTCGCGCACGGCCTCGCGGCCGACCGTCAGCGGCGTATGAAACACCAGCCGCGCGCCGGCAAACATCCGGCGCGGCAGATCCACCGGCGGCAGGAACCCACCGCGCGCCGGGTGGCCGTCATGGCCGACCTGGGACATCGGGGCGCGCGGCAAAAAATAGAACCAGTGCCACAGGTTGGGCAAAGGGGCGCCGTCCGACACCCCGGCGTCGGGGCCGGTGCGGTCAAGCATGGCGGCAACGCCCTCGGCCTGCGCCGGGGCGATCATCTCGGACCGGCGCTCGGTGTTGCCGAGCCAGTCCTGGAGGTTCGGTGCGCTGTCGTCTGTCATCGGAAATCCGTCACATGCGGTGCCACGGCGGCCTTCGGCCGCACATCAGGGGCGCTGCCCCCGAACCCCCGCCAGGGGGCGAGCCCCTGGACCCCCGGGTCAGGTCAGCTCGATCGGGCCACCGACAATCCTTTGGTCGCGCAAGCGGGCGATCTCGCCGTGGTCGAGACCAGCATCGTTTGCCAGAATCTCGTCGGTGTGTTCGCCCAGGATCGGGGCGCGCCGCGGCGGCGCGCGCTCGACCGCGCCGAACGCAACCGGCGACCCCGGCACCAGAAACCGGCCGATCCCGGGCTGGTCCAGCATCGCGAACATCGGGTTGTCGGTCGAACAGCGCGGGTCGTCCTCGACCATCTGACGCACCGTCTGGTACGGACCCCAGCACACCCCGGTGTCGGCAAATGCCGCCCGCACCTCGTCCAGCGTCCGCGCGCCAAACCACGGCCGCAGCACCGCGGTGATCGCCTCGCGCACCTTGAACCGATCGCCCTCGCTCTTGTCCAAATCGACGCCGAGCGCCCGGCCGAGCGCGGCAAACGTCTCGGCCGTCCCGGTCGCCTTGGCCAACTCGGTCCACATCCGGTCGGTCACCACCGCGATATAAACCAGCCGACCGTCCGCGGTTTCGAACTCGGTGCCATAGGCGCCGAACAGATAGTTGCCGTACGACCGCCGGTCGGTGCCGTTAACCTGAAGCTCCTGGATCAACCCCAAATGCCCCATCATCGCAAACGCGATGTCGGCCAGCGACACCCGGACATACTGCCCGGCCCCGGTCAGACGGCGATGCCGCTCGGCCGCAACCAGAGACAAAGCCAGCTGCAACCCGGCCAACGCATCCCACACCGGCATCACATGATTGACCGGGTTGACGGCAGCGCCGCCGCGCTCCGGTCCGGTCAGAAACGGAAAGCCGACCGCGCAGTTGACCGTGTAATCGACCGCCGACGACCCGTCCGGATTGCCGACCAGATTGACCATGATCAAGTCGTCGCGGGTCGCCGCCTTCAACGAGTCGTAACCAAACCAGCCTTTGGCCGGGAAATTGGTCAAGAACAGCCCATTGCCCGGCCCGGGTGCGGCCAACAGCCGCTGGATCACCTCGCGCCCCTCGGGCTTTGAGGTGTCGATCGCCAGCGATCGCTTGCCCTTGTTCAGCCCGACCCAATAAAGGCTGCGACCGGCCTCGGTCACCGGCCAGCGCCGGGCGTCGAGCCCGCCGCGCAACGGATCAAAGCGGATCACGTCGCAGCCCATCTGGGCCAGCGTCATGCCGCCGAGCGGGGCGGCAACGAAGGCCGAGCCCTCGATCACCTTAAGCCCGTCCAGGATACCAGCCATCTTTCGCGTTTCTCCCCATCGACCGGGCGACCGCGGTTGCGCCGGGTCGCTTGCCGTTGCCGTCGATTCCGGGGATCATCCCAAACCGAGCACAAAAAGAAAACCGGCTAGGGGCAGCCGACGCCAGCGGCCCCAACCGCCCGCGCCCCCGGAGGAGCGCCCATGCGCAGCAAGATCGTGACGGCGGACGAGGCAATCGCCCTGGTCCGCGACGGCGACACCGTCTCCAGCACCGGATTCGTCCAAACTGGTTTCGCCGAAGCGCTGTTGGCCGCCCTGGAACGCCGGTTCCTTGCGACCGGCAGCCCGCGCAACCTCACCCTGATCGCCGCCGCCGGCCAGGGCGACGGCAAGGACAAAGGCCTCAACCACCTCGGTCACCCGGGTATGCTGCGGCGCGTCGTCGCAGGCCACTGGGGCCGCATGCCCAAAGTCTACCGCCTGGCGCTCGACAACAAGATCCAAGCCTACAACCTGCCCCAAGGCATCATCACCCAGCTGTTTCGCGACCAGGCCGCGGGCAAGCCCGGCTCGTTCTCCAAGGTTGGTTTGCACACCTTCGTCGACCCGCGCCACGAGGGCGGCCGGATCAATCCGTGCACCACCCGCGACATCGTCAAGCTGGTCGAGGTCGACGGCGAGGAGTGGCTATTCTACAAGGTCGCCCCGGTTAATGTCGCCCTGATCCGGGGCACCACCGCCGACACCGTCGGCAACATCACCATGGAACGCGAGGCCTTGACCCTCAACAACCTGGCGATGGCGATGGCGGCAAAGAACAGCAACGGCATTGTGATTGCCCAGGTCGAGCGGATCGCCGAGCGCCACGCCCTGCCGCCGCGCGACGTCCGGGTGCCCGGCATTCTGGTGGACTGCATCGTGATCGCCGAACCGCACGAGCATATGCAAAACCTCGCAACTCAGTATAACCCGGCGTTCGCCGGCGAGTTCCGGGTGCCGACCGGCGGGCTTACGGTGATGCCGCTCGACGAACGCAAGGTGATCGCGCGCCGGGCCGCCCAAGAGTTGCCGCCGGGCGGCATCGTCAACCTGGGCGTCGGCATGCCGGAAGGCGTCGCCATGGTCGCCAATGAGGAGAAGGTCTTCCACTACATTACGTTGACCGTCGAGTCGGGCCTGATCGGCGGCATCCCGGCCAGCGGCGCCAGCTTCGGCGCCGGGGTCAACATGGACGCGGTGATCGACGAAAACCAACAGTTCGACTTCTACGACGGCGGCGGCCTCGACATGACCTGCCTCGGCATGGCCGAGTGCGACCAAGGCGGCAACGTCAACGTCTCGCGCTTCGGCAATCGCCTGATGGGCGCCGGCGGCTTCATCAACATCAGCCAGAACGCCCGCCACATCGTGTTCGCCGGCACCTTCACCGGCGACGGCCTGAAAGTCAAAATCGAAGACGGTAAGCTTCGGATCGCCGAAGAGGGCCGCCAGCGCAAGTTCGTGAGCGCGGTCAGCCAGATCACCTTCAACGGCCAGTACGCCTATGACCGGGGCAAGCCGGTCTACTATGTGACGGAGCGCTGCGTGTTCCGCCGGGTGCGCGGCGGCCTCGTGCTGATCGAGGTCGCGCCGGGCATCGACATCGACCGCGACATCCTCGCCAACATGGATTTCCGCCCGATCATCAAGGAGCCGGCGCAGATGGACGCCGCCCTGTTCCGGCCCGAGCCGATCGGGCTTGCCGAAGACCTGCTCAACCTCGACATGCCCGACCGCGTCACCTATGACGCCGAGCGGCACATCCTGTTCCTCAATTTCGAAGGCATGTACGTCCGGGTCAAACAGGACGTCGATGCGATCTGGCAGGCGTGCGAGGCCAAGTGCCAGCAGATCGGCCGCAAGGTCGGCGTCGTGATCAACTACGACCGGTTCCGGATCAGCGAGGCGATGCTCGACGATTATGCCGAGATGGACCGCTATTTCCTTGAACATTATTTCACCAGGATCACCCGCTATGCCACCGGCGCCTTCATGCGGATGAAACTCGGTGAAGCGTTCACCAAGCGCAACATCGCCCCGCATGTGTTCGAGCGCAAGGAAGAGGCCCAAGCCTTCCTGACCGCCGCACCCGGCGGCAACGGGCCGTAACCACCCGTCCTTTACGAGCCCCCTGCCCTGCCCGTGCCCACCCGTTCCCCATCCGCCGCCAGCGAGGTGATCGACCGTGCCCCCTGACAGCCCTCCCACCGCGCCGACCCGGCTCAACCGCAGCGAATTGGCGGTGCCGGGCAACAACCCGAAATTCATCGACCGCGCGCCCAAAAGCGATGCCGACGTGATCTTCTTCGATCTCGAGGACGCGGTGCCGCTCGACCAAAAAGACACCGCGCGCCGGATGGTGGTGACGGCGCTCAACGACCTCGACTTCGGGACCAAGACGGTGTCGGTCCGGATCAACGGGCTCGACACGCCGTTCATGTACCGCGACGTGATCGATCTGGTCGAAGGCGCGGGCGCCAAGCTCGACCTGATCCTGGTGCCCAAGGTCAACGGCCCGGCCGATGTCCATGTCCTGGACGTGCTGCTGGCCCAACTCGAGGCCGCGACCGGTCTTGGCAAGCGGATCGGCCTCGAGCTCCTGATCGAGACGGCGCAGGGCGTCCAGAACCTGGACGCGATCGCCGCCGCCTCGCCGCGCACCGAGACCTTGCTGTTCGGCTCGGGCGACTTCGCGGCCTCGATCGGCGCGCGCAGTCCGGGGATCGGGCTGCCCAACCCGGACTATCACGTGCTGTCGCCGGCGCCGGCCGACGCGGGCGGCGACGGGCCGCGCACCCGCCACCAGGGCGACATGTGGCATTATGCCTTGGCGCGCCTGGTGGTCGCGGCGCGCGCCAACGGCTTGAGACCGATCGACGGCCCGTTCTCCGACGTCCGCGACGCCGACGGCTGCGAGGCGGCGATGCGCCGGGCGGCAGCCTTGGGCTGTGCCGGCAAGATGGTGATCCACCCCAACCAGATCGCCCAGGCCAACCGCCTGTTCGCCCCGACCGAGGCCGAGGTCGCCGACGCCCGTCGGGTGCTCGACGCCATGGAACAGGCCCGGCGCGACGGCCGCGCCGCGGTCACCCTCGACGGCCGGATGATCGACATCGCGTCGATCCGCCAGGCCGACGCCACGGTCCGGATGGCGGCGCTGATCGGCGCCTGACGTCGGACCGTTTGTTCGCCTTCACCCCACCAACCATCCAATAAATCTCTGGGAGGACCCCATGAAGTTGCCGCGTGAGTTCTTCAAGCCATTGGCGATCGGCGCCCCGACCCCGATCCGTGAATTGCCGGTGCGCCCCGAACGCATGATCCACTTCTTCCCACCGCAGAACGAGAAGCTGCGCGCCAAGGTCCCGGACATGGTGACCAAGGTTGACGTGTTGCTCGGCAATCTCGAGGACGCGATCCCGGCCGACGCCAAGGAGGCGGCGCGCGCCGGCTTCATCGAGATCGCGCGCGCGGTCGATTTCGGCCACACGGGTCTGTGGACCCGGGTCAATGCCTTGAACAGCCCGTGGATCCTCGACGACGTGATCGAGGTGGTCGGCGCGATCGGCCACAAGCTCGACGTCATCATGCTGCCCAAGGTCGAGGGCCCGTGGGATATCCACTATCTCGACCAACTGCTGGCCCAACTCGAGGCGAAACACCAAATCGCCAAGCCGATCCTGATCCACGCGATCCTCGAGACCGCGCAGGGCGTCAACAATGTCGAGGCGATCGCGAGCGCAAGCCCGCGCATGCACGGCATGAGCTTGGGGCCTGCGGACCTGGCGGCGTCGCGCGGCATGAAGACGACCCGGGTCGGCGGCGGCCACCCGTTCTACGGCGTGCTCGCCGACGCCGACCCGAACGCGCCGGACGCGCCACGTACCCTGTTCCAGCAGGACCCGTGGCACTTCACGATCGCGCGGATGGTCGACGCCTGCCTGGCGGCGGGCTTGCGCGCGTTCTACGGGCCGTTCGGCGATTTCTCGGACGCGCCGGCGTGCGAGGCCCAGTTCCGCAACGCCTTTTTGCTCGGCTGCTCGGGTGCCTGGTCGCTCCACCCGAGCCAGATCGACATCGCCAAGCGCGTGTTCAGCCCCGAGGTCCCGGAGGTCTTGTTCGCCAAACGCATCCTGGACGCGATGCCCGACGGCACGGGTGCGGTGATGATCGACGGCAAGATGCAGGACGACGCCACCTGGAAACAGGCCAAGGTGATCGTCGACCTCGCCCGCCTGGTCGCCGAAAAAGACCCCGAACTCGCGGCGGCGTACGAGTTTTAGCGGCGACGCGCCGGCGGGAGCGCGTTTCGCGCACCCGCCGGGGTCTCTGGTCAGGATGCCTCCGCTTTCGGCACCATGCGGCCATAACCGACGGCTGTCTTGGCACCGGCGCCGAAATCGAGCGCATTGGTCAACCAATTCCAAACCTCGGAAATCGCCCCCTGATCGACCTCGTCGGACCCGGGCAGCAGCCGGAACACGAAGGCGGTTCCCGGAGCAACCGTCAGAAACGGCACCGGGTTCGGCTGATCGGCGTCGAGAGGGATCGCCTGGCGCGCCACCCCCTCGGCGTCATGGTGACGGGTGATGATATCGATCTCGAGTGCCGGCCATGCCGTGGGCAGCGCATCCAGGAAAACGAGCTTGCCCCGCGTCCCATCCAAGCCGTCCATCGGCGACGGTGCCTCCCCCAAGAGCGCAGCCACCCGCGTCCTGCCGGCATCGACAAGCCGCGCCCCCTCGCGGACCAGGCCTTTGACCGCGCTGCCGGCCAGGCACGGTACCCCGCATGCCGCATCGAACGAAAAGCCGATGTCGGCGGCGTTCGGGTTGCCGAGACCGGTGGCGAAGCGCTCCACGGCGGTGAAGGTCCTTTTCTGACCGCGCCGATCCGCCACGACGGCATCCAGACGGCGGTGAACGTCGGCCAGGCGCTGCTTGCGCATCGCCGTCTCTTCGGCAAGCACGACGAAATCGCCGAGCCACTTGCTGCGGGCGTCCTCCGCCATCTTAACAGTCTGCGGGTCGATCAGACTGGGAAATCGCTCGAAGACCAAGCCGAGGTGGGGCGAGCGGTCCCGCCTGAGCAGGCCCGCGGGCAAGGCGTCGTAACGGGCGATCACGGCGCGGCTCCGTCGCGGTTCGCGCCATCGGTCAGGACCTTGGCCGCCTGCAACAGCTCTTCGGCCTCGATCTCTGCCGCCGAGCGCACCATCGGCGCGTCCTTCGCGAGCTCCTCGAGCGCCCTCAAGAGAGCGACCGCGGTCGGCGGCGGTGAACCGGCGCGCAGCATACCCCAGTCCTTAAAGAGCCATTCGGAGACAAGCGGAACAAGGCGCTGGCTGTTCGGTCGCTGCGCCCAGCCGGCGATCGCGAGCGGCAGCCCAAGACGCCGTACCTCCATCGGCGCCGATTTCAGCTCGTCGCGGGCGGACTGAAACTGCCGCAGGTGCTCCAGCACGAAACGGCTTCGGTCATAGCGCAGATCTCTGATTCGGTCACAGCGCAGATCGCAGGTCATGCCCACACCCCCGGCGACGGCGATACCACCCAGCGACACCAGCCGCAGCCGACGCCGGCGTTGCCGCCGATTTGGGTATGGCGGTCATCTTGTTTCAAATGGTCGACCAGGCGATCGACCGCACTCTGATCCGCGCCGGGCCGCCGGGCGATCACGGCCGCGAACAGGCTGTCCGGGGGCAGCGTTTCCTCGTACCAAAGGTTACTGCTGGTCTTGGTCTCGGGGTTAAGGACGATCCGCGCGGTAACGGTGGTGGCACGGCGGGTCAGATCCTGGAGCACGGTGTTCTCGACCACCACCAGTCGCCGCGCCAGGGCGGCGCGGTCTTGGTCGCCCGGGTCCTGTGCCACCAGACGACCGAGCGCCGCGGCCAGCGTGGTCACCGCCGGATCCTGGCGGCACCGGTGGTGCGCGAACACCAGGTCTTCCAAACTGACCGGACCGCTCACATCCGCCGGCAGCAGCACACCATCCGGCGGCGGGTCCGGACAGACGAAACCGAGGGCGAGCTTCGCATCGAAGGAACGGGCGATCCGATCCAGCCGCTTGAGGAGCAGGGGCGAGGTCACCAACCGGAACCCGTCGGTCAGCGACCGGACGGGGAACGCCAGGAGCAATCCGTCGAACACCATGAGATCGCCGGCGGACAGGCTCTGTTCGGTCTCCTCCCCAGCACCATCGTCGCTCGCCGATCCCCCGGAGGTCCGCCGCCTGGGTGGCGGCGGACCGAACAGGTCCTTGACCAACTGCCTATGCTCGTCGTCATCCCGGTCGAACCATTCGTCCCGCGCGATCCCCTTGATGGTTGTGGCGGGCAGGATCGGCAGGGTCGAATGCGCCTCGCGCGCGATCGGAAGGTCGACCGCTCCGGCCGCCTGGCCCGTGCCGCAATGGGTCGGGGTCAACGTATAAATACCGGTCACGATCAAGGCTCGGTTCGGCTGCGGCATGGCTTCAGGTCCTTGCGTGGGGCAGGCGGGACACCAAGGTGTGGCCGAAGCCCATGGCGCTCGCGCCCGGATCGGTGCCGAGCGGGAAGGCATCGTGGAACGACCGCAACAGCGCGCCCCGATCTTCGGCACTGCCGCCGTCGAGGGCGATCAGCCAGGCCGATCCCGCCGGGACATGGGTCCGCACCGCGGCGCTGCACCCCTCGGCCAGCGAGAAGCCGCCGATCCGCTCGGTCCGGCCGACCACCGCGGTCACCACGGTCGCTCGGGCGTCGCCGATCCGCTCGGGCGTCAAGACGGGCGCCCACGGGCAATCCACCGCCGCCGGCGTGGTGGTCCAAAGCCAGAAGCGATCGCCGTCGCCAGGCGCCGCCGGCAAATGATCGGTCGCAAGCGCGGCACGAAAATCCCGAGACCAGTTGGACACCGCGAGCAGCCTGGCAAGGCGGTTGCGCCCGCCGATGGTTGCGACGCCGCGGGTGAGGGCGGTGCTGGACAGTCCGCCGGTCAGGGTGCCGCGAAAGCGCAGCACGAACCCCGCTTGGTCGGCAAAGCGATGGAAGCCGAGGGTATAGAGCATGCCCGTGCGCGCGACGCTTTTACCCGGTTCCAGGGCAAGCCCGGTGCGCGGTTCGGCTTGCACGAACCGCGGCAACCCGCCGTCGGCATCCGACGGGCGTGATCCGGCCAGAAGGTTGCGCAGCGCCGCCGGCTTTAGGAACGCCGGTCGCTGCCGCGCCCGGGCGTCCGCGATCGACGCCGACCCCACGGCCTCGCCAAGGTCCCATTTCATGTCGGTACCGAGAGGTTTGATCTCGACCGTTTCGAGCGACCGTTCGGGTGCGCCCGGTCGTTCGCCCAGGTAGAGTGGCCGGGGCAGCCACGGCGCCACCGCGTCGGCCCGATCTCCCGTCTCCGAGTCCCATTCGGCGAGCCAGGGACCGACGATCTGCCAGCCCTCGGGAAGCCGATCCGGCGGCCCGACCAGCGCCGCGATCCGGTCCTGATCGGCCCCCGGACCGAGGTCGAGGCCGTTCACCTCGCGCAAGAGCGCCGTCCGCACCAGCCCCTGAAACGTGCGCGGCGAGGGTGGAAAGCGTCCCACCCCGTGATCGGTCTCTCCGGCAGTCAGTGGCCGGCCGTCACCGAAATAGAGGGCGCCGAGCGGGGCGATAGCGATGTCGGTCCACCTCACGGCGATGCTCCTGCCGACTTGCCATCCGGGTCGAGGGAGCCAAGCGTGCGGGCGATCAACAGGCCGCCAAGGCTTGCTTCCCAATCGACCGGGGCAGAGTTCGCGCCCCGATCGCTCCAGGTTTTGAGGCACGTCTCGAGGCCCGCAGACCAGGTTTCGACGATGGTGGGCTCGTGGGGGTTGGTTTCGTCGCGCTCTCGGCGGTCCAGCGCCCGGCGGACCAGCGCGCGCAGCACCGAATCTCGGTTGGCTTGGTCCCTCACCGTATCCAGGATCGGGGGCGTCAGGATGGCGCGTGCCGCAGGTATCATCTCCCGCAATTTGTACGGCAGCCGGCCGGGCAACTTGCCCTTGCGGAACGCCGTGGCCAAGGTCGCGATCGCCCCCAGCCCTCCCGCCTGGTCGTCCGCGAACGGCGCCGTCCAGTGCACTTTGGCGCCGTTCGAGGTGAACCAGGACAGCCCGGCCCGGCGTCCGCCGCCCGCCTTGGCGAGGTCCCGATTGTCTTGGGCGGTGGCCCGCAGCACCCGCAACGACGTTTTGAAGGGCCCGAATGCGACGCCGGCAGAAAACGACTGGTGGCGGCCGAGCAAGGGAAAAATCCGGGGGCTCGGCTCTCGCACCCCCTCTTCGTCCCGAGCCCAGGGAAATGGAGCCAGTCGTTTTCGGGCGTCATCGCTGCAGACATCGAACCGAGGATCTGGCGGTTCCGCGGCCGGCCAAGCGGTGGCCTGGGGCGCAAGGTCCAAAACCCAAGGCGATCTGAACAGCTGATCGAGCCTGGTCAACATTGGGACCGCGTCGGCGGCCGGGCACAGGATCAGGGCGTCGTCGCCGCCGGCGAAGATCAGCTTGCCCGCATACTCGCGCTCGACCACCCAGGGCAGGACCCGGTTGGAGAAATGGCGGAGCGCCCGGGTGATGAAGGCGTGGGTGCTGGGGCCGAGCACGCGGGCGTCATCGAGCGAGGTTCGCCAATAGGCCTTCCATGCCTCGGCGTCCGCGGTCGCGTCGCCTTTCCGGATCTGCTCGACCGCGTCCGGGTGGAGGACGTGGCGCCAGCACGCGGTGACCTGGTTCGGATCGCCCAGCAGCAGCCGTCCGATCCGGTCGCCGTCCAGGCTGATCACGGCGATGAAGGTTTCGGCGCCGCCCTTCATTACCCGGCGAAGTTCGCCGCAGGCGCGCTTGGCCCTCTTAGCGGCCGCATCGCTGTCTTCGATGCGATCCGCCCACCAGTCCGGTGACAGTGTCTGGATGTCGTATTCCAGCAACTGCCGGAGCGGGTGATCTCGACCAAGGCCCTTGAGTCTTCGCCTGAGACGCGGCACCGACCCGGCGAATTGGGTCCGGCGGGCGTCCGTGTGGTGCGCCGCCAGGCGAAAGGCATCGCGAACCTCGGTGACCGCCTCTCGAACCTCTTCCTCTGCATCCGTGAAGCGATCGCAGAGCCGGGCCAACCATCGCTGGCCGGCGATCAGCCCGGTGGACGGAAACGGCACCGGATGGCGGCCGCCGGTCCTCTCCTCGGGCAGGGTGTCGCGCCAGGTCTCGTTGATCGGGTCGTCGGTGTCGGCGAGGTACCGGCGGACCGCGCAGGGGCCGCACAAGCGTTCGGCCCCGGCGTCCTCGTCCCGATCCGCCTCACCGATCCGCCGCCAGAGCTCTCGTGCGGCCCGTCGCTGTTGTCCGACCGTCCCGGTGCTCTGGTTGGTGAGGGCTTGGCGACAGCCGCACAGCGTGCACTTTTCGCCCGGTTCATCCGGACCGGCCCGCTGGCCGAGCCGGCCGCGCGCCGCGTCGAGGGTTAGGAGTTGATGGTGCACCGGCGCGTAATCGAAACCGCGCTGATTTAAAAGATAGACGGGGCGTGTCATCAAGTAGGTCAGGCGGATCTTCTGGTAGTGTGTGAACGTCCGGTGGTCGAGCCATCCTGCAAGGCGTTTCAGCCGTTCATCTTCGATACTGCGGATTTCGTCGGGCAGTTGATCGGGATCGATTTGGAACGGGATCGCCGGATCAAGGCAGATCTCTGCCCGTTTATAAGCTCTTCTTGGCTTTCCGTCCCAAACCCAGCGCACCGCGCTCCACCGGACGGCAGGGCCATGGGCGACCTGCCGGTCGAAAATGTCCTGCCAAAGGCCGGAACCCAACTTTCGACCTTTGGTCCGATCGTTTCCATGTTCCAGAAGCCCACGGACCGCGGCGGCCATCTCCCGCCACCGGGCCCGCGCCGAGTCCAGACAGGTCTTGGCGAGCTCCTCGACCTGAGCTTCGGGCACGATCACGATCAGCCGGTTCGGGATCAACGCCGCGAGGGTACCGGTCGGTGTCTTGGTGTCAAGGCATCCCGCGAACGCGCGCTTCAGCCAGAGGTCCGCCCGCAGATTGGCGCGCAGATCCGGGTAGAGGACGGCGTCCGCGCCCAGGCGCTCGACCGCCGGTTCGATCAACGCCCAGGCCAATTCGGACAGAATCATCGACCCGGTCCACAGGTCACGGATGCTGCGGGCGGCGCCCAGGAATTCCCGCACCGGCCCGACCCGAAGCGACAGCAGCCACGGCCGTTTCCCGGGGTTGTTTGCCCGCAATCTGTCGTCGGCCGTGCTCGTTTTCGGGATGAACGCGAGCGCGGAGTTGACGCGCAGGTGATCCCAGATGCTGTGGTCCGGGCATCGCGTGTCCGCGGGCAGCAGCGGCCAGAACCGCCCATCGTCGCGTGCCAGATCCTCGGGCAGCCGGCGCCACATCAGGTACCAGGCACGCCGGTGGCGTTCGACCCGCCCGCCGCCCAGCAGCGGCCGATAGCTGTCCAGGCGCGCCGCGGCCGCTCCCACCACCTCGAGCAGGCCATTCAGATCGGCCGGCACCCCCATCTCGAGGACGGCATGGTCGAGCGGGTGGGTCACCCGTGCGGTCGCGGACCCCTCGGTCCAGAATCTCACCCGGATCTGACGGGCGTCGCCGAGAACCGGCCGATCGGCGCCCGAGGCAGCGAGGTCGGCTTCGACGGCCGCGGGCAGCGGCTCGGCCTCAAGGTCTTTGGCGATCGACCACCCGTCCCGCACTTTTACGTCGAAGGCGATGCTGTCGCCGAGAATCCGGTGGGACAACAGCAGCCCGACCTTCTCTTGGGCCCAGCGATCCCAAAAAATCTCTGGCACCGCGTCCCCGGGATCGGCAAGCAGCTCCGCGGCCAGAAACCGGGCGATCGCCTGGGCGGTCTTCCCCTGACAGAGCGCCTTCAGGAACGGGTCATGGAACATCTGGGCGAGCTTATCTTGCCAGTATCTCTCCTCTTCGGTCATGCCCGGTCTCCCGGCGTCCAGCGCATGCCGTCCAACGCTGCCACGAAGTTGCCCAGCGTGTCGGGCGCCTCGGCGCGGATCGTCTCGCGAGAACCATCGACGACGACCCGGTAGTCCCCGCGACCCGGCACCGGCCCCGACAACCGCGACCAGCACAAGCCGAAGCCGCCGCGGTAAGCCCCGATGTGAAGATGAAGGGGTGACGCGTGTCGGTCACCGCCTTCGATCCGTTCGCGCCGAAACGCACCCAACAGCCATGTCCGTTTGGGACCAAGGCCCGTGGTCAGGGGCAGGCCAAGGGTCACCCGCCCGTCCACCGGTCCGGGTGGGCCGCGGTGCTCCCGGCGCCCGACAGCGAGCCGCTGCCCGGCGGATTCCAGGGCGTCCTCGGCCCGTCGCCATCCGCCCTCGCCATCGATCACCACCGTGCTGTCGCGGCCCAAATGGGGGTGCGGGTGCCCGGCGGGCCATGCACCCCCGGCGCGCGCCAGCGGTCCAGGGTGTCGAGCCCCTCTTCGACCGACGCCTCCCAGCTCTCGGCATCGCGGGCCTGGGACGGCAGCGGCAGTTGCGCCAGGAGCTCGTCGCGGCCCGGCCAGGCCCAACTCGCCAGCGCGAGCGACCCGAAGCCCCGCCGGGAGCGGGCGCCGAGCCCGCCTAGATGCGCAAACAGCCACCAGGCCGCGACCAGGCCGCGCGCCGCCTCGTCGCCGATCGGCCGGCGGAATTGGTGGACCGCCTTGAACTCGGTGCCGGCGGCAATGGCGTGATGGTCGACCGGGTCTTTCCGGGCTTTCCGGAATGCGAAGCCGAGATAGCGGATCCCGCCAACCTTGACGCGGCTTCCCCGTTGCGCCCGGTTTTCGAGGTCGCGCCATGGGATCGTTTTCATATCCTCAGCGATCTCGACCCGGAGCAGGAACGGACATTGCCCTTGGCTTACGGTGTCCCCCATCACTCGGGCTTCCGACCACGGCCCAAGCGGCGCCCTGGCGACGGCCTGCGGATGCCAAGCGCGATACCACCAGCGCAATTGCCCCTTCAACGACGGCGCCCGCACCTCCGCCACGGCCGGGTCGTTGCCGCGGCAGAAGGTCGGGGTGACGGTGCGCAGGGCGATTTCGAACTTGGTCATCGGCCGAGGCTCCCGGACCGGCGGTTTCGGAACACCGCACCGAGCCGCTTGGCCAACTCCGTGCGGGCATCCGCCGTGGCAGCCTTGGTCCGCTTGATCGTCGCCTGCTCGACGTCGGGTCCGGTCTCCAGAGTCCAGTCTACCAGTCGGATTTCCCGCATCGTGAAACCCTGAGGCGGGATCAGCAGATCGAACAGTCGATTGGTCAGCTGGTCGTGGTGGCTCGCGATCACCACCTGGCGTTTGCGATTCGGATCGGTGGTGTAGGCGAACTTTCTAAGAAGCGCGCACTCGGACGCGAGGTTGGTGAGATCAAGGGCTGTCGTCACATCGTCCAGCAACAACAGCCGATGCGGCAACCAGCGCCGAATCAGTGCGTTGGTGGCAAGCAGCCATGCCAACGCCAACTGCGCCCGCTGCCCGGTGGAACAATGCCCCTCGGGGGTTCGGCCGTCAGCCAAACTGACCCGGAGCGATTGCCCCTCCGCCTCAAGCTCGATCAACCGCTTTTGGTCTGCGCCGGCAATGACGAAGTGCTTGACCACGGCCTCGAGCGAAGACTTGAGCTGGGACCTTACTTCCTCCTTTATTTGCCTGGACTTCAATTGATAAAGATGTTCTAATTGTCTCTCGACTATGCGAATCAACGGCTCGACGACTTCCCATATCCTGTTTTTTTGTAACCGTTCAGATCCCCCCCCCCATTTCCGCTGGTGAGGGGGTGCGACCGAAGGACTCCGGTGCTGATGAAGGCTTGCGTGCCGGCTTGGTTTGAGCTCTACCGTTTGTGTG
>JANQHG010000109.1 GCA_028277115.1 Azospirillaceae bacterium
GTCACCTATCTGGGTCATCGTGTGTCGCGTGCCGGCATTTCCTGACCGAAGCAGGCGTGCTCCGGCGTCGGCGCATCGTTGCCCCACGGATACCGGTGATCGTCCGATCCGCGCGCGGCGTATTCCCATTGCGCTTCGCTGGGCAGGGCAAATCGTACTGGGGCCGCGTCCGATAGCCAGGCGCAAAAGGCGACCGCATCGTGCCAGCTGACGCCGACCACCGGCTGGTCGGGGTCCGAGAAGCGGCGGTCGCGCCAAGAGGGCGGCTCGCGATGATCGGTTGCCTTCAGAAACACCTGGTACTGGCGATTGGTCACCGGCGTCTCCCCGAGCCGGAAGGGCGACAGCCGCACCTGGCGGACGGGCCGGGCATCGTTGATGTCTTCGGAACCCATCCGGAATTCGCCGGCCGGGATCGGCAGCAAACGCAGACCGGTCTTGGGTTCGGTGATGATTTCGCCGCCCCTGGCGGGGGTGGGCAAGTCCTCCCCCCACGGAACGTGGGGGGAGTTTGAGAGGGGGGCTCGCTGGTGGTTCGGCCTCGAGCGCAGACAGGAGCTCGTCCACGACCCGATCGCCCCAGCGGACGGTCGCGATCTGCCAGGACGGGTCGGGCGTGGGGGCGGCGCGGTTCGATGCGCGCGGCGCGATCACCTGGGCCAAGGGGACGGACGCGTCGGCCAAGAGTGACACCCCGTCATGGACGTCTTGATCGCGCCACGGGCAGTCGGCACCGACCAGGACGACGGTGCCGGCCAAGCTGCCGACCAGTTGTTCCAGCGCGTCCAACCAGGGGGTCGTGGTCGGCCATAGCCGCAGACCGACGCACCTGAGCCGCCGTGACAGTTCGGCCGCCGTGTCGGTATCCGCATCTGCATGGATCAGCAAGACGTCGTGTTCGATCGCGGGAAGGTCCGTCTCCCGGTCGACAAAACGCGCGGCCAGCCCGGCCAGGAGCAGGATCACCTCCTGCCACCATTTGTCCGCGGCGTCGTCCGCCAGCTGCGCGATCAGGTCGCCGCGGACGGCCGCCAGGTGGCACGCGGCCAGATATTCTTGAAATCCCAAATGCTGGAAGCCGTGGGCCGATGATCCCAACATAAAGCTGACAGTCCGCGAGACGGGTGGCGTCCAGCACGCGCGGCGGCGACGCACTTGCAGAAAAATCCTCCATGCAGACAATGAAAATCCCTTGCCGGTCCCGCAAGGTCTCGATCACCGCCGCGCGATAGGGGTTAAGGTCCTGGCTGGTGGACGAGATGAAGACCCGAATGAGATCAGTCATCGTGCCGATTCCATTATCGATACTGTGTCAATATCCATACGCGCGCCGGAGCGTTTGTATCTGTTCGGAACATATCACAGACAATGGACGCAAGCCTATCCCGATGGGTTTTGGCGATACGGAAACCGACGCCGGCTTGCGAGATTTTGGGGGCTGGCGCCCCCAAGGTCAGGGGGCCTTGCCCCCCGACACCCCCCAACCAGGGGTTGCCCCCTGGACCCCATTGGTGGGGTTGGGGGGAAGCTGGGCTGCGCCCCAAGGGCGGCCGATGGTCGGTGGGGAACGCTCACGGGGCGCGGCGTGACATCAAACCGCAACACGCCGCCGGTAGGCATGGGCCCGGTGACGCATGCGTCCGATCGCCGTCGGCATCCGCACGGGGTCGGGCGATCGCAGCCGAACGACCGACGGCCACACGAGGTGGCGGGCTGATCTCGATCGGCGCTCCCAAAAAAGGACCTCGCCAAATGACCAAACGCATGACCCGCGCCGGCCTGTTGGCCGGTGTCTCGCTCGCCTGCCTGATCGCCGCCGGCCCGGCGGCCGACGCGGCCGAGGCGCGCTATTTCGAACCGATCGCGACCTTCCCGGTGTTCGCCAACCTGCCGGCGGGCATCGACCCCAAGACCGAGACGGTCGCCGAGATCGTCGCGGTCACCGAAGACGGCCTGACCCTGGTGACCTCGGACAGCCCGGGCGAGGCGATCGGGCTGATCGACATCACCGACCCGGCAGTGCCGGAAGCGCTCGGCCGGATCGCGGTCGGCGGCGAGCCGACCTCGGTCGTCGTCGTGGGCGCGACCGCGCTGGTCGGCGTCAACACCGCTGAGAGCTACACCGACCCGAGCGGCCATCTCGCGGTGGTGCCGCTCGACGCCGGCCACGTCACCGAAACCTGCGACGTCGGCGGCCAGCCGGACTCGGTGGCGCTCAGCCCCGACCGCCGGTTCGTCGCGGTCGCGATCGAAAACGAGCGCGACGAGGACCTGAACGACGGCGTCATCCCCCAACTGCCGGCCGGCCATCTTGCGGTGTTTACGCTGGGGTCCGACGGCGTGCCGACCAATTGCGACGCGGTGACGATCGTCGATCTTTCGGGTCTGGCCGCGGTCGCCGGCGACGATCCGGAGCCCGAGTATGTCGACATCAACGCCGACAACCAGGCGGTGGTGACCCTGCAGGAAAACAATCACATCGTGATCGTCGATCTGCCGTCGGCGCGGGTGGTGGCCGATTTCTCGGCCGGTGCGGTCGATCTGGCCGCGATCGACACCGAGCGCGACGGCGTGATCGCCGGCACCGGCGCGCTCGAGGGTCTGGCGCGCGAACCGGACGCTGTGTCGTGGATCGACGCCCAGCGTCTGGTCACCGCCAACGAGGGCGATTACGAGGGCGGCTCGCGCGGCTTCACCGTGTTCGGGCTCGACGGCTCGGTCGCGTTCGACAGCGCCGAGGCGATGGAACATCTGGCGATGGCGATCGGCCATTATCCGGAAAAGCGCGCCGGCAAGAAGGGCGTCGAGCCCGAAGGGGTCGAGGTCGGGGTGTTCGGCGACGACACCTTGATCTTCGTCAACTCCGAGCGCGGCAATTTCGTTGCGGTCTACCGCGACAACGGCCCGGGGCTGAGCCCGACCTTCATCCAGGTGTTGCCGACCAATGTCGGGCCCGAGGGCACGGTCGCGATCCCGTCGCGCGATCTGTTCGTGGTCGCGACCGAGGTCGATGAGGCGGACGAGAAGCTGCGTTCGACCGTGCAGATCTTCGCGCGCACCGCGACCGCGCCGGCGTACCCGCAGCTGGTCTCGGAGATCGACGAAGCGACCGGCGCGCCGATCGGCTGGGGCGCGTTGTCCGGCCTGGTCGCCGACCCGAGCGATCCCGCGATCGTCTATGCGGTCAACGACAGCTTCTACAAGGCGTCGAACATCTACACGATCGACGTCTCGGCCAGCCCGGCGCGGATCACCGGTGCGGTCACGCTGACCCGCAACGGCGAACCGGTGTCTTACGACCTCGAGGGCATCGCGACCCGCCCCGACGGCGGCTTCTGGCTGGTCTCCGAAGGCCATGTCAAGCGCGGCCGCGCCAACCTTCTGCTCCAGGTCGCGGCCGACGGCCGGGTCGTGACCGAGATCGGCCTGCCCGAGGTCGTGTTGGCGCAGATGATCAACAACGGCTTCGAGGGGGTCGCGAGCACCGTGGCGGACGGCGTCGAAACCGTGGTGGTCGCGTTCCAGCGCCCCTGGAAGGACGATCCCGAGGACCACACCAAGATCGGCTTTTATCGCCCGGCCGACAATCTGTGGTCGTTCGCGCATTATCCGATGTCGCCGCCGGTGTCGTCGAACGGCGGCTGGGTCGGTTTGTCGGAGATCACCCATCTCGGCGGCAGCCGGTTCGCGGTGATCGAGCGTGACAACCAGCCGGGCGTTTATGCCGCGTTCAAGGTGGTGACCCTGATCGACACCGCGACCGTGACCCCGCGGCCGGCGACCGAGACGCTCGACGTCCTGGCCAAGACCGAGGCGCTCGATCTGCTCACGGAGATGAGTGCGTCGAACGGTTGGGTGTCGGACAAGCCGGAAGGCTTGGCGGTGACCGCCGACGGTCGGGTCTGGCTGGTGATCGACAACGACGGCGTCGATGACGCGCCGGGCGAGACCCAGTTCCTTGAGCTCGGCACGGCCGCCGAGTTGTTCTGATCCGGCTCGCCCCCCGCCAGGGCGCCCCCCCCCCGACCCCGACCAAGAAGCGGGGTCCAGGGGGCACCCCCTGGTCGGGGGGTGTCGGGGGGTGAAACCCCCTGACCCGGGGGCGAAGCCCCCAACCCGGCGCCGTTTCGCGTCTCGCCTACGGTCTCAACCGCCGGCGCGGATTGGCGGTCCGGATCGCGTCCTGCATTTGCTTTCAGCGCACCGTGATCTCGCCAGCGCTTGTTCGGACGGGCTGCGACACCCTGGACAGAAAAACCGGCCCGAGGGGTCTGCCCTCGGACCGGTTTCAGGGGGCCTGCCGGTGGTGGGGTCAGGCGGCCGAGCGTACGGACACGGCCGCGCACCGGCGCGCCTTGTTGCGATAGAGGCGACAGTCGGCGGCTTCCAGCACCTGTTCGGCGCTACGGCTGCCGTCATAGGCGGCGGCGCCGGCGCTGAAGCGCAGCGGCAGGGTGACGCCGTGCCAGACCATGGTCGCGGCATTGCCGTCCTCGGTGATCGCGCGCGCGCGGTCGAGCCCGGCGCGCGCCGGCGCCCGGGTCAGCAGGACCACGAACTCGTCGCCGCCGAGCCGCCCGACCACGTCCTGGGTGCGCACCCGGCCGCGCAGGAACCGGCCGATCTCGCGCAGATAGGCGTCGCCGGCGAGGTGGCCGTGGACGTCGTTGATCTCTTTGAACCGATCGAGATCGATCATGATCAAAACGCCGGTCGAGGAGCGATTGCGCCGCGCGGCATCGAGCTCACGTTCCAGATGGTTCATGACGCCGCGCCGATTGAGCAGGCCGGTCAGCTCGTCGGTCATGGTGATCGATTCGAGATAGGCGATCCGGTCGCGCTGGTCGGAGATCGTCTGCTCGGCATCAAGCAGCCGGGCCAGCATCCGGTCGACCCAATGCCGCGCCCACGGTTCGTGCCCGGGGGCGAGCGTCGCGGGGGCGAGCGGCCGTAAGCCCGCGCCCTCGCCCTGCGGCAGCGCCGTGTTGACCGGCGGGAACGGCGGCGCGAACTGGCCCGGATCGATCGTGCTGTCGAACGGCGACATGGCGCACCCTGTCTCGGTGTGGCGGCGGCGGGCGCGCATCGGTTGCGTGCCCCTGGTCCGACGGGTGCAGCGGTCATGCCAGCGGTCAAACGGCACGAAACCGTTATCCCCGGCCCCTAACCGATCGGCTTAACCCGGCAGATCCTGCCGGCGGGCGGCAAATCCCGCCGCACGGGTCGGCTGTCTTGGGGACGGATGATTGCCGAGTGGGTCGGGCGGCGGGTGGGATCCAAAGCGTCCGGTCGGCGCCGGCCTCACGGGGCGGCGCCGAACGCGGCGCATCCGTATCGTTCAGGGGGGGGCCGGCGTCAACTACCTTAGCCTGTTAGCGACAACTACGGTTGCCGGTTGGGTGCCGCCGGGGCGGGTCTAATCGCGCACCGCGGCGACGATGTTGGACAGGAACCGCTGGTGGTTCCAGGTGTCCTTCGGATCGTTCTCACCCGGTCCGGGCGCGGTCAGACCGAGCCGGGCGACCACCAGCTTCTTCGACGGGATCACCGATACGACCTGGCCATGGTGGCCGAAGAAGTGGAAATCGTCGTCGGGCACCGGCGGGGTCACCGATCCCGGGTCCGGGTCGAGCAGACCCTGGTACATCTCGACATAGATGTGGGCGCCGTACTCCTCGCTCCGGTCGTCCGGGTCCGGCGTCGTGGTCGGGGTCAGGGAGTAGGCGACCCAGCCCTCGGGCAACAGGCGCACCGGAGTTGCCGGGTCGGCGACGCCGTCCCACGGCACCCCGGCCCACACGCCGTCGCGGGCGTAGAGCAGGCCGAACTTGGCCCAATCGCGCGGCGTCGCGTAGACGTAAGACGACCCGACCAGGGTACCCGCGGCATCGGGCTCGAACACCGCCGAGCCGATGCCGAGCGGCCCGAACAGCCGGTCTTGGGCAAAGGCGAGCGCGACAGCAAGGTCGGTCGGTCTGGTGCCGGCGATCCGGTTCTTCAAGACGAGCGTGATGATGTTGCTGGTGCCGCTCGCGTAAACATGACGGGTGCCCGGGGGCGTTTCCAGACCGTGGTCCGCCGCATAGGCGCCCATGTCGCCGCGTTTCAACAACATGATCAAGAGATCAGCCGACGGATCGCCATAGTCCTCGTTGAATGCGAGCCCGCTGGTCATCCGCAACAGCTGGTCGAGGGTGATCGAACAACGCCGGTCGCCGGCCTGGGAACACCAGTCGGGCAGCAGCCGATCGGTGTCGACGCCCGCGATCACGCCGTCCCGGATCGCGATGCCGATCAAGCTGTTGGTCAGACTCTTGGCCATCGACCAGCCGAGTTGGGGCGTCGCAGCCGAGAAGCCCTCGGCATAGTGCTCGCCGACCAGCCGGCCGTCATAGAGTACGACCATGCCCCGGGTCCGCCAGTCGCGGCCCGGGTCGAACGCCCACGCGAACGCTTGGTCGAGTTTTTGGTAGTCGATCGCCGCCACGGTGCGGTCGATCGCGGTGTCTTCGTGCGGGTCCAGGGTGATCTCAGGCTCGGCGACCGGGACCAGCGGCAGGTCCGGCGGCAGGTCGAGGGTGCAGCCGAGGCCGGTGCGATAGGTCGCGCGCGCGGCGAACCACCCGAACGGATCGAGCTTCGGCCATGCCGAGACTCGGCCGGCGGCGCGGTCGATCTCGGTGTCGTACCATGCCAGTAGATCACCCAAGGTGATCCCGAGCACCCCCAGGCTGATCGACAGCTCGCCGTCTTCGACCGACTGACGGCGCCGCCCGCTGACCAGGACACTCGAACACAGATGCTTGGCGGCATAGGCGGACGCCGAAGAAAGCGCCCCAAGCAGACCGCTGATCCGCTGGGCGCCGGCAAGATCCCGTGCCTCGACCACACCCCCGACGGTCACGCCGATGGCAACCAACAAGACAGACGAACATTTTGATACGGAAATCTGTTTCATTTACCACCTCCGAAGCCGAAATCTTCCTTTTACATTTTGGTACACATACCAATAGGCGTCACTGATCTCAACCGTGTCGTCGACGGTCGCGGCGATCGATCGGGGCTCGATGTGTCGGACGCGCGGCGCGCCGAGGTGCGGAAGAGGTTGACGCGATCCCGGGGATCTCTGAGGCTGAGCGCCGGTGATCCTGTCCCTTCAACCCCCATGGGTGCCGCCGTGCGTCGTCACGTCCTCTTGCTGTTCGCGATGCTTGCCGTCCCGGTCGTGCTGGTCGTCGGCGCGCCCGTGGGCTCGGCCGCCGCCGCCCCCCCCGTCGCCGCGACCGCGGCCGTGCCTGCGGTCGAGATTGCGCCGCACCGCGCACTCTACGACCTGTCCTTGTTGTCGGCGCGACGGTCGAGTTCGGTCGTTGATGTGCGCGGGCGCATGATGTTCGAATGGGCCGATGCCTGCGACGGCTGGACCGTGGACCAGCGTTTCGACCTTCGGTTTCTTTACTCCGGCGGCGACGAGATGACCATGACGACCAGCTATTCGACTTGGGAGTCGAAGGATGGTCTGAGCTACCGGTTCAGCGTGCGCAAGCTGGTCAATGGCGATGAGACCGAGGTGTTCCGTGGCCGCGCCGCGGTCGACAAGCTCGGGGCCGGCGGCCGCGCCGACTATGTCGCGCCCGAGACGCGGCAGATGGACTTGCCCGCCGGCACCTTGTTTCCGTCGATGCACACGGTCGAGTTGGTCCGCCGCGCCCGTGCCGGCGACCATTTGTTCCTGCGCACGGTGTTCGACGGTGCCGACGCCGACGGGGTCACCGACATCAATGCGGTGATCGGGTCGCCCACCGAGGTCGCGCCCGACGGTCACGACCCGTCCCTGTTCGCCGGTCCCGGCTGGCCGATGCGGCTTGCATTCTTCGCGCTCGGCGACAGCGGCAATCTGCCCGAGTACGAGCTTAATTTGGTGTTGGTGTCGACCGGTGTCGCCGAGTCGATGGAGATCGACTACGGCGACTTCACGGTTCGGGTCGCGCTCAACACGATTGAGCCGTTGGACGATCTCGGCTGTCGATAGGGTGGGTCAAAGAAAATCCTGTCATCGGCGCCGGCGTTCGGCCTGTCGGCCGTTGTCAGGGGCGCTGCCCCCGACGCCCAGGGGGCGGCCCGCGCCCCGACCTTGTTTTCTTACCCGGCAATCACCTTGCGGGCACCGCATGGGATGGGTTTGGCAGCAGCATTCATCAGTCGCACTTCGGTCGGGCAATCTCCTGGAGGATCGGCGCCAGGTGCCGGCCGACGATCGCTGTGCCGTCGGCGGTCAAATGCGCAGGATCACCAAAGAACCGATCGTCGGTCGGCACCTGCGCGATCGGATCGGCGAAGGTCCAGCCATGTCGCGCCGAAAAGGTCTCGAGAAGGTGGACCACCATGTCCGAGACCTCGGCGATTTCGCGCGCGTCGAGACCCCGGATACGCGACTGCACCACCACGGCGTGCCGCTCGATCGTCTCCGGCGATGAACTCGAGCGCAGTTGGCCGCGATAGGCGATCGCCGCCACCGGTTTCCCGTTGTCGCGCAAGTCGCCGGCCAATCCGTCGAGCAAGGCGAAATAGGCATCGGCGAGCACCGGTTCGGGGAGCCTGTCCCGCCAATCACTCCGCGCCGACTGCCGGCTTTGGCTTTCCATGGCAAACCGAAGCTTCAGTCGGCGCCACAGCCGAGAGTGGTCTTCGAGCATGTCGGACTTCGGCAGGAAGGTGGTCTCGACCGCGCGCCGGCTCTCGATGATCTGAACGACTTCCCGCAGATCGCCGACAAGTAAAACAAATAGATCAGTATCAAAATCGATCGCACGAGGTAAGACGCGATCTCGCAAGAGCTCGATCCCGAAGTCCGGCCCAGCGCCGTTATAATAATCAAAGCGGCATCGCGTCGCGGACCGATTCAACCAAGCGATCGTCCGGGCCGGAATGGTCTCGTCCTCGTCCAGAGATGCACTGAACAATTTTGAGTTTCCGAGAAAAGCAACCCGAAACACATTTGCCGGCTTCGGCATGGCCAATGGCGGCCCCCGGAACCCTTGTTGATTGATCGTTATGTTGCCGAATGTGGTGCCTGGAACGAAAACCGATTCTTGGTTGTTTTTACTTGGCGTCATGATGGCCTGCCTAAGGTCGACCCAAAACTCCGTGCGTTGGTCACGCGCGCCAACAGCGTCGGCGACCCGCACCATGACTTCACCGCCCGCGAACCCGAGGGCCACCATCATCAGCAACGACAGCCCGAACGCGACTTCCTGCTGGCGTTCACTCAATCTCATTGCTCATCGCCTGGCTCATCGCCTGGACCCGATCGTCCTCTGCGTCATCGTCCTCTGCGTCACCGTCCTCTGCGTCATCGGCCTCCGCGTCATCGGCTTGTCGGTCGGACCGGTCGATCACAACCGGCCGTAGCGAATCTCGACCACCGGCTCGAAACTCGTCAGAATAATCCCGACGATCAGCGCCGAAAACCACAAGGCACACAGGACGTGTGCCGCAACCGGTCCGAACCATCGGTGGAAATACCCATACATGCTGCAGACCCCATCATAGCCAGAACAACAACATCAGGCGATATCTTTCAAAGGCTGCCCAAACACCATCGGCGTTGAGGATGACGAACCCGAACCACACGAAATGCACGGTGAGCACGACCTTGAGCACGTGAACCGACGCCGCGATCGGACCAGGCAACTCGAACGAATACCTCTCGGTCACCATCCGCGACCGCTGCCAAATGATAATCCCGGTCGCGTGCCAAGCACCCCACGCCAAGAACCGAAACGATATCTCGTGCCACAACCCAATCACGCACATCGTGCAGATCGCCCCCAACGCCGGGCTACGGCTGATCGACACCACCACAGAGTAGATATAATCACGACACCATTGAGAAAGTGAAATATGCCACGATCGCCAGAACGCGGCAATATTAGATTGGAGATATGGCCAGTTAAAATTCTCCATCACTCGAAACCCGAGTAGTCGTGCGAAGCCGATCGCGACATCCGACAAACCAGAGAACTGCAGATACAGGTTCACCCCCTCCTGAACCGTGGTCAAATACAGTGAAAGTGGCATGGCATCGTCGCCGATTCGGTCTATATAACGCCCAAAGACGGCTCCGACCAAATAGTTGCTCAGGATCGCGATCTTGGCATAGCCATAAATGATCCGCTCGACTCCCTCAGACAGCAGATCGGGATCAAATCTTTGGCGAATCAGATCTCGACGATAGTCACCAAACCGATGAATTGGACCGATGACGATCGTTGGTAAGAAGAAGAGATAGCCAACCACATCACGGAAACAGACCACCTCGACATGACCCTTGAGGCGTTCTAGAATCAGATGGATACAGCGAAAGGTATAGTAGGACAGGCCCAGCGGTATCACCACGGTTTCTAATAATCGAAGGTGATCGAAACTTTGCCCGAGCTTAAACGTGATCAAGATCATCACCAAAACGCCGATGCCGGCAATCGCGACCGGCGTGGTCACCGCCGCCCGCCGCGCCACCGACCAGGTGATCAGCGTACAAACAACCAATACCAAACCTGATACAGGCGCGTGGACCAATAAAAAAATCCCGGTGATCGTGGCCAACAGCTCGACCCGCCCCGACCGCGGCACGATCCAATAAAGTGAGACCGTGATCCATATCCAAAATAGCCATGTGATCGAGAGTAAGTGCATTTGGGATAACCGATCTAAATTTCGATCAGAATCTGGGGAAACCGAAAATCAATATATAAACGAAAGCACACCCGAAGATCAGAACCAAAAACAAACCGGTCAAAACCCACACCTGAACCGGCGCAGGTTGAAAATGTTCCTTGAAGTATGACACCTCGGCTGGTCTTTTCATTGCTCACATTACCCATTCTGTTTTTCAGCCAATCGGTTGGCCACCGCGGTCTTCAAGTGATCGAGCCGCGAGACGCTAAGGATATCACGGGGCGACAAAGTAATCTCAAAGACACTTTCCGCCATCAGCATCAGATTGACGTGGGCGAGCGAATCCCAGCCAAAAGTTGTGCGGTGCTCGACATTGAGGCTGAGGTCTGCGGGCTCGCAGCCAAAACAATGGGCGGCGATCGCCAGGATTTTCTGTTCGAGGTTGCCCTCAATCCGGGCCGGGTTGCCCACTTGGTCGGCCTCGACATCACGCTTGATGTCATCGACCAAGATTTTTCCGGTGGGATTGCGCGGCAGTTTTTCAAACTTCTTGATCAATCGCGGCACCTTATTGGGGGCCAATCGCTCGCGACAGTGTTTGATCAAGTCTGCCGCGTCGAGCTGGACCGATCGCGCCGTCACCACCGCACTGGCGACGATCTCGCCCCAGATCCGGTCGGGAAGCGCAAATGTTACGGCTTCGACAACGTCAGGATGATCCAAGAGCGCGTCAGTGACATCTTGAGGATGAACATTGATCCCGCCGGTGATGATCAGGGTCTTCTTGCGGCCGACAAAGTGAACAAAGCCATCTTGGTCTTGGGAAACAAAATCACCGGTCCGGAACCAACCGTCGATCAATACCTCGGCGGTCAAGTCTGGCTGCCGGAAATAGCCTTGCATGATGTTGTCACCGCGGATCATAAGCTCACCGGTTTGCCCGTCGGCCACCGGCTCTCCCCGGTCGTCGACGATCTTGATCTCGCAATCGACCGGCTTGCCGAGGGTGCCGATTTTGAACCGCTCGGCCAGCGGGCCGCAATAAAGCGCTTCGCACACGGTCTCCGACAGGCCGTAGGTGTTGGTCACCCGGGTGGCGAAGCGGCGCTCGATCGACGCCCACAGGCTCTCGGGCAGATGGTCGGCGCTGGAGCGGATGAAGCGAAAGTCCTTGGTTCGAAAGGCGTCGTCAAACTCGCCCGACAGCCGGTCCATGATCGATAACAGCGCCGGCACCACGATGAAATGGGTGATCCGGTCGCGGTAAACGCTGTGCAGGATGTCGCCGAGCTCCTGAACCGTAAATCGCCGCGGCCGAAACAGCGTCGCGCCGGAGAAGAACGCGATGATCGGTCCATGCATGATACCGTCGGCATGGTGGAGCGGCAACAAGTTCAGGATATGACATTCGGCATCATAGTCATGGATATTTAGAAATGTATTGATTTGAGCATAGAGATTTTTCTGACTTAACTGGACAACCTTCGGTGCATTGGTGGTGCCTGATGTGAAAAGCATCAGGCCGGTCTGTTCGGGATCGACCGGCCACGAGACCTCGGCCGGCGACAGCGCCTCGAGTTCGGCGGCAAGGCCGCGTGGCCCCGACGCGGTGTTGCGGCCGGTCAACAGGCGGCCGAGTAGGCCGCCGCCGTGCCCCTGATCGTGATCGGCTTCGATCGCGGTATGGGGGACGCCGCCCGGCAAGGCCCCGGAGGTGACCAGGGCGCCGTCGATGAAAATGTGCGCGGGGTCGACGCACCGCAACGCATTGCGTCGCTCGGGCACCGCGAGCTCGGTGTTGAGCGGACACACCGCCAGGCCGTACCGAAGCCCGGCAAGCATCAGATCCGCCAAGTCCGGGCTCGAGGTCGTCACCACCGCGATGCGATCCCCCGGGCGCAGCCCCGTGGTCTCGAAGAACCGGAAAAGTCGGTCGATCCGGTCGAGCAAGGCGCCATAGGTCATGGTCTTGCCGTCGACCACCAGGAACGGTTTCGAACGCGGCCGTTCAGCCCGGCACCGGTCGAACAGGGTCGAAAAGGTGTCGTCGGTCATCCGTCTGTCCGGTTGGTGGTCGCGGGGCCGCGCGTTCCGACCGACGCCTCGAGCGCCGCACGCAGGCGCCGCTTGTCGACCTTGTCCCGACCGACCCGCGGCAACTCTGCGTGAAAGGACAGGTGCGCCGGAACCTTGAACGGGCCGAGTTCGGTCAAGACCGCGGTCTTGAGGGCGGTTTCGACCGCCTTTGCCCCGTCGGTCTCGAGCGCGCCCGCGGTCGGAATGATCGCTGCGGCCAACCGTTCGACCCCTTCCGGATCCGTCCAGCCGAAGACCGATGCCTCTCGGACCGCGGGCGCCGCGTTCAACACCCCCTCGACCTCGAGCGGACTAACCAGACCGCCATCCGGGGTTTTGACGATGTCCCTGATGCGGCCGAGCACCTGGACGCGGCCGTCGGCGCGCATCCGGCCGATATCACCCGTCCGATACCAGCCGGATGCGGGATCGACGCCGTCACCGACGCCGGCGTCGCCCGGGTGCAACGCGCCGATCATCATGCAGTCGGTATGCACGCAGATCTCGCCGGCGTCGCCGACCGCGCAGGCGGTGCCGTCGTCGGCCAAGAGGCGCAGCAGGATCTGCGCGGGCCAGCCGCCGTCCGAACTCACGCTGCCGGGATGGTCGGGGTCGGCATACACGGCGGTCGCGATCTCTCGTGAGCCGTAATAATCGACCACGGGGACGCCGAAGGCGTCGCGAATGCCCTGTCCGGTCGGCCCGTCGAGCACGCCGGACCCGCTGAACACGGTCCGCAGCCGCGCGAGCCGGTCGCGCCCGATCCGATCCTTTGCCTTCAAGAACCCTCTCAGCACGTTCGGGACCGCGGTCAGACGAGTCACGCCATAGGTTTCGCAAACCAGCGCGAGCGCGAGCGGGTGCCGGCGTGCGTCGGGGGTCGGCACAACCAGCCGGCCACCGCAGGCGAACGGGAACGTGACCAGACTGCGGAAGGCGCTGAGCGCGGTGACGTCGGTCGTGGTGCAGAACACGTCGTCGGGCTGAAAGCGGAACAGGGCCTGGGCGATCTCAGTGCTGCGGAACACCGCTTCGTGGCTGGTCAAAATCGGTTTGGGCTCCCCGGTCGACCCGCTGGTGAAGCCGATCAGGGCCGGGTCGGACGGCGATGGCGTCACCTGCGGATCGACCCCGGACCCGCCGACGTTCAGCCAGGTCGTGAAATCCGGTCGATCGTCGGCGGGCTCGAAGCTCACCCGCCGACCCGCGTCCGATCCCGGACCGATCTCGGCGAATCGCGCCGAGAAAGTGATCGACGGCGCCGTCTGCCGGATCATTTTCTTCAGCGTCGCCGGCCCGACCGAATCGCCGAGCCGAACGACAACGCCCCCGACCAACAGGGTCGCGACCGCAACCAGATACGACTCGAGACGCTGTGTGGCATCGATCGCCACCCGGTCGCCCTTGCCGATGCCCTCATCGGTCAGCCGCGACACCGCCTGGCGAACCAGATCTTTGACCTCGTCACCGCTCAGCGTCCCTTGGTCGGCGACGTGGAGAAATGCGCGCGGGCCCAAACGATCGATCCCGGTGCGCACAAGCGCCACCGCGGTCCGATCCGCCCAGGGATGGGCCGAGGTCGGGGCGTGACCGTTGGTCAGGCTGAGGGTCCAGGAGGCGTCGCCCACACCCAGACGCCCCGACAACGCCGCGATGGTGTCGGTGACCGCGCCCGCGGTGGTTCGGACCGCTCGGGCGATCCGGCCCGGCGGGGCTCCTAGCGCCAGCCAGTAGACGATGGCCATCTCCCGGTCCGACAGCTGGGTGGTCCGGCCGGATCGGGTCCGAACCTCTCCGGTCTGCGGGTCGAGACGGAGCTCGGCACGGGTCGCGGTCGCCGATCCGGGGCGTTTGGGGCGCGTGTCCTGAGAGACCCCAGTCACCCAAACAGATCCCGGGCAACGTAATTGACCACCAGGCCGGGTTCGCGGCCGAAGCCGAGGGTCGAAAGGCCGCGCAAGGCGCGGACCAGATCCCGTTGCGACGTTTTGTGTAGCGCGGTCACCAGAACGATCGCGTCGCTTGCCGGCCCGAACATCAGGCTGCCGCGGTCCGAAACCAGCGCCGGGCTGTCGATGACGACAAAGTCGAACTCGCCGCGAATGCGATCCAGCACCCGCTCCGCCCCCGTGTCCATGATCGCCGACGTCAGACCGTCGGCGACCGCGCCCTTTGTGGTGCCCGCCAACAAAACGTTGAGCGGCGAGCGCCGATCGACCTGGATCGCGCCTTGGAGATCGACCCCTTCGGTCAAAACGTTCAACAATCCGACCGGCGCCTCGACCCCGGTCAGCCGGCCCACGGCGGGGTCGGCGGGGTGACCGTCGATCAGGAGGACCCGCAGCCGCGCCAGCGCCGCGGTCCGGGCAAGGGCGCACGCGACCGAGCTCGCGCCGTCGCCTGGCCGCACCGCGGTCACATGGACCACAATGCCCGCGCCGGCGCGCTCCGACATCACGTGAAGCTTGGCGCGGAGCCGACGGAGGGCGTCGGCAAAGGCGCCGCCGGGCGCGTCGACCACGCTGTCGGCCGGGGACGATCGCTTGGCAGACGCGCGCTCCTTCGGCAGGGCCGCGAGCACCTGCAAACCGCTCACCCGTTCGACGTCCTCGATCGTGTTGATCGTGTCGTCGATCTGGGCCAGCAACACCACCAGGAAAAACGCCAACGCGACCGACACCACCCCGCCGCCCGCAACGATCAGTTTGCGCTTGGGTTTCGACGGGCGGATCGGAACCTGGGCCAGCGACAGAATGTGGGCATCCGACTGTTCGATCCCCGCTTGGAGCTGAAGCTGGCCGCGCTGTCGCAGCAACGTCTCATAAGTATCGCGGCTGACCGCCGCCTCTCGGACCAGGCCGTTCAGCACGATCTCGTCGTTGCGGCGCGCGATGAACTCGCCCTGGAGCCGTTCCATCTCG
The DNA here is from genome assembly GCA_028277115.1 of Azospirillaceae bacterium. Taxonomy (GTDB): domain Bacteria; phylum Pseudomonadota; class Alphaproteobacteria; order Azospirillales; family Azospirillaceae; genus JANQHG01. The sequence continues at coordinate 15,675 of JANQHG010000109.1, forward strand.
GCTTGGAGGTCGGCCAAGCGCTGCTCTTGACGCGCAACCGATACCTCAAGGCTTTGCGCGATGTTGGCGGTTTCCTCGGCCAGACGCGCACGCACTTGCGCAAGCACCTCACGGGCCATCTCGACTTGCGGGTTGCCGTCGAAGAACCGGTTTTGGGCCGCCATCAACTCGGCGACCAGCTGCCGCTCCTCGCTTTTCAGCGACTCCAGGTACGGCGATTCGATCACCTCGGGGATCGTCGCGATCCCGGCGGCGGCTCCGAGAGAGTTGGTCCGCCCTTTGCTGGCGGCCAGGGCCAGATCGGCCCGCGCAAGCGAGATCTGCGAGGCAAGCTGAGAGATCTGTTCTTGAAGCACCGACGCGGCCGCCCCCTCCACCAGGCGTCGTTCGGCGCGCCACTCCTGGACCTTCCGCTCCTTTTGCTCGACTTCGGCGCGCAGGGTCTCGAGCCGCCGGTTCAAATGGCTGCGGGCCCGGGACAGCCGGGTTCGGCGGTCGTTGACCTGGCGATCGATGTAGCGAAGGGCGAGGCGATTGGCGACCTCCGCCGCCAATTCCGGTGCGCGCGCGGTGAAGCTGATCGACAAGGCGTTCGATCGCCCGACCTGAGACACCGACAGCGCAGCGCGAACCGCCCGAAGCTGGCCCGCGACCCGCCCCTCGGCCGTCGCCGGGCGGCTGTCCGTGGTTCCGGTCGGAAGAAACCGCGCCACCACGCCGGGCCATCGCAGCTCCGGGTTGAAATCCGGATAGTAGTCGAGGTTGAGGTCTTGGATCACGTCGCGCAGCAGCGCCTCGGAACTGAAGACCTCGGCCACGCTTTCGAGCTTGGCGCGATCTGGGACCCGGTCCGGCTCGGTCGGAACCAGCGGGTTTGGTTGCGCGGTCTCGATCGCGATCTGCGCGTGCGCGGTGAACAGCGACGGCAGAGTGATCGCGATCACCACCGACGCCGCGGTTCCGAACCCGACCACCAAGCCCATCAGCAGCCAGTGGCGTCGGACCGCGCGCTGAATCTCGGCGATCGGGTTCGGGACCGTCCCGGGCTCGGCCCCCGCGCCCTCGTACCCCAGCGCCGGTCGGTCGATCAACGCCATGGTCGGGGCCTGCAAAGGGACTGTGCCATGTCTTCGGTCATCCGTGGGTGCCTCCTTGGCGACCCGCGGTCATCCGCGCCGCTCGCGCACGTTGGCAGGGCGCGCCCGCCACAACCGCAACGGCAGACACGTTTCCACAGGGACACTGCGACTGCAAGCCAGATAGATGGCGGTCTTCCAACCGATCAGCGTCACGCCGGTTGCAATCGCGGCACCGGTCGCCCCGAATGGCGGCACGAGCGCAAGATTGGCCGCGATGTTGACGATCCCGAACCGAAGGCCGATTCGGCTGACCGTCCGTTGTTGGCCCGACATCGCCAGAACCTCGGTCGCGGTCCCGAACAGGATGTCGATCAGCCGCGCAAGGCACAAGAGCATCATCACCGGGTAGGCGGCGGCGAACCCGGGGCCGAACCATCCAAGCACCCACGGCCCCAGCAGCGCCAGCAAGACCAACAAGATCATGGCCGGCGCAACCGCGAGGCCGTTGGCCAGGTCGGCGACCCGCTGGATCCGGCGATACTCGCGTCGGGCGTAGGCGTGCGCGATTTGCGGCAGCAGGATCGGCACGATGGCATGGGACGCAAATTGCATGAATTCGGCCAATCGACGCGCAACGTTATATAGCCCGATCTCCGCGGGCGGTCGAAACAAACCGAGCACGATCATGTCGGTCTCGAACAACACAAAATAAAACAGCGGCGTCACCATCAACGACGCCCCGAGCGACAGCCACACCCGGACCCGCCACCTGAACGCCCGCAGCCATCGCCGGTCGACCTGCCGCGGGAGCCGCCACGACAACCGACGGCCGACCACCGCCAAGAGCGCCGCCGCGGCCAGATGGTGCGCGCCGGCGAACAGCCACAACGCCCCGCCGACCACGAGCTCGCCGGTGGCGAGCACGACCACCGCAATCCCAACCAAAACCACCGACCGGACCATCACGGTGTCGGCGAGCGCCGCCACGGTCGGTCGGCCGAACGCGCGCGCAACCTCAGAGAGCACCCGGATTGCGGCCACCCCAATTACATACAAGATCATCGCGGCCCAATCGAACGGTGCCAAGACCGCGTGCCGTCCAAGCAGATCCAACACCGATACCAGACCAACGGTCAGCACACCCCCGAGCCCGGTCGCGGTCACGAGCGAGGCCACGACAAAGCCGAGTTGGCGCCCCGGTTGTCCCAAGCGCTCGTACCGGGGGATCAGGCGACAAGCCGCCAACGGCAGGCCGACAGTCGCAACCAGGACCACCGCGAAGCCGAGCGTGAAGAACAGCGCGAGACGACCATAATCGGCGGCGCCGAACAGGCGCGCCATCACCAGCACCGAGAGCGTCACCAGGCCGGTGCCGACGATCCGGCAAACCACCGCAAACAGGCCGTTGAGCGTGAGATAGCGGCCGTCGCCGTCGGCGATCAGCTGACCGAGCCGACCGACCACGGGCGATGACGACCGAAACGCCGCCGCCGCCCGCTTGCCGAGCCAGGTCATCCCGGTCGCCCGGAACGCAACGGGCCGCGTGGATCGCCTGCGGTCACGCCGGCGGACGCCGTGACCCCACCCGACGCCGAGACCGCCGGCCCCCGGCGCCATGACTCGAGGCTGCGCCGCCAAGCGACGATCAGGATCGAAAACAGGATGAACAGGATGCCAAGTTGAGCACTAGGAAAGAAGAGCGAGCTCTCGGTCATATTATGGATCAGTATCTGGAGCTGTAAACACAGCAACGCCAAAACCGTCCACAAGGTTCGGTCGCCACGATCAATCCTGACCAAGAGATGAATTGCATGGTGGATCAAGAAAAAAATGAATACTAGTGCGATACCGGTCCCGATCAAGCCGGTATTGATCAATAGGTCGATCATGCCGTTGTGGTATTGATTAAGGGTGGTCTCTTCCGGTGCGTCGGTCCACCATCCACGCATCGACAACAGCGGGCTGTAATCCGGGTCCACCGACCAGTAGGCGCCGAACCCGTAGCCGAACCAGGGGCGCGCCGCCACCGCCGTGGCGCCGGCGCGCCAGAGCTCGTCGCGTCCCGACACCGTCAGATCGGGCAACAGGGCGGCGAGGAGGTTGACACCGGGGATTTCCGCGACCACCGACAGACCCACCACCAGCCCGCCGGTGATCGCGGCCGCGATGCCTGCCATCAACGGTCCGGCGCGCCCGGAGCGGATCGAGTGCACGGCCGGCCACAGGGCGATCGGGAGCAGGGCGGTGAGTGCGAGGCTGGTCTTCGATCGGGTCGCGACCAGAAAACCGGCGCAACCGATCAAGAGCGAAACCATCGCGAGCAGGTGCAACGGTCGTCGGATCAACGGCACCGTGAACGCCAACATGGTGATTGCCAACATGGCGACCGTGCCGGCGCCATTCTTTTGCGAATGCATCCCGGTGACCCCGAGCCTGGAGTGTGCCACGTCCGGCCAGACCAGCGCTGAGAGGATGTTGACGATCATGACCGCGCCCAACACGGTCGCCAAGGTGACCAGCACGGCCGTGCCGGGGCGCACCCAGGTCGCGATGCCGATGCCGACCATCAATGCCATCATGTAGACGATCGCCCGTCTGATGGTCAGGTCCGGGAATTGCGACCACACCACGGAGGCGGCGATCCACAGCATCATGAACACCAAAGGCCAAAGCGCGATCGCAAGGCGCACCGCAACGGCGAACCGGAGCAGGATCAGGCCGCCGGCCACTGCGGAGAATGACAGCCAAAGCAGGCGATTGAGGGTCGAGCCGGTGAACTCGTCGCCGGTCACGCCGTGTTGGAACGGGCGGTCGCCGACGATCAGGTAGAACACGACGGCGCCGAGCAGCCCGATCGCCACCATCTCGGCTCCGGACAGGCGCAAACCCGGCGGCGCCGGCGCCAAGGGTCGGTTAGCCGTCATCGCTCCCAGTCCGCCGCACCGGTCGGCCAAGCGGCCGGGTGGATACGGGTGTTTCCACCTCAAGGGTGCGCTAGTACAGCCCGGCGCAAATCCTGACATGGTCAGGATTTGCGCCGGAAAGCTGTACGACTAAATGACTGGTACACCGCGGCGGACCGACGCAACA
>JANQHG010000187.1 GCA_028277115.1 Azospirillaceae bacterium
GACGGGGGAAGGCCTTCTCAGGCAAACAACAGGATGGGCGATTGGGGATGGCGCAACCAAAGCTTGTGGGCACTACCCACGAGTCGCAGCGACGAGGCCAACATTGGACCGTACGATGCGGTACCGACCACCGAGACATTTGCCCTTGCTCAAACTCTGGTCTTTTTCTGCCCCGGTCGGTCTCGACCGGGATCGTGTCTTTTCCCCGATCCCACCAAAAAGTCGACGAAGGAACCCGCTCATGTCCACCCTCCCTAGCCTTTGATTTGTCCTGATTGTTAGTGTTTTCGGGACGTCGGGGGGGTCTGGAGCCCGCAATCTCGTGTCCGATCGGCGTGTCCCGGGTCCGGCGCGCCCGCGCCGCGGATCGGGCGGGACCGGGCGCCAGCGCCTTCTCGCTATCATTTTTTATCAACTTCGCCCATCGTCGGGCGGGAGTGCACACCTGATTGCGGAACCAGCCATGCCACCGATCGCCTCGCCCGACCGCGCGCCGCCGGGGTCGCGCAACGATCTGCCCGTCGGGCATCTGGTGTGCGACCGTGGCGGCGTCGTGCGCGACGCCAATCGGGAGGCGGCGCGGCTGCTCGGCGCCGAACCGGCCGCGTTGCTCGGCCAGCCGCTCGCGGGGTGGCTCGCCCCCGACGACGCACCCGCCTGGTGGCGCTTCCTCCATGGCCTGCCGTCGGACGGACCGCCGCACACCGCCGATCTGACGCCGCGCTCGGCGACCGCGCCGCTCCGGGTGATCGGGCAGTGGGCCCACCTGGCCGCCAGCGGGGCGGCACCGGAGGCGCAGGAAACGCAGGCCTGCCTGGTGCTGCTTGCGCCGGAGCTGATCGGCCCGCGGCCGGCCGACGACCACGACCCGGCCGCCGATCGGTTGGCGGCCTGGCAGGCGCGCTTCCTTGCCGCCGCCGCCCACGACATGCGCCAGCCGTTCAATGCGCTCAGCCTGTTCCTCGGCATTCTGCGCGCAAGTTCGACGCTTGAGCGCGCGCTCGAGATCGCCGGCAAGATGCAGGCGCCGCTCGACGCCGTGGTCGCGCTGTTCAACGGTCTGATCGAGGTCACCCGGGTCGAGCTCGGGCTGGTCGCAATCGATCGCCGCGCGGTCGCGATGACCGAGACGCTGGCGCCGATCGCCGACGAGCTCGACGAGGCCGCGACCGGCGCCGGGGTGCGTTTGGCGCTGGTGCCGTGCCGCCGGACCATCGAGACCGATCCCCGCCTGTTCACCGAACTGATCCGCCAGCTCGCGCTCGGCGCGGTCCGGTCGTGCGACAGCGGCCGACGGGTCGTTGTCGGGGTTCGGCGTGCCGGTGCCCAGCTGCGGCTCGAGGTTGTGGACAACGGCGCCGGGATCGCGCCCGAAGACGTGGCGCACGTGTTCGAGCCGTTCCACCGTGCCCGCGGCCGCGCCGCCGGGCGCAAGGACGGCCACGGCCTCGATCTGTGGGCCGCCCGTCGCTTGGCCGAACTGCTCGGCTACAGGCTCGAGATCGCGTCGGTACTCGGGCGCGGCACCCGGCTTTCGGTGGTGATCGACACTGCGTGAAACGATGCCGGTTGCGAGGGTTTGGGGGCTTTGCCCCCACGTCAAGGGGGGTCACCCCCCGACACCCCCCGACCAGGGGTTGCCCCCTTGACCCCGCTCATTAGTCGGGGTCAAGGGGGGTGCGCCCCCTTGCGGGGGTCGAGGGGGCAGCGCCCCCCGAACGGCCGACAGGCCGCTCAGGCGCCGCCGGGCTCGGACGCCGCCAGTGCCGCCACCGCGTCGCGAACCCGCTCTGCGATCACCACCGGATCGGATCGGCCGGCATCCCCGATCAATCCCGCCGCCGCGAGCGGCGCGCCGAAAGTCACCCCGAGCCGCCGCGGCCGCGGCAGCGTGCGGCCGCGCGGCATCGCCCCGAAGGTACCGGTGATCAGCGTCGGCACCACCGCGGCGCCGGAGCGCTGGACCAAATGGCCAAGCCCCGGCAGAAACCGCTGAAGCCGGCCGTCGGGCGACCGCCACGCCTCCGGGAACCACACCAGGATCTGCCGGCGCGCCAACACCGCCGAGCCATAGGCCAGGGTCTTGGCCGGCGTCGCCTCGGTCACCGGGAACACCCGGGCGCTGCGCGCCAGGAACCGACCGGCCGCCGAGCCGAACACCCGGTCATAGTCGCCCGCCCACCAGGTCTCGGCGAACCGCGCGGGCCCCAGCGCGGCCCCGACCACCAGCGGGTCGAGGTCGCTCAGATGGTTGGGCGCAACGATCAACGGCCCGGTCTCCGGCAGCCGATCGGCCCCGGTCACCTCGAGACCGAACACCCCATGGATCAGCGCCTGGTCGAGCCGGAACCCGAGCCGCCCAGCCAGGCGATGGTGCGGCGCCGCCGACGCCAGCCAGGCGAGCTCGTCCGCCGTCAGCGCCGGTTGCGGCGTCGCGGCGAGCGCGCCCGTCGGCCGCTCGGCCGGCCGGCCCAACCGCTCGGGCAGGCAGGCGATCAGGTCGCGCACCGTGGTCAGCGCCGCGGCATCGTCCTCGGCCAAATGGATGTCGAACCGTTCGGCGAGCTCGACCGACAGCGTCACCCACTCGAGCGAGTCGATGCCGAGGTCGAGCGCGAGCGACGCGTCCATCGCGACCGGACGGTTCGGGTAGCGCTGACCGAGCCAGTCGTAGACCGCCGCCGCCGGCGCGGTGTCGAGCAGCGCCCGGTCGGCCGCCGGCAGCGCCGACGCCGGCACCGCGCCGCGCTGCGGCCGCCCGGCGCGCGCTTGCTGATAAAGGGCCGGTAACAGGAACCGCCGGAGCTTGCCGAGCCGGGTTTTGGGCAACGGCTCCGCCGTCAGAGCATAGCCGGCCAGGCGCTGGTAGCTCGCCCGGGTCTGCGCGGTCTCGGTGAGCCAAACCCGGATCGCGTCGTCGACATTGACCCGCCCCTCGGCGTGTGCCGCCTCGAGATCGGGCACCACCAGCGCGACCAGGGCGCCCTGATGCTCGAGGATGCCGAGCTCCTGGATCAGCGGCGAGGCGCCGTACGCCTTTTCCAACGCTTCCGGAAAGACGTTCTTGCCACCGCCGAGCACGATCATCTCCTTGGATCGGCCGACGATAAAGACGAAGCCATCGGCATCGATCCGACCGAGGTCGCCGGTGCGGAACCAGCCGTCCTCGGTGAACGCCGCGGCGTTGGCATCCGGGTTGTTGTCGTAGCCTTGGAACAGCGACGGGCCTCGCGCCTCAAGCTCGCCGACGCCGTCCTCGTCCGGCTCGGCGACCCGGACCGCCATGCCCGAGAGCACCCGGCCCTCGCTGCCGATCCGATTGTCGGCGCCGCCGCCGTTGCAGGTCAGGATCGACGAGGTCTCGGCCAAGCCCCAGCCGGTTCGGACGTCCCAGCCGAGCGCCTCGAGCCGCCAGATCGTGTCGCTGTCGAGCTTGGCGCCGCCGCTCGCCATCAGCCAGAACCCGGGTGACAGGCGGCGGTGAAGGCTGGCGAACAGGATCCGGCCGAGCCGGAGCCCGAAGCGCCGACGCGCGACCAGCGACAGCGCGAGCAGGGTGTGGAACAGGCGCCGCGCCAGTGCACCGCGCGCGGCCGCCCGGGCGACGATCCCGGACACCAACGCGTTGTAGAGCCGCGGCACCCCGACCATCACCGTGACCCGGGCGATCCGGATCGCGTCGGCGATCTGGGGGCCGGCGATCGCCTCGGGCAGCACGACGGTGGCGCCGGCGGCAAGCGGGGTCAACAGACCGATCGTCAGCGGATAAACGTGATGGAGCGGCAGCGGCAACAGCACGCGGTCGTCCGGCATCACCACGCGTGAGTCCAACAGCGCCCGGACGTTGAACAGGACGTTGGCGTGGGTGAGAAAAAAACTCTTGGGCGCGCCGGTGGTGCCCGAGGTGTAGACCTGCATCTGCTCGGTGTCGGGCGCGAGCGTCGGCAGGGCGGTCGCGCCGTCGCCGTCCGACGGCGCGCTGCACAGTCCGCGCCAGGACAGCGCCGGGGCCTCTGCAGGGTCAGCGTTCGGCTCGAGCGCGACCAGTTGCGTGTCCTCGGGCGCGCCGATCGCGGCGATCCGCGCCCGCTCGGCCGCGCCGGCAAACACCCAGTGAGCGCCGCAGTCGCCAAGGATCGCCGCCAGATCCCGGTCGCTCACCTGATCGTCGAGCGCGACCGCGACCGCGCCGCACAGGGCGACCGCCAAGCGCACGGTGATCCATCCGATCCCGTTCGGGCCGATCAGCACCACGGGTTCGCCCGGTCGGACCCCGGCGTCGATCAGGCCACGGGCCAACCGCCGGGCGTTCGACGCCAGGTCCCGAGCGCTGACCGGGGTCGCCCGGCCGTCAGCGACCGCAAGCAGCGCCGTGCGCTCGCCCGTGGCGTCCAGCTGGTCCACGACATCGCCGACCGTCCGCATCCCGCATCCCATCCTCTGGCGCGTTCAATGCCGCGCTTCGTTGAACGCTCGCCGACCGCGGTCAACGCGCCGCCCGGATCACGTCCCGGAACTCTGCCAGGACCTGCTCGTACAATCGCCGCTTAAACGGCGCTGCCAGGTCCGGCAGCGTCTCGGGATCGACCCATCGCCAAGCGTCGAATTCCGGCTCGGCGGTCGCAAGATCGATCTCCTCGTCGCGGCCGAGGAACCGGGCCGCGAACCATTTCTGCTCCTGCCCGCGCCAGCGGCCGCCCCAGGCGACCCCGACCAAGCGGTCGGGCAGATCGTAGCGCAGCCACCCACGGGTTTCCGCCAGCACGGCGACGTTTGCCGTGCCGATCTCTTCTCCAAGCTCGCGTATCATCGCGGCATGCGGGTCCTCCCCCGGGTCGATGCCGCCCTGGGGCATCTGCCAGGCGTCCGGCAAATCACGGCGCCGGGCGACGAACGCGCGGCCGGCGGCATCGACCATCAAAATCCCGACTCCGGGGCGATACGGCAGCGCCGTCGCCGCCGGCGCGTCGACCGTGGTCATGTCGCGGCTCTCCCTTGTGAATGTCGGCCCCTTGTGAATGTCGGCCCCTTGTGAATGTCGGCCCCTTGTGAATGTCGGCGCGCCGTCGCTCCGGCGCGCCGCGCTCGCACGACGGCCCACCATCGGTGTTTCCCAGGCGTCGCGCCAACCGGAATCGATCGGACGCCCCGATTGCCACCGCCCGGCCGATGTACGCCGTTACTACCTAGCGTAGAGCAGGTGCCCTAGACCAATCGGATTGAGACAAAACAGCCCATCGCTGCCCCGCCCGAACGATATACTCTCTTTGCAATGATGGCCCGCACCTGGAACAGCGCATGATGACGGATCGCCGCATGCGGTTCGCGGTCGGGGCCGTGCTCTGCACCTTGGGCGGCGCCGGTCTGTGGGCGGTCGTGTCCGACTTGACCGGTGCCGCGTGGGTCGGGGCGACCGTGGCACCGGACAAGGCGGCGGTGCTGGCCGCGGTCGCCGTCGTCGCAGTGAGCGCGGCGGTGCTGGTCCGGCTGAGCCGCGACCCCGCCGCCGCCGCCCGGCGGACCGTCGGCGCCGGGGTCGCGCCGGAGGACCGCGTGCGCCTGGTCGATGCGCCCGGGCACGTGATGCTGTTGATCGACCCCGGCGACGGGCGGATCGTTGACGCCAACGCGGCGGCAGTCGCGTTCTACGGCCATCCGCGCGACCGGTTGTTGCGGTTGACGCTCGACGCGCTGACCGAACCGCCGGGTCGCGACACCCCGACGCCGGTCGCCGCAACCTGGCGCCAGGCGCTCGCCGGTGCGCGGGTGCGCCACCGGCTGGCGTCGGGCGAGGTCCGGGCGGTCGAGATCTACAGCCACCCGGTGCGCACGGGCGCCGAGACCCATCTTCATGCGATCGTGCATGACGTCACCGACCGCGACCGCCTGGCCGAGACCCTGGCGCGCGCGGTCGATGTCCACCGCGCGTTCGCCGCGCTCGCCGAGACCCTGCTCGCCGGGGTTCGGGTGTCGATCGACGAGATCGCGGCCCATGTCCTGACCCACGGCAAGGCGTTGACCGACAGCCCGATCGGGTTCGTCGGCTACATCGACGAGGCGACCGGCCATCTGGTCTGCCCGACCTTCAGCGGCGAGACCTGGGCGGCGTGCGCGGTCGCCGGCAAATCGGCGGTGTTCGAGCGCTTCACCGGCCTGTGGGGCTGGGTGTTGAGGGAGCGCGACGCGCTGATGACCAACAGCCCGGCCGACGACCCGCGCTCGGTCGGCACGCCGGCGGGACATCTGCCGATCAGCCGGTTTCTCGGCGCCCCGGCGCTGATCGACGGCCGGTTGGTCGGCGTCGTCGCGTTGGCCAATGCCGGGCGGCCCTACGACGTGCGCGACCTCGACGTCGCGCGTCGGCTGGCCACCATGTTCGCGATCGCGATCCGGCGCTGGTGCACCGAGGCGGCGTTGCGCGACAGCGAGGAACGCGCGCGCCTGTTGGTCGAGGCCCTGCCCGACGCCGTGGTGGTGCATCGGCGCGGCCGGATCGCCTATGTCAACCCGGCGGGCTTGCGCCTGCTCGACGCCCCCGATGCCGCGGCCCTGCTCGGGCGCGACAGTGACTGTTTGTTCGCCGATGGCCGCGGCGGGTGTGCGGGGGGCGGTGCGGGCGAGACCCCGGCGCAGCCGGTCGAGCTGTCGCTGCGCCGGCTCGACGGCACGGTGGTGCCGGTCGAATCGCGCACCGCGGCGATCCGGTTCGACGGCGAATCGGCGATCCTGGCAATCGCCCGCGACATCAGCGACCGTAAACGCGCCGAACGCGCCCTGCGTCTGGCCACCGAACGCGCCGAAGAGGCGAGCCGCGCCAAGACCCGCTTCCTCGCGGCGATGAGCCACGAGCTGCGTACTCCGTTGAACGCAATCATCGGCTTTTCCGAGATCATCCAGTCGCTGATGCTGGGACGCGACGCACTTGACAAATATGTCGAATATGCGCGCGACATCAACGTCAGCGGGCGAAGCCTGCTCGCGATCGTCAACGATATCCTGACCTTGTCGCGGATCGAAGCGGGCCGGTTGACCGTGACCCCGACCCCGGTCGATCTGTCCGACCTGATCGCCGACGCGGTCGCGGTTTTCCGCGACGCGATCTACGCCAAGGGCTTGGGCCTGACCGTCGCGGTCGAGCGCGACACGCTGCGCCAGGCCACGGTCGACCGTCGGGCGGTCAAACAGATCTTGCTCAACCTGATCAGCAACGCGGTCAAATTCACGCCGTTGGGCGGTGCCGTTCATGTGTCGGCGCGCCGCCACCCCGCCCCCAACCAGGCGATCGAGCTCGCGGTCGCCGACAGCGGGGTCGGCATCCCGGACGACGAGATCAAACGGGTGTTGACCCCGTTCGGCCATCTGGAGCTGCGCGACGAAACCGTGCCGGGCAGCACCGGGCTCGGTCTTGCCATGGTCGATCAGCTGGCCCGACTACATGGCGGCCATATTGCGATCGCCAGCACGGTTGGGATCGGCACCACGGTCACGGTCACCCTGCCCCAGCCGACGGCCGACCACCCCGCTGCCGGCCTGCCGCCGCCCGAGCGTCGCGCCGCCGAGTGACCGGTCCCCCCGGCACCGGACCGGCGGATCAATCCAAGGCGGGTCGGCCCAAGGCGCGATAGACCCGGTTGCCACCGGCAGCCTGGGCGCGGGCGAGCGCGGCCAGCGCCCGGCGCACCAAGTCCGACGGCGCCTCGCCCGGCGCGAGCCCGGCGACCCCGATCGAGACCTCGAGGCGGCTCACGGGGGTCGCGCTGCCGCGGGCGATGATCTTCTGCGCCGCCGCGTCCTGGCGGATCTGCTCGGCGACCGTGGCGGCGTCGGGCAGGCTGGTCTGGGGCAACAGCACCGCGAGCTCATAGCCGCTGAACCGCGCGGGCTGGTCGCGTTTCTTGACGTTGCGCAAGACCACGCGACCGACCAGGCGCAACGCATGGTCGGCGGTCGGCCGACCGTCCAGGCCATCAAGCCGATCGAGCCCGTCAAGCGCCAGCACCAACACCGAAAGCGGTGCCGGACGGTCGCCGGCCGGCGCGCCCGCGGATGCGGCGTGCACCGCGACCCCGATCCGCTCGTCGAACACCCGGCGGTTGGCAAGGCCGGTCAGCTCGTCGACCCGCGCCTCGCGCCGCGCCACCTCGATCTCCCGAGCGATCTCGGACAGATCGCGCAGAGCAGTGTCGAGCCGCGCGCGCACCGCCAGCCACTCGGCGACGACGCCTTCGGTGGCGGCGATCGTCTCACCGATCAATGCGCGCAGTTCGCCAGGCGACGGCGGCGGCGGTGCCAGACGGTGATCGATCACCGCCAGGGTGTCGCCATAGCCCCGGGTCATCTGCAGGCTTGTGCCCAAAGGGTCGACCAGCCCATCGAGCAGCGACCGGGTCCGCTCCCCGGTCCGGCGCACCGTGTGCGCCTCGCCGTCCAGGCCGAGAAACCGGCGACACAGATCATCGACCCGTTGCGGCGTGAACGCCTGGCCGAGCTGCTGCATGAGATCGATCGCGCGGTTGAGGTCCGGCATGCAGCCGGAATAATAGGTGAACCACAGGAAGTAATTCTGCGGTGTCGGCGCCAGCCGCTCCCGCGCCAGGCGGTCGAAGGCCCGGTCCGCGAGTTCGGCGATCCGTTCCGACTGGTCCGTGTTCATCCCGCCTGCCCAAACTCCTGCTGCCCGACGATCGTGCCTGTCCGATCCCGCGCCCGGTGCCCGCCACCGTCAGGCCGGCGGACCGCGCTCGACCGGGTGGTCGTCCAGCGGTTCGACATCGACCTCGACCCCGAGGCTTTGGGCGCCCCCGCCCTGGATGACGCCGCGCACCGGGCTGACATCATCATAATCACGGCCCCATGCCGTTGTGACATAATCTTCGTCGATGAATTTGCCATTGGTCGGACAAAGATCGCACCAGCCGAGCGCCGTACCGCACCACGCCGATACCCAGGCGTGGCTGGCATCCGCACCGACCAGGCGCGGTCGGCCGGGTGGCGGCACCGTGCGAAGATAGCCGCTGACATAGCGTGCCGGAATCCCGACCGCGCGCAGGCACCCGACCCCGAGGTGGGCGAAATCCTGGCACACACCGCGCCGGCGCGCGAGCACCTCGGTGAGCGGGGTGTAGACGTCGGTGGCACCGGGATCGAACACGAACTCGGCGTGGAGTCGGCCGAGCAGGTCGCCCAGCGCCACCGCGATCGACACGCCGTCGCCGAAACTCGGCGCCGCATAGGCATGAAGCGCATCGGTCAGCGGGACCAGCGCGCTGTCGCCGAGCGCGACCGCGAGCTCGGCCGCGATCGCAGGCGCCGCCGCGGCGCGGGCGACCTCGCGCCACACCGGTGTCGCGGTCGGATCGAACCGCATCGGCGCGATCACCGTGAGCTCGGTCTCGGCGGTGATCGTCAGCGACCTGTGCGGCTGCTCGAGCGCGAGATAGGTCTCAGGATTGCCGAACCCGTCATGGCCGTCGTCGCGCACGTCCGGGGCCGGATCGACCCACAGGGCGTGGCTGTGCACTTGTTGGCGCGGCTGCGGGCGCGGCGTCAGGTGCAGCCGGTGTTGCGCGCCGGAGACCGGGCCACCGTAGCCGTAGCGGGTGGTGTGGCGGATGCGATAGCGCGGCATCGGACGGCTCCGGCAGAAAGCGGCGACTGTTCACGGGAGTTGGGGGCTGGCCCCCCAACCAAAGCGGGCTATGCCCCCGCACGGCCGCACGGCCGCGTTCGGCGCCGCAGGATGGCGCGGCCGACCGACGGCCGGCAGGGAACGAACGGTTCGGTCACGACGCCCGGGCAAAGGCATGGCTGAACAGGGCATGGTTCAAACGGTCCGACAGCATCGGCAGTTCGGCCGACAAGGTGTCGAGCAGGCCGGCAAGCGCGTCGCTGCTCTCCCAGTCGCCGGCCTGGCGGAGCGCGTGGGCCCAGGCGCCGACCAGATCGAGCCCGAGCCCGGTCGGCGGGTCGGCGCCCGCGGCGTCACCCACCACCTCGGCGAGCGCGCTCAGCTGGTGCTCGATCGCGGCGATCTGATAGGCGAGCGCGCGCGGGTTGCCGCTGTCGAGGAGGAGCAGGCCGAGCACCGGCGCCCGCGCGACCCGGGTCAGATGGCGTCGGCGATAGGTCATGGTGCTTTCCCCGAGCTCGAGCAGGCACTCGAGCACCGCCACCACCCGGCGGTCGCCGGCCGGCTCGGCGCCGCCGCCGTCGCCCGGCAAAGCGGCAAGCCCGAGCCCGCGCAACAGCTCGACCAGGTGGATCGCCCGCTCCAGCCGCTGCCCGAGGTCGAGCACCCGCCACCCAAGCCCGCGGGTCATGCTCTCGTGGCGCATCCCCGACAGCGCGGTCAGGCCGACGATCAGGTCGTCGAGCCGCAGGCGCAACGCCACCGGGTCGGTCCGCCCGGGGTTGAGGCGACCGAGCCGGTCGATCTGATCGACGACATGCCACATGTCCGACGACAAGCGATCGCGCACCGCATGCGCGGCCCGGAACAGCCGGCCGATGTTGGCGGCGATGCCGAGCGGGTGATCGGCGCCGATCACCGCGGCGGCCAGCGCCGCCGAATGCGACGGCGAGAAGCCCTCGCGCGCCGCGGTTTCGGCCAGGTCGATCGGGATCAGCCCGAACCAGCCGGCGAGCCGGAACAGCGCCGACAGTTCCTCGGCGCGCCCGGCGCGGTGATCCTCGCCGAGCCGGACGCAGATCGCGCGGACCAGCCGCGCCAAACCCTCGGTGCGCTCGGCATAGCGCCCGATCCAAAACAGGCTGTCGGCGACCCGGCTCGGCAGGTCGGGACGGCGCTCCTGCGGCTTCAAGACGGTGCGGCCGCCGGTCACCGGCCGTCGCGCCAGCGGTCTCGGCTCGATCGCACCGGCCCCGGCCGGGTCGGGCAACACCCAGGTGTCCTTGCCGAGCCCGCCGCGCTGGACCGAGACCACCAGGCCGGAACGCGCGGTCGCCGCCCGGGTCAAGCCACCCGGCATCACCGTCCGTCCATCGGGGCCGGTCGCGACGAACACCCGCAGCACCATCGGCCGCGGCTCGAGCCCGCCCTGCCACACCGGCGTGGTCGACGGGACCACCCGCAACTGGCCGACATGGTCGGCCGGCCGTGCGGTCAACCGCGCGACCAAGGCGTCGCGCGCCGCCCCGTCGAGCTCGGCGGCGAACACCGGGGCACCGGTCCCCGCGGCGGTGCGGCCGGGCCAGGCCGGTTTGATCACCATCTCGTCGAGATGGGCAAGCACGTGGGCGAGACCGTCGGGATCGCCGCACCACCACGCCGGCACGTCGGCAAGCGCGAGCGGCTCGCCGAGCAGCCGCTCGGCGAGCCGATCAAAATAGGGCCTAAGCGCCATCGATTCGAGCACCGCCGACCCGAGCGCGTTGGCGATCGCGACCGTGCCGAGGCGCGCCGCCGCGACCAGACCCGGCACCCCGAGCGTGCTGTCGGTCATCAGATACAAAGGGTCGCAGCGCCGGTCGGCGAGCCGGCGCACGATCACATCGACCGGTTCCAGGCCGGACAGGGTCTTGATGAAGACCCGGCGGTCGCGCACCGCCAGGTCCTCGCCCTCGGCGAGCGCCATGTTGAGCTGGCGGGCGAGGAAAGCGTGCTCGAAATAGGCTTCGTGATAGGGGCCGGGGGTCAGAAGCGCGACCCGCGCCGGGCGCGCCGGCCCGGCCGGGCTCAGCGTCTCGAGCGCGGCGCGCCAAGCGGTCAGGAACGGCGCGATCGGCCGGACCGCGCATCGGCGCACCGCGTCGGCGAGCACTTGGCCGATCACCGCGCGGTTCTCGAGCGCATAGCCGAGCCCGCTCGGCGTATCGGTCCGTTCCGCCAGCACCTGCCAACGGCCGTCGCCGAGCCGCACCAAATCGACCGCGAGCAACTGCACCGGCGGCGCGGGCGGGCTCGGCCGGCCGACCAGCCCGAGCAGATACCGCGGGTTGCCGAACACCGCGCGCGCCGGCACCAAACCGTCGGTGACCACCGTGCACGGGCCGTAAAGGTCGCGGACGAGGCGATCGTGCAACCTGGCCCGCTGGATCACCGCCGGCTCGATCACCGCCCAGTCCTCGGACGGGATCACCGCCGGCAGCAACTCGAGCGGCCACAGCCGCTCGATCCCTTGGGGGTCACCGTAGACGTTGTAGGTGACGCCGTTGCGCCGGAGCAGCAGATGCGCTTCGCTGCGGCGCTCGGCCATTTGGTCCGCCTCGAACGGGCCGAGGGCGCCGAGCACGGCCTGCCAATGCGGGCGGACCGCGCCGGCGCCGGTCACCATCTCGTCATACGCCGCCGCCCAGCCGAACCCGTCCGCCATCGCCGGTCCGTTGCCCCGTCGCCCGTGTCGGCCCGGCCGCGGCCCGGCCGACCCTCGGGCCGAATTTAGCGCCGATGCGCGGTCGTCGTCACGCCCGTCGCGGCGGCGCCCGCTCCGGCGGACGGATCCGGGGCGTGTCGGGACCGGCCGGCGCAACGGGCGCCGCCGGGGTCACGGTCGGTCGTCGCGCCAGACAGGCGGTGCCGGTCAAGGCGGGCGACGCGGCGGATCATGCCAGTGTCGGTGCCGCGCCCGTCACTCGATCCGTTCTTCCGAGTACAGACCCCAGACCTCCTCGCGACCGAGCCAGCCGAGGTGGTCGCCGAACGCGATCTCGCACCTCGCCGGGCGGCAGCGCTGGAGCTCGCCGATCACCCCCGGTTCGACCCGGGCGACCACCCGGCCGCGCGGATCGGGGTCGGCGCGCAGGGAGCGCACGGTGCCGACCACGATCACGGTGCGCCGCCCGGACAACAGGCTCTGGTGGACCCAA
Organism: Azospirillaceae bacterium; assembly: GCA_028277115.1. GTDB lineage: Bacteria > Pseudomonadota > Alphaproteobacteria > Azospirillales > Azospirillaceae > JANQHG01. The sequence goes on from JANQHG010000187.1 coordinate 12,826, forward strand.
CCCTCGCTGCCGTCCCAGTCGCGGATGCGCCGCCAGGTGTCGAACTCGGCGGTGATCTCGACCGGCATGTCTTTGCGCACGAACACCCATTCGACCGGATAGCGGATGCCCGGGCCGGTGCGCACATTGACCTCGGTCGACCGCAACGAGACGAAGCGTGGGATCGGCAGGCCGCTGGTGCGCACCGCGCGACCGGTCGCCACCGGGGCCGACCCGGCCGCCGCCGCCGCGGCGTCGCCGGCGGGATCGCCGGGTGCGGCGAGCGCGGTCGCAACCGCGAGCCACACCGCAAACCCGGTCGCGGCGGCCGCGGCGCGGGCGCACGCCGGGAAAAACCATTTGAACGCCAGGCTGAGACACGCCATGAAAGGTCTCCGTCGGTCCGGCAACGATCGGCATCGGTGCCGGCAGCTCAAGCCGGCACCCGTCAAGATCAAGAAAACGTCCAGGCACCTGTCCGGGCGACGATTGAGGTCGCGCGATGCCCGATCGCAAGAAGCCCCTCGTCATCGTGACGCGCAAGCTCCCCGACGTCATCGAGACGCGGATGATGGAGCTGTTCACCCCGCGCCTCAACCTCGACGACACCCCTTACACGACGCTCCAGCTCGCCGACGCGGTGTCGGTCGCCGACGTGCTGGTGCCGACCGTGACCGACCGGATCGACGCCCAGATCATCGCCGCCGCCGGGCCGCAGCTGCGGCTTATCGCCTCGTTCGGCGCCGGCTACGACCACATCGACCTCGACGCCGCCCGGGCGCGCGGCATCCTGGTGACCAACACGCCCGGGGTCCTGACCGACGACACCGCTGACATGACGATGGCGCTGATCCTGTCGGTCGCACGCCGGCTTGCCGAGGGCGAGCGTCTGATCCGCTCCGGCCGCTGGGCCGGCTGGGGTCCGACCACCATGCTCGGCCACCGGCTCGGCGGCAAACGGCTCGGGATCATCGGGCTCGGGCGGATCGGCCAGGCGGTGGCGCGCCGGGCCCGCGGTTTCGGGCTTGCGGTCCACTACCACAACCGGCGCCGGCGCCACCCCGAGATCGAAGAGGAGCTGGAAGCGACTTATTGGGACAGCCTCGATCAGATGCTGTCGCGGATGGATATCATCTCGGTCAATTGCCCGCACACGCCGGCAACCTATCATTTGCTGTCGGCGCGCCGGCTGGCGCTGTTGCAGCGCCATGCGATTCTGATCAACACCTCGCGCGGCGAGGTGGTCGACGAGGCGGCGCTGGCGCGGATGCTCGTGGCCGGCGATCTCGCCGGCGCCGGGCTCGACGTCTACGAACACGAGCCGGCGGTCGACCCGACCCTGCTCGGCCTCGACAGCGTGGTCCTGTTGCCGCACATGGGCTCGGCAACCATCGAAGGCCGGATCGACATGGGCGAACGGGTGATCGTCAACATCAAGTCGTTCGTCGACGGCCACAGCCCGCCCGACCGCGTGATCGACACCACCAGCTGACCCGACCCCGCACAGTGCCGCCCCGACCGACCCCGTCCCAGCCCCGGCTCGGCCTCAGCCTGACCCCGCGCGGGCGGCTCGGGCTCGACCGCAGCGCCGACGCGCCGGCGGTCGAGGACGCGCTGGCCGACCGCCTTGCCGCGGCGTTCGACCAGGGCGCGGGCCCGGGGCTGTTGCAGCTCGGCGCCGCCGAGGTCGGCCGAACCCTGCCGCCGCAGCTCGCCTGGTGGCGCGACTTCGCCGCGCGCTACATTGACGCCGTGTGCCACCGGGTGCCAGCCGAGCCGGCCGGGGACCAGGCGGCCCCGGCCCTCCCGGAGGTCCCACCGCCGGGCGACGCCGAGCTCGCGACCCTGGTCCTGACCGCCCCGCCCATGCCCGGGGCCGAGTATCTCGACGCGGCGGTGCTGCGGTGGCTGTGGCAAGACCTCGGCGCGGCACTCGCTGCGCACCACGCAGCGTCCGGCAGCGATCTCGAGACGGTCCTAAAGGCCCTCAACCCGGCGTGGAACCTGGTCGGCCGGGTCCATTTCAACCTGGCCGAGCACCGCCAGGACCCCGAGGCACCGTTCGCTTTTCTTGCGACCTACACGGTCGGTCTCACGGCCGGCGGGCGGCCCCGGCACGCGCCGCTCGGCGAGGCGCTCGAGCATTATGCCGGCGCCGACCGCCGCGACGCCCTGTTGTCGCTGTTGCTGCCGGTTCAGCGCGCTGCCGAAAGCTGCGACTGGCTGCGCGTCATGGTCGCGCGCGGCGAGATCTACCACCCGCTGCGCTGGACCCCGGCCGAGGCGACGCGGCTTTTGTCCAGCGCGCCGTCGCTCGAGCGCGCCGGGGTGATCGTCCGGATGCCGCCGGCGTGGCACGCCGGCCGGCCGAGCCGGCCCCAGGTCACCGCCACGGTCGGCGCCCGGCCGCCCTCGGGGACCGGGCTTGAGGGGCTGCTCGATTTCCGGGTCGAGGTGTCGCTTGACGGCGAGCCGCTCGACGCCGACGAGCTCGAGGCCTTGCTCGCCGGCACCGACGGCCTGGTCTTGTTGCGCGGCCAGTGGGTCGAGGTCGACCGCGACCGCCTCGACCGCGCGGTGCGCCAGCTGCGCGAGGCCGAGGCGCTGGCCGCGCGCGACGGCGTGTCGTTTGCCGAGGCGATGCGCCTGCTCGCCGGCACCGCGCCCGCGGTCGCGGAAGATGACGCGGCGGTCGCCGATTG
>JANQHG010000208.1 GCA_028277115.1 Azospirillaceae bacterium
CCGGCCTGGCGGTCACCGACGGTGACGACCGCGCGGTCGCATGCCTGTTTTCGATGGGCGGTCTGTTCGGCCGCGGTCGTCTGATCGCCGACACCGGGATCATTGCCGCCGCGCCGGCCACCGCCGACCCGCCGGGCTTGGTCGCGTTGTCGGTCAACCCGGCGATCGACCACGTTCTGTTCGCGGCGAGCGCCGCCGGTTCGGCACCGCCAGCGGCGGCGCCGCTCGCCCGCCTGGTTGCCGCGGCCCGCCGGGCGATCGACGAGGGCGCCGACGCCGTCGCTGCGCTCGCCGACACGCCCGACCCGACCGGCCGGGTCCGGCTCAATCTCTACGCCTGCGACTATGACCGCCAGCGGGTGCGCAGCCGCCGCTGCGCCGCTGCCGCCGACCCCGCCGGCCACGGCCTCGCCTTCCGCCGCTGAGCGGCCGGGTCGGGAGACGGCTGTGCGCTCCGAATCAAACCAACGCGGTCGCGAGGCCAAAAAGCGCGGCACTGGTGGTCCAGACGACCGCGCCGACGCAGTCGCTCGCGGCGTCGAGAACCGCGCCGCCGGCGGCGAACAGGTCGCCGTCGAGCAGATGGTACCACCCGGCCACCAAGCGCTCGCCGCAACGCGCCAGCGTCGCGCCGGCAAACTCGGCCAGCGGACCGTCCGCCATGCCGCCGACCACCGACACCGCACCGCCGGCGCCGGTCGCCGCGGCCGACGCGAGGTGCAACAGCCCTTGCTCGACCCGGTCGCCGAGAACCGCGGCCCCACCCGGCGCGAGGATCGTGTCGATCGTCCACGCGGCTTGCGCAATCACCGTGTCGCGGGCGCCGTCCGCCATTTGCGCGAGCGCGTCCAGCACCAAACCCAGGTGGGTGGTCGGCGGGTCCACCCCGCCAAAGCCATGGACCCCGTCCAACCGTCCGGTCGCGTCGCCCAGCCGGTCCCACCCCTGCCCGGCCGCGCCGAACATGATCTGTTCCGCCCCAGCCATTGCCTCCTCCCGCCGCAGTCGCCCAAAGACCCCTAAAGACGGTCAAAGCCGCCTTCCCGCCCTGATCGGGCGGTTGTTTGTCTGGATGCATTACACCACAAGGGCGCGCCGGTGTTAAGCCCTTTGGGTGGAGGGTGTGGGTCGATGTCCGCAAGCAACCCGGCCGGACGATCTAGCTGATTTGGCTAGTTCGAATAGATTAAGCCCAAACCTAGCCAGAAGACGTAGCCTGGCGGTTCGCGGGGATGGCGGCCGGGTGCGACGAGATGTCCGAGGGGGCGGCGGCGGCGACCGCGGCCATGAAGCGGCGAATCAGGGCCGGATCCTTGTGGCCTGGGCGCGACTCGACGCCGCTCGACACGTCGACCGCAGGCGCGCCGGTCACCGCAATCGCCTCTGCAACCGTTTCGGGGGTGAGACCGCCGGCCAGCATCCACGGTCTGGACCAGTGATGCCCGACCAGGAGCCGCCAATCGAAGGGCACCCCGTTGCCGCCGGGCAGCATCGCGACGTTGCGTGGCGGCCGGGCGTCGAACAAGAGACGGTCGGCGGCGGGCTCAGCCGCCGCCGCGGCGGTCAGGTCTGCGGCGGTGCCGATTCGAACCGCCTTCATCACCGGGATCAGAAACCGCGCGCGCACCTCGGCGACCCGCGCCGGGGTCTCGGCGCCGTGCAGTTGGATCAGGTCGATCGGCACCTGGGCGATCACCTGCTCGATCTCGTCATCGCGCGGGTCGACGAACAGGGCGACCGCATGGGCGGTGGTCGGGAGGTGGCGCACCAGTTCGGCCGCGACCATCGGCGCGACCGCACGCGGCGAGCGCGGGTAGAACACGAAGCCGAGCCACCGCGCGCCGGCGGCGAGCGCCGCCGCCGCGGCGTCGGGGGCGGTGATGCCGCAGATCTTCACCTCGGCGGTCATTGGATCGTCCCCTCACCGGTCATCGGTCCCGTCCCGTCGCCGACACCGTCGGACGTCCGGGTGGTGACGCGGCGAGCGTCGCGACGATCGCGCGCGCGGCCGCCGCCGGGTCGGCGGCCTGGGTGATCGGGCGGCCGACCACCAACAGGTCGGCACCGGCACCGACCGCGTCAGCCGGCGTCATCACGCGTTTCTGGTCGTCGGCGTCGCCGTCGGCGGCGATGCCGTCGGGCAACGGGCGGACACCCGGGACAACACACAGGCAGCCGGCGCCGACCGCCCGGCGCACCGCGGCCAGCTCGGTCGGGGCCGTGACGACGCCGTCGAGGCCGGAGGCACGCGCAAGCTTGGCCAGGCGGGTGACCTGCGCCGTGACCGCCTGATCCTGGCCGATCGCGGCGAGGTCGTCGGCGTCGAGGCTGGTCAGCACGGTGACCGCGACCACCCGGGTGCGGCCGCCCGACGCCGCGGCGGCGGCGGCGCGGGCTTCCGCCATCATCGGCCCGCCGCCTGCAGCATGGACGGTGATCAGATCGGGCGCGAGCGCGCCCGCGACCGCCGCGACCGCCGCCCTTACGGTGTTCGGGATGTCGTGGAACTTGAGGTCGAGGAACAGGGGGCGGCCGCCCGCGGCCTCCACCACCGCGCGCACACCGGCAGGCCCGACCGCGGAGAACAGGGTGAGCCCGACCTTTATGCCACCGACGGTGTCGCCGAGCCGCGCCGCAAGCCGGGTCGCGGCGGTCAGGTCGGCGGTGTCGATCGCGACATAAAGCCGCGCCTGCGCGGCCGCACGTCGGTCGGCGAGATCGTCGCGCGCCGCCGCAACGCCGGTCATCGGCCGGTCTCCTGATGGACAATCATATCGACTGCGAGCTCGGCGGCCGCCAGGTCCTCGAGCGCGGTGCCGACCGATTTGAACACGGTGATCTGGTCATAATAGCGCCGGCCGCTGCGCACGCCGCGCGTGAGGTCGTAGAGGTCCCCGGCGATGTCGTCTGCGCTGATCACGCCGTCGGCGATCGGCCGGACGATGTCGCCGGCCTCGGCGAGCGCACCCTCGCGGGTATCGACGAAGACCCGGCCGCGCTGGATCACCCCGTCGTCGGCCTCGCGCATCTCGGGCGTGAAGCCGCCGATCAGATCGACATGGATGCCGTCGGGCAACCAGTCGCCGCGGATCAGCGGCGCGTGCGCCCGGGTCACGCAGGACACGACATGGGCCCCGCGCACCGCGGCCTCGAGGTCGCGGGTCGCCGAGACCGGACGGCGGCGGGTGGTCGCCTCGCGCGCCACCCGCTCGGCCTTGTCCGGGGAGCGGCCCCAGACCAGGACCTCGCGGATCGGCAGCACCTCGCGGTACGCTTCGATGATGTGGGGGGCGAGCGTGCCGGTGCCGACCACCAACAGCCGCTCGGCATCCGGGCGGGCGAGGTAGCTCGCCGCCAGCGCCGAGGCGGCGGCGGTGCGGCGCGCGGTCAGCATCGGCGCGTCGATCAGCGCGGTCGGCACCCCGGTCGCACCGTCGAGCAGCATGTAGGCGCCGACGATGGTTGGCAGCCCTGCCGCGGGGTTGTCGGGGCAGACCGTCACCACCTTGACCCCGATGTGCCGGCCGGTCTTCCAGGCCGGCATGATCAGGAGCGTCGCGTCGTGGTCACCCCAGGTCGGCACCCGATGGTGGTGGCGCAACGGCACCTCGCAGCCCGACCGGAACATCTGGCGCAGGCGTTCGACCAGCATGCGCTGGTGCAAGACCGCCCTGACCTCGAGCCCGGTGATCACCCGCATTGCGCCCTCTCCCGCCTCGGTGCCGGCCGCGCGGCCGGCGCCCGATCTGGCGCGAGAAGTCTACTGGGCGTTCAGCCGTTCGCGCAATTGCTTGCCGGTCTTGAAGAACGGGATGAACTTCTCGTCGACGAAGACGGTTTCGCCGGTGCGCGGGTTGCGGCCGGTGCGGGCGTCGCGCCGCCGGACCGAAAAGGCCCCAAAGCCGCGCAACTCGACCCGGTCGCCGCGGGCGAGCGCGCCCGAGATCTCCTCGAAGATCGTGCCGACGATGCGCTCGATGTCGCGCTGGTACAGATGGGGGTTGAGATCGGCGAGGCGGGTGATCAGCTCCGATTTGGTCATAATGGTCGGCCTCCCGCCGCGGCCGGGCCGGGGTCCGGCAGACCGCCTGTACGCCGGGCCGGTCCTGGTGCGGCGTTCGTTCTTAATTGGTGGCGATGGACGCGGACGATCATCCTGCGGTCGATCCGGCACGGTGGTCGAAAGGACGGTTGTCCAAGTACAAATAATTTTCGTGTTTTGGGGGTTTCACGCTTTCGGTCCGGCGCGCCGCGCGCGGGGGCCCGGTCACCACAAACATGATGCCCGAGGCGCCGATCCAGGTCAAGCAGCAACCCCTTCTGAAACAATCGTTTTTTGCCGCAGCGCCGCGTCACGCGACCGATTTCGGCGGCGGCGTCCGGGCGGACCGCGGCGGCGCGCGCGACACACTCTGCGTCAGCGACACGCCGTTGCCGCGGCGGGTGGTCATGGGTTTGCGTTGCGGTTCCTTTCTGGCTTGCTATTGTGAGGCTGGGCGATCCGGATCGCCGATCGGCCAATTGCCCCGGCGGTCCCGATCCGACCGGCAGCGCCCGAGCGTGGTGACGCGAGAGGCCTCGACTATGCGCAGGCAGGGCTTCGAGGTCCTGGTCGAGACCGGCGGCAAGGCCGAGATCGACGGCATCTTCGGAGACGAGACGCAGGCGGTCGCCCGCGCCCAGTACCTGTTGTCGCTTGCCAAGTTCACCGCGGTGCGGGTCCAGCAAGTCGATGCCCGGGACCGCACCCGGGTCATTTTTGAAAAAGCATATCAGGGCGGCGGCCGGGTGATCAAGGTCGCGTCGATCAATGATGCGCCGTTGTGCCGGTCGGTCGGTGACGTCTATGGCTACCCGTCCCGGCGCGCATTGTTGCGATTGATGCGCGCCTGGTGCGATGAGAATGTGACGATACCGACCGAAGTGTTGCACCAACCGTTGCGCCTGCGCCAGATCGAACGCGAAGAGGTTTTGTTCAACCAAGTCGTGCATCGGCTGGCGGCGGCGCAGGTGCGCCGGACCCACGGCAAGCCCGAAGACCAGGTCGATTGGCTGCGCAAGCTGCATGGCGAGCTGTTCGCCCTGGCCAAGGAGGCCGAGAGCCTGGCGCCGTTCGGCGCGATGCTGCGCGACCGCGGGGTGACCCATCTGATCACGCTGGTGACCACGACCCTGCCCGAGGACGAGCGGGCGCGCACGCTGACCTACGCGTTTCAGGATTTTCTGTCGACGGCGCCGGACTGGCGAGACAAGCTGGTTGCGATTATGGGGTTGTTCGACGGCACGCCGGGGCCGCTTGCGATCACGCCGCTTGACGAGCTGATTGCCGAGATTCTGGACGGCGCGACACCGGTGCGCGCGGTGCTCGGCTACGCCCCCGACCTTGGCAGCGCCTTGTATGCGTTGGCGTGTCTGGTGCGCGGCCGGTTGACCGACGAGCATCTGTCGTCGCCACCGTTGATGGAGTTGAACAGCCTCAACAACCGGTTCGATCTGCCGTTGACCCGGGCGGTGTTGATCGATCTGATCGCGCGCTCGCTCGACGGCACCACCCGGTTGACCCGGCTCGACCGCACGGGCGATGCCGCTGCGTTGAACCGCATGATCCCGCTGTTAAAGGAGTATGGCGGCTTTCTCGGCGGGGCGGCGATGTGCGCCGCGGTGACCCGGCGGGTCAAGTCCACTCTGTCGTGCGGGCCGGACGATCTGAGTTACCAGGATGCGGTCGAGCGAGTGCTCGAGATGCTCGCGACCCCGGCCGACAAGATCGGCTATCTGCTCGATCTGGTGAACACCGAATTCGGTCGGCGGCGCGCCAGCCATTTGCTCGAGCGATTGAACCACCTGTTCGCGGCCAGCCGTTCGATCCGCGAGTTCGTGCCGCGCGATGCCGCAGATGATGTCGAGTCGGTGACCGAGAATTTTCGCCGTCGTCTGAACGGCGGCGGCATTCCGCGCGACCTCGCCGAACGGTTCATGCAGCGGATCGAGCGGATGGCGGCGGCCGACCGGCCGGCGATTGCGCGTCCGCCACCGCCGCGCCCGGAGCAGCTTGCGCGGGCCGCCGACGAGACGATCGACATCTCGATTTCAGGGCCTGAACCGGCCGGCCCGATGCCGCCTTATGTCGTGTTCTCCTACCAAGGCCAGGAGAGCGTGTTTGCCGGCGGCCGCGAGGTGTTCGTGATGGGGCGCGGCGCCGACTGCGACCTGATCGTCGGGTTTGAAGGCACGTCGCGCGCCCACGCGGTGGTGCGCCAGTCGGGCGACGGCTTCGTGCTCGAGGACCAGAGCCGCAACGGCACCTATGTCGCGATCGAAAACGCGGCGCCGGTGCTCGCCAAGCGGACCAGCCTGCCGCTGACCGGCGCCGGCATCGTCTTTCTCGGCGCCAACCCCAAGCGCGCCGGCGACGACCAGCATCTGATCCACTTTCGCTGCGTCGTGTGCTGATCGCGCGGGCCGTGTTGCGCAGGGTCAGGGCAGTGCGCCGACGCCGGAGCGCTTTTCCAAGTACTTTTGGTGATACGCCTCGGCCGGCCAGAACGGCCCGGCCGGGACGATCTCGGTCACCACCGGCCGACGCAGGCGGCCCGAGCGGTCGAGCGCGTCTTTGGACGCGGCGGCGCGGCGGGCCTGGGTGTCGTCGTGGGTGAAGATCACCGAGCGATACTGGGTCCCGATGTCCGGCCCCTGGCGGTTGAGCGTGGTCGGGTCGTGGCACTCCCAAAACGCTTCGAGCAGTTGGTCGTAGCCGATCCGGTCCGGATCGAAGGTGACCTGGACGACCTCGGCATGGCCGGTGCGGCCGGTACAGACGTCCTGGTAACTGGGCGTCTTGGTGGTGCCGCCGGCGTAGCCGACCATGGTTTCGATCACGCCGCCGAGCCGATCGAACCGGGCCTGAACGCCCCAAAAGCACCCGGCGCCGAAGGTCGCGGTCTCACGCTGGCTCATCGTCTGGTCCTTTCGTCATCGGTTGCGGGCGGCCGGACACGAGGTGGCTTGCCCCCTTGTGCACTGCCGAATTGATTGGCGCTGCAACGACCACCTCGGACAATATCGGGCGGCCGGCGCGGTTCGGCGAGGGGCAACGGGCGAGGGACCGAGATGGCGCGGAATGGCTTGATCGGCCGGGCGGTCCGGCGGCTTGGCCTGCTGGCCGGGTTTGCCGGGGTGAGCCTGGTGTCGGCGTGCGGTGCCGGCGGCGAGGCGGGCATGGCGACCCCTGCCGGGCCGGAGCCCGGCCAGCCGATTCAGGCGATCCAGGTCGCCGCGACCGCGCGCCTGCCGGCCGAGGCCGCCTGTCCGCCGGCGGGCCGCGATTTCGGGCGTTGGCTTTCCGAATTTCGCGACCGTGCGGTTGCCGCCGGGGTGGCGCCGGCGGTGGCGGCGCGGGCGCTTGCCGGTCTGACCCCGGACCCCGAGGTGGTACGCCGCGACCGCCACCAGCCCGAGTTCACCCGCGCGATGTGGGACTATATCTCAACCGCGGTGTCGGCGAGCCGGGTTGCGCGCGGGCGCGCGCTCCTGACGCGCCACCGGCAGGTGCTCGACGCGATCACGGCGCGATTCGGGGTGCCGGGCTCGGTGATCGTCGCGATTTTCGGCCTCGAGACCGACTATGGCGGGTTCACCGGCGGGTTTTCACTGGTGCGCTCGCTGGCGACGCTCGGCTTTTCCGGGCGGCGGCGCGGGTTCGGCTGTGTCCAGTTGTTCCACGCGTTGCGCCTGATCGAACGGAACGATTTGGCGCCGTCGGCGCTGACCGGTTCGTGGGCTGGGGCGACCGGGCTGACCCAGTTCATTCCGTCGTCGCTGGCGCGGTACGGCGTCGATTTCGATCAGGACGGCCGGATCGACATCTGGCGGTCGCACGCCGACGCGTTTGCCTCGACCGCCAACCATTTGGTGCGGGCCGGCTGGCGCGCCGGGGCGCCATGGGGTCTTGAGGTGGTGTTGCCGAGCGGCTTCGATTGGCGCATGGCCGCGCCGGACCAGACGCGGCCGGTGGCGGATTGGGCGTGGCTCGGGGTTCGTCCGGCCGCCGACGGCGCCCGTTTGCCGCCGCCCGATCTCGCCGCCCGGGTGGAGGTGCCGGCCGGTCATCGCGGCCCGGCGTTCCTGGTGACGGATAACTTCCAGGCGATCCTGGGCTACAACAACGCCACCAGTTATGCGCTTGCGGTCGGCTTGTTGTCCGATCGTTTCGGCGGCGCCGGTTCGCCGCGGCTCGGCGCGTCCGCGCATGCCGGCGGCGTTGTCCGGCCGTGGCCGACCGACGAGCGCCCGCTCAAACGGGCCGAGCGGTTGCTCTTGCAGCGTCGGCTGGACGCACTCGGGTATGCGGTCGGTGCGATCGACGGGATTATCGGCCGTCGGACCCGGGCCGCGGTGCGCACGTTTCAGGACGACGTCGGTCTCCCCGCCGACGGTTTCGCGTCGTCGTCCTTACTCACCCGACTTGGTTCGGCAACCAGCGGCACCCCATAAGCGGGGATCCAGGGGGCTTTTGCCCCCTGGCGGCGGTTCGGGGGCAGCGCCCCCGATAACGGCCGCAAGGCCGCATGGTGCCGCAGCAAAGACGGTTGGGGTTAAAACCGCACCCTCCGGCGACAGCGATCGGCGGGGTGTAAGCCCCAACATGACGACCACACGGTCTCTGGTCAGTACCGGTAGTGGTCCGGCTTGAACGGCCCGGTGGCCGGGATGCCGAGGTACTCCGCCTGTTTCGGCGTCATCCTGGTCAGCTTGGCGCCGAGCTTGCCGAGATGGAGCATCGCCACCTTCTCGTCCAGATGTTTCGGCAGGACGTAGACCTTGTGCTCGTACTGGGCATGGTTGGTCCACAGCTCGATCTGGGCCAACACCTGGTTGGTGAACGAGTTGCTCATGACGAAGCTCGGGTGCCCGGTGGCGCAGCCGAGGTTGACCAACCGCCCCTTGGCGAGCACGAGCAGCCGTTTGCCGTCCGGGAACACCACTTCGTCGACCTGGGGCTTGACCTCTTCCCAAACATAGTTCTTGAGCGCGTCGATCTGGATCTCGCTGTCGAAGTGGCCGATGTTGGCCAGGATCGCGCGGTCCTTCATTTCGCGCATGTGGTCGAGCGTGACCACATCGACGTTGCCGGTGGCGGTGACGAAGATGTCGCCGACCGGCGCCGCGTCTTCCATGGTGGTGACCTGGTAGCCGTCCATTGCCGCCTGGAGCGCGCAGATCGGGTCGATCTCGGTGACCAGCACGCGGGCGCCCTGGCCGCGCAGGCTGGCCGCCGAGCCCTTACCGACGTCGCCGTAGCCGCAGACCACCGCGGTCTTGCCGGCGAGCATGACGTCGGTCGCGCGCTTGATGCCGTCGATCAGACTTTCCCGGCAGCCGTAAAGATTGTCGAACTTCGACTTGGTGACGCTGTCGTTGACGTTGATCGCCGGGCAAAGCAGGGTGCCGTCCTTGACCATCTCATACAGACGGTGGACGCCGGTCGTGGTTTCCTCGGAGATGCCGCGGACATTGCGCAGCAATTCCGGGTATTTATCGTGCATGACCAGGGTGAGGTCGCCGCCGTCGTCCAGGATCAGGGTCGGGGTCCAGCCGTCGGGCCCGTGGATCGTCTGGTCGACGCACCACCAATACTCCTCTTCGGTTTCGCCCTTCCAGGCGAACACCGGAACGTTGCGCGCCGCGATCGCGGCGGCGGCGTGATCCTGGGTCGAGAAGATGTTGCAGGACGACCAGCGGACCGAAGCACCGAGTTCGAGCAGGGTTTCGATCAGCACCGCCGTCTGGATGGTCATATGCAGGCAGCCCGCGATCCGCGCCCCGGCGAGCGGCTTTTGCGGTCCGTATTCCTCGCGCACGGCCATCAGCCCGGGCATCTCGGTCTCGGCGATCGCGATTTCGCGCCGACCCCACTCGGCAAGCGAGAGGTCCTTGACCTTGAAATCGGTAAACGATGCCCCGGTCTCGGCGGTGGCCACAGCCATTGTCTGCTCCTTGAAGACGTCTGACGACGGATTGCGGCGGGCACGCCCCGCACGCGATCCGCACCGGTGCGGCATCCTGCCGATCGCCTGTCAGCAATGCAAGCATAAACATATCTTTATGTCTTCATCACCTGCGACGCCGGCATTCGGCCTTCGGCCGTTGTCAGCGGCGCTGCCCCCGACACCCCCGCAAGGGGGCCCCCCCCCTTGACCCCCACTACTTGAAAGGGGCCAGGGGGCAACCACTGGTCGGGGGGGGGGGTGAAACCCGCTGATGTTGGGGGCAATCCGGCGCCTGCAACGGACGGCGCGCCGCCGCCGTTCGCGACCTTCATGAGCTCGGTCCGGACGTGCTATAGGTCCGATGACCCTTTCACGTCGCCTCGGTCCGATATGCCTGTGTTCGCCGGTCTTGATTTGTGTTGCCTGCGCGGGGATCGCCTGGTCTTCGACGGGCTGTCGTTCGAGCTTCAGAGCGGCGAGAGCTTGATCCTGGTCGGGCGCAACGGCAGCGGCAAGACCAGCCTGTTGCGCATGATGGCCGGGCTGTTGCGGCCGTGGCGCGGCCGGCTTTTGTGGAACGGTGCCGCGATCGACGACGACCCCGATCTGCACCGCACCCGACTGCGTTACGTCGGTCATCAGGACGCGGTCAAGCCGGCGCTGAGCGCGGCGGAGACCCTGGTGTTCTGGGCCCGGCTCGCCGGCCATCGGGGCGATGTCGACCGCTTGGTCGGCAACGGGCTCGCGTTGTTCGATCTCGCCCATCTTGCCGACGTCCCCGGGCGGTTCCTGTCGGCCGGCCAGCGCCGCCGGCTCGGCCTGGCCCGGCTGACGGTCGGCTCGGCGCCTTTGTGGCTGCTGGACGAGCCGAGCTCCGGGCTCGACATCGCGTCGATCGGCCGGCTCGAGGCGGTGTTGGCCGACCATCAGGCGCGCGGCGGGTTGATCATCTTATCGACCCATGTCGCGCTCGAACTGCCGACCGCGCGCACCCTCGACCTCGACGACTATGCGCTGGACCCGGCGGCGGCGCTGGCGACGGCTGAGGACGGCGCCGCGGCGCCCGCGCTCGACGACGACGGCATGCCCGAGCGGGCCGCCGCCGGCGCCGGGTTGGCCGAAGACGCGACCGTCGGGGAGGCGCGGGCATGAGGGGCTTCATCACGCTGGTCGAACGCGACCTTCAGCTCGCGCTGCGCCAAGGGGCCGATGCGGCGATCGCGGTGGTGTTCTTCGTGCTGGCCGCGATCTTGTTCCCGTTCGGGATCGGTCCGGAGCCGAGCGTGCTGGCGCGGATTGCCGCCGGTATCATTTGGGTGGCGGCGCTGTTGGCATCCTTGCTGTCGCTCGAGCGGCTGCTGCAGACCGACTATGACGACGGCAGCCTGGACCAGATCGCGCTGGCCAGCTTGCCGCTTGAGTTGGTGGTGCTCGCCAAGGCGACCGCGCATTGGCTGTTGACCGGGCTGCCGTTGATCGCGACCGCGCCGGTGCTCGCGGTGGTGTTGCGGATGGACCCGGCGGGCTTCGGCATCTTGATGGTGGCTTTGGCGATCGGGTCGCCGGTGTTGAGCCTGATCGGGATCATCGGTGCCGCGCTGACACTGGGCGCGCGGCGCGGCGGGATGTTGATGTCGCTCCTGATTCTGCCGCTGTACATCCCGGTTTTGATCTTCGGCGCCGGCGCGGTCGAGATGGCGGTGTCGGGGCTGGGCGCGCGCGCCCACCTGCTGGTGCTCGGCGGCCTGCTGGCGGCCGCACTGCCGCTGGCGCCGTTCGCCGCGGCGGCCGCGTTGCGCCAAGCGCTCGAGTAAGCCGCGCCGCCGGACACAAGGGACCGCCGCGGCGGTCGCGACAAATCGGTCTTCCGGCCGGTCTTTTGCGTGCCCTCTTGGTGGACAGGGGTCAATCTCGCCGCCATAGTGGCCGCAATCAAGAGACCGGATTCCGCATCGATAGGGTCGAGGTCAAGATGTCGATCAGAGATATGCTGATTGTGTTGTTGGTTCTTGTGTCCATTCTTGCCGCTGGCTTTGCCTTTTTCTATCAAGAAAGCAATATCCAGTCAGTCACCCAATTGGAAAGTGTGGTGGATCCCGACGGCGCCGGGACAGTCGCGACCGGTGGGGGTGGGCCTGCGGCCGGCGGTGCCGATGCCGGTGGGGCCGTGCCGCGCCTGACCTTGAGCCGGATCGCGGCCTACGACCAGCGGATTGCCGACAACGGCAGGCGGATCGACGCGGCCGAGGTCAGGCTGACCGGGCTCGGGGAGCGGGTCACCGCAGCCGAGCAGTCGGTCGCCGACCAAGCGGCGCAGGTGGCGGCGACCGCCGCGGGGCTCGAGGTTGCGGCGGGCCGCGCCGAGCTGATCGCGACCGCATTCGACGCCAACATGTCGCGGATCGACGGCAACGTCCGGGAGATCGAGGAGGCGAGCCGGCGGATCGATGCCCTGGCGGCGACGGTCGCCGACCATGACGCCGGGATCGAGACGCTGGACGACGCGGTCGCCGCCCATGACCGCCGGCTCGACGCGATCGACCAGCGGGTCGAGGGCCAGACGGTCGATCTCGCGCTGGTCGGCGAACGCGCCGACGCCAATGCTGCGACCAACGCGCAGCAGACGGCTGAGCTCGAGGCGGTGACCGCGACGGTCGGCGCGCACGAGGAGGCACTGGCCGGCCTTGACGGCCGGCTTGACGACCATGAAGGGCGGCTTGACGGCCAGCACGCGGCGACCGCCGCGCTGTCGGCGCGGGCGGATGAGCTCGCGACCCGCGCCGATGCGGCGGCGAGCGCGCTTGGGACCTTGGCGACCCGGGCGGACGCGGCGGCCGAGGAGCGCACCGACCAGGCACGGCGGCTCGACACCGCGGCGGCCGACCTTGCGATCGCCGGCGAAACGATTGCCGGGCAGACCGAACGGCTGGACGCGCTCGAGGTGTGGACGGCCGAGGCGGGGGCGGCGGCCGAGACCTGGGTCGCGGCGCTCGACGACACCGCGACCCGGCTTGCCGGCCATGACGAACGCCTTGCGGCGACCGACCGGACCCTCGCCGACCATGGCGAACAGCTCGATCGCACCGAGGTGCGGCTCGCGCTCAACGCCGCGGCGCTGGACGAACGGACCAGCCGGATCGAGGCGAACGAGGCAGCGGTGCAGCGCGGCCTGGCCGCCGTCGACTCCGCGGCGGCGATGATCGAAGACCAGGCGATGCGGCTCGGCGCGACCCCGGAGAAGGCCGACGCCAACGCCGCGGCAGTGCGCGATCACGAGGCGCGGATCGCGCGCGCGGCCGAGGATCGCGCGGCGTTTGCCGGCCGGCTCGACCGCACCGATGCGGCGCTTGCGCGCGAAGCCGGTCGGCTCACCGAGACGGCGGAGATCGCCAACGGCAACCGCAGCCTGATCACCGCGCTCGACGGCCGGGTCGATACCATCGCGATCGCCGGCGACGCCCGCGCGGCGCGGGTCGAGGCGATCAGCAACCGCGCGAGCCGCCATGACGACGACTTGGCGGCGCTCGCGGACCGGGTCGGCACGGTGGGCGCGACCCTGGCGGACCAGGGGGCGCAGCTGACCGTCGCGACCGACCAGGTCGCGGCGCTGACCCGGCGGATCGACGAGGCGGCGGCCGCGGCCGACCACCGTGCGGCCCAGCTTGCCGAGACGGTGGCCGAGGCCCGCACCAATGCCGACGCGATCACCACCCATGCCGCACGGATCGACCGTCAGGCCGGCCGGCTCGACGCGCTCGACACCCGTCTGGAGACCACTGCCGAGCGGGTGGTCGAGGTGCGACGTCAGGTCGAGCGCGCGGCGGTGGCGCCGCTCCGCGCACTGACCGACCGGATCGCGACCCTTGCGGCGACCGCCGAGCGGCTCGATACGGCGACCACGGCGGCCGACGCGGGCCGTGCCGCGTTGGCGTCGGCGCTCTCGCAGGCGGGCGCGCGGCTCGACGCGCTCGACGCCGCCGACCGGTCCCGCGCCGCGACTCTCGGCGCGCAGGGCGAGACGCTGGAAACCCTCCAAACGGCCATCGAGGCCTTGGACGGCTCGGTCGTCGTGCAGGAGACGCGCCTCGGTCAACACGACGCGGCGCTTGAAGCCCAGCATGCCGCGATCGACACCCAGGGCGAAACCCTCAACGTCCATCAGGGCGCCATCGCGACCCTCGACACCTCGGTCGCCGAACAGCGCGCGCGCCTCGATCAAAACGACGCGGCGCTCGAAGCCCAGCAGGCCGCGATCGACGCCCAGGGCGAAACCCTCAACGTCCATCAAGGCGCCATCGAGACCCTCGACACCTCGGTCGCCGAACAACGGGTGCGCCTCGATCAAAACAACGCGGCGCTCGAAACACAACAAGCCTTGATCGACACCCAAGGCGAAACGCTCAACGTCCATCAGGGCGCCATCGAGACCCTCGACACCTCGGTCGCCGAACAGCGCGCGCGCCTCGATCAAAACGACGCAGCGCTCGAAGCCCAACAGGCCGCGATCGACGCCCACGGCGAAACCCTCAACGCTCAGCAGAACGCCATCGAGACCCTCGACACCTCGGTCGCCGAACAGCGGGTGCGCCTCGATCAAAACGACGCAGCGCTCGAAGCCAAGCAGGCCGCGATCGACGCCCAAGGCGAAACCCTCAACGTCCATCAGGGCGCCATCGAGACCCTCGACGGCACGATCACCGAACAGCGGGCGCGCCTCGATCAAAACGACGTAGCGCTCGAAGCCCAACAGGCCGCGATCGACGCCCAAGGCGAAACCCTCAACGCCCATCAGGGCGCCATCGAGACCCTCGACGGCACGATCACCGAACAGCGGGCGCGCCTCGATCAAAACAACGCCGCGCTCGAAACCCAGCAGGCCGCGATCGACGCCCAAGGCGAAACCCTCAACGTCCATCAGGGCGCCATCGAGACCCTCGACACCTCGGTCGCCGAACAGCGGGCGCGCCTCGATCAAAACGACGCAGCGCTCGAAACCCAACAGGCCGCGATCGACGCCCAGGGCGAAACCCTCGACGCTCAGCGGGCCGCCATC